>NZ_JBEXYK010000052.1:0-75596 GCF_040630865.1 Nonomuraea sp. NPDC005730
GCTGTTCCTTTGTGCTGGGTGCACGACTGGTGGCGGGCCTGGGGGGGCCGGGTCGCCGGGCGGGTGGGCGCCGGCGCCGACGCGCCGGCCCCCGGGCAGAACGACCTGGTCACTGATCCGGCGGCGGTCCGCCCTCACGCCAGCAGCGACGCGCCGACCGCACCGACCACGAGGGTGAGGATCACGAACCAGGCACTCAGGGGCAGGCGCACCACGCGCCACGCCCGCCGCCCACCCATCCTCTCCGAAAAGCCCACCTCGCCCACTTCGCCCACTTCGCCCGCCAGCTCGGCGGCTGCTCGGAGGGTGGCCGCCACCGGCGCCCCCCGGTACCACTGCTGGGCCAGCGCCTCCCACAGGATCCACTCCTCGTCCTCCGAGCCAGGCTCGTGACCCAGCTGTTTGAGCAGGTCACCCCGGTAGACGTCGAAGGTCACCTTGACCTGCTCGCCGTACAGCCGGGCCGGTCCGAGCGCGCACGCGTAGCCGATCAGCGCCACGGCCGCGCCTCCGGCGTAGCAGAGCAGGAACAGGCCGGCCGGCGCGCCGGTGACGAGCAGGAACAGGCCCGAGGCCGTGGAGAAGAGGCCGGCCAGGAAGGAGACCGTGAGGAAGAACTCCAGGTCGGCACGGATGGCGGCGAGCGTGGCCCGATGGTCGGCGGGCAGCAGCGGGTACAGGCGCGGCCAGACGAGCGCGGCGTCGATCCCGTACCGCCCCTCAGGGTGGAGGACGGCGTTCTTGAGGATGTTGCCGAGCCGCGTCGGCATGACCTCGGCGAGGTCCGGCGGGTAGCCGGAGTAGAGGCGCTGGTAGTCGGGGAGCCGCTCAGGCCGCAGCCGGGCGTGGACGCGCGAGTGCCAGCGGCGGCCCACGCCGGCCGGCAGACGCCAGGGACGGCGGCTCCAGTCCCCCTCGTACCAGCGCAGCAGCAGCGCGTTCAGACCGGACAGCCAGGTCGCGACCAGCACCACGGCCGCCACGAAGGCGACCGAGTACAGCGCCTTGAGCAGCGTGTCCTGCCGGTTCCACGCGGCGAGCCCCGCCTTCGGCCCGACCGTCGAGCCGACCGCGACCGCGCCGCACAACCCGACGAGGACGAGCGCGGGCAGCAGGGCGTTGAGCAGGAACCGGCGTTCGAACAGCCCGGTCGTCTCCTTGAGCGCGGCGCCGAGCACTCAGACCCCGATCCGCAGCGTGTGCGCGGGCACGTCGCGGTTGACGCACGCGGGCAGCCGCCGCCGGTTGAACGACGGCAGCTCGTTGACCCGCCCGCAGCCTGGCTCCGCGCACACCACGTGGGCGAGGCCCGTCCTCGGCCGTCCCAGCCCGCCGCCGGCGCCGCCGCCGTGCGGTGTCATGACGTTGGACGGCGGCGTGTACGACTCCGACGCGAAGTACGCCCCCACCGCCCCGACCGGCAGCACCGCGGTCACCTCCTCGCCGTCGAGCAGCACCAGGGCCCGCGCCCCCACGTCGAGCAGCGTCACCGCCGGGGACGCCCCGTACTCGTGGAAGGTCACGTCCTCGTCGGCCACGATCGCCGGCGGCAAGGACGCCGTGCCGAGCAGCGCGTAGCCGTCGAGCCCCGCGAGGTCGGCCTCGGTCACCGTGGACACGACCCGCCCAGCGGCGTTCCTGACCACGCCGATCAGCCCGCCGGCCAGCGCCGCCCGTGCCTCGGCCACCGGCGAACCCGGCGACAGCACGGCGAAGGCGTCGTCGGCCTGCGCGAACAGCGTGTCGGTCATCGTCTCGGGCACCCTGCCGGCCCCCGCGTCGGACATCGCATTGGATATCGCGTCGGACATCATCATCTCCAGTCGCCCACCAGGATGAAGGGGGCCCAATGGTAGGGATCCTCGTAGATCTTCCGCTCGTAGTCGGCGGGCTCCCCGGCGGCTGTCGCGGCCCACCGGGAGCGGGTCTCGCCCATCTCCAGTCGCAGCGGCCAGGGCCCGTCCTGCGGGACGCGCGGCAGCAGCCGCTCGTAGGCCGCCTGTGCGCCGGCGTAGTCGCGAGCCCTGAACCGCACGTCCGCGATGCTCTCCTCCAGCAGCAGCCGTGCATCGAGCCCGTCCTCGCCGGCGGCGGACGCGGCCCGCTCGCACAGGCCGACGACCTCGGCGGCCGTCATGTCCCGCAGCCGCCGTTGCGCGCGGCGCAGCGCCTCGGCCTTGTCGGTCCCGGACAGCAGCTCGCGGTAGAAGTGCTGCATGAGCAGGCTGGTCGAGACCTCGTCCACGGCCCACAGGCTGACCAGCACCGAGGCCGCCCCCGCGTAGATCAGCGCGCGGGTGAGGCCGATCAGCTCGTCGCCGGGGTGGCGGGCGTTCGCGCCGCTCTCGCAGGCGCTGATCGTCACAAGGTCGGCGGGCAGCGACATCGTCAGGATGCGCTCGGCCGACAGCTCGCCGTCGTCGACACCGTCAGGGGCCAGGAGGACGCCCGACCGCAGCGGCCGTTCCGGGTCGTAGCGGCCGTGGCAGGCCAGGTGGACGACGCGGAACCCGTCCGCGGCGTCCGCGGCGTCCTTCTCCAGCGCCGTCACGGCAGCCTGCGCGCCCATGCGCAGCGTCGCCTCGCCACCGAACAGGCGGGCGATGGCGGCGGCCTGCTCGCGCGCGTGCACGAGCGGCATGTCGGCGCGCGGATCGGCGTAGACCAGGACCCGGCGGCTGTCGGGACGGCGTTTGGCCTGGCAGTAGCGCATGACCGAGGCGCTCGGCGTGTAGCAGACGGGGTTGCGGTCGATCAGCCGGCCGTCGCCCAGACGCAGCGCGTGCAGCGGCAGGTAGTGCAGTACGTTGTGGGGCACGAACCAGATCGTGTCGTCCGGTTGGCAGTGCCGGTCCAGCGGCGCGACCAGCGCGTCCAGCGCGGCGGGCGGGGAGGCGGCGGCCGGGCCGCGGGCCACCAGGTCGCCCACCTGGGCACGGGTGATGTCGATCTGCTCGACGTGCGGCTGCTCCTCGTCGTGGCGGACCACGAACAGCAGGGTGGTCTGGTCGGTGACCAGGTATTCGGCCAGGATCGTGGTCATGGGCGGCCGTCCGGGGCGAGCATCGGCCTGATGTCGTCGAAGGACACGGGATCTCCCCTTCTGAGCTGGGCGTACTCGGCGCCGTGCCGGCCGGTCGCGGCGATCTCGTCCCACACGGCGGTCAGCCTCTTCCGGGCGGCGAGGACGGCCGTGAGCGCGGCCTGCGGGTCGACGGTTCCGGCCGGCAGCGCGCGGCTCCTGACGTCGTCGGCGAGCCGGACGGCCTGCTCGGTGATCGTGTGGACCAGCGCGAGGTCCGGCCGCGCGCCCGTCCGGTCCGCCAGCCAGTGCAGGCGCGCCAGAGGGACAGGGACCAGCGTGCCGTCGAGGAAGCGGTGGGCGTCGAGATCGCGCAGGTGCCACAGGGGCAGCCTCGCGGTCCTCGCCATCCTCCAGTGGTGCCCGGCCGAGACCGCCACGAGCCAGCACGCCAGCGTGAGCAGCGCGGGATCGGGCCGGAGGAAGCCGCCGAGCGCGAAGAGCAGGAAGCCCTTGTCGGTCACCAGCCGGGTGTAGCCGGGAGGGGTGTACCTGCCGCGGGTCACCAGCGGGAGCACCTCCAGCAGGCCGCGCAGCGCGCCGAGCACCGCTTGCCCCGCGGGCGTCAGCGCGACCAGCAGGTATCCGGCGCGGGCCAGGCCGAGCGGTACCGGCCGCCGGGGTGGGGTCGCGGAGGCGGGCGCGGTCACAGGGGCTCCAGCATGCGGCGGATCTCGTCGTACGAGCGCGGCGCGCCCCGGCGTAACTGGGCGTACTCGGCGCCCCGCTCGCCGGTCGCCGCCAGGCTGTCCAGCACGTCACGCAACTCGGCGCGCGCCGTCCTGAGCCGGATGACGGCCTCCTCGCCGGGCGCGCCCGTCCCGACCGCGGTCCGGCAGTCGGCCAGCCTGTGCCGGGCCGCCTCCTCGGCGCGGATCAGCTCGGCGTGCTCGGGGCCGACGTGGACCGGCAGGTTCTCCCCGAGCAGCTCCAGCATGGACCTGGAACGTCCCCGCTCGACCAGCTCGAAGGCCGCGGCCACCCGGCCCGGCGGCCACCCGTCGGCTCCGGCGTCGGCTCCGGCGTCGGCTCCGGGGCCGTCGCCGACCAGCAGGCGCACGATGGCGGCGTACAGGCCCTCGGCCGAGCCGCCCGCCGTCATGCGCAGCCGCGCGTCCAGGACCTGGTCGCGCAGCAGTTCCCGCAGGTCGAGCGCGTCGGTCAGGCTGCGGTAGGCGCGGGCCGGCGCGGGCGCGTACTGGGCCCTGCCGAGTTGCAGCATCACCCAGTACGCGAAGGTCGTCTGCCCGGTGCTCCGCAGCAGTCCGGCGGCCTCGCGCAGGGCGGCCTCGGCGGCGTCGGGACGGCCGGCGCGCCAGAGGCGCATGCCCGTGACGATCAGCTCCTTGGCCCGGCTCTCCGGCCAGAAGCGGGTCCCGAGGAAGAGCAGCTGGGTCGGGCCGTAGGCGTCGTGGATGATCACCGTGCTGGTGGCGAGCATCATTGCGAGGTCCCACTGCCGCTGCGCGTGCATCGCCGTGGGACGTGTGCCCGCCGCCGCGCTCTGCCGGATGTGGGTACGCATGTCGGCACGGCGTACCCGGATGCGGCGGCCGGCGGCGGCCAGCTCGGCGGCCCTGTCCGGCCGGTCCAGTTCGGCGTGGCGGGCCGACGAGGCGAGCATGGCGTGGCGGCGGCTCAGCGGCGTGAGCTCCGGGGCGTCGATCAGGCGTTCGAGCTCGGTGATCGCGTCCTCGGGGCTCATGACCTGCATCGACTGTCCGTCGCTCCGGCCGCCGGTCAGGGTGATGAGGTGATGGGCGCGCAGGTCGTGCAGCCCGTGGCGGGCCCACAGCTGGAACGTCCTGCGCCAGGACGCGAGGGCCTCCTCCCGCCGTCCCAGCACGAAGCGGATCTCCGCCCTGGCCTGCGCCGCGTGCGCCTCGGCCAGGTCGAGCGCCCGCCCGGCAGCGGGCCGCGCGCCGTCCGGGCCGAGTGCCCGCCGCGCCTCCTCCAGCAACCCGGCGGCCGCGTCGATCCACTCCAGCGCGGTCTCCCCCGGCCGGGACGCGGTGGCGTCGAGGCCCATCAGCCGCAGGACGACGTTCTCGGTGCGGACGACCGACTGCTGCGCCTGGTCCAGCAGGGTGTGCACGAACGACAGGTCGGGCCCGCCGCGGCGCAGCACCGAGTCCGACAGCCACGCGCCCACGATCCGCTCACGGTGCTCCCGGGGGGCGTCGATGAGGACGTGAGCGTCGTTGACCCGGGCCGCCCAGTGCGGCGCGGCCGACTCGCGGGCCATCATCCACGACAGCGGCAGTTGCAGCAGGGCCAGCCAGCCGGCCAGCCGGAGCAGCCCGGCGTCGGGATGGAGCAGCCCCGCGGTCCAGAACAGGAAGTAGCCCTTGTCGGCCAGCAGCCGTACCGGCCCGGCCAGCAGGGACACCACGAGCCCGAGTTGCTTGGCGTACGCGAGGGGCGAGACGACCTGGAGCAGGACGACGATCGCGAGTGCTTGCCAGAACTCCCCGCCCGCCAGCCCTGGATGGTCCCGCCACGCCTCGACCAGCCACCCGCCCGCCACCGCCGCGGCGGCGATGCCCAGACCGGTGATGACCAGCTCCCACAGCAGCCGGCTCAGGGCGAGATAGCGGTTGAGCACCCGGTATGCGCGGTACTGCAGCAGGTAGGAGCAGGAGATGACGGCGGCGACCCCGTAGAGCAGCACCGGCTGCCCCGCGCCTGACACCGCCGCGACGGCCGCCGCCGGCAACGGCGCCAGCGAGGTGACCAGGTAACCCAGCCGGACCAGCCGCACCCGCGGCTCAACGGGGATCACCGGTGGACCTCCGCCCGAGGCGGGCCGCCCGGGAGGGGGGATCGCTCCTGCGCGCGGGCCATCAGCGTGGCCAGCCCCATGCACTGCCGCAGGTCGGGTTCCGGCAGGCCGTCGTCGCCGCGCAGGGCCGCGCGCACGGCACGGGCGTCCACGGGACGATCGCCGGCCACGACCCGACCGCCCTCGGCGGCTGCGGCGGCGAGGCCAGCCAGTCTCTGTACGGCGAGCGGCGGGGCGTCCGGCAGCCGGACCCGCGCGTGCTCCCGGCGCGCGTCGGCGGGCCTGCCGAGCGAGACGGCGAGCAGCCGGACCGCCATCAGCCGGGCGACGAGCTCGTGAACCGCCGCGCCGATGCGCCGGTAGCGCAGCGCCGCCGCGCGCCACTGGCCGAGCGCCTCGCCCGGCTCCCCCGCCAGCTCCAGGACGGCCGCCCTCGCCGAGCACAGTTCGGCCCGCGCCACCGCGAGCCCCCGTCGCAGCGCCGGCAGGTGCTGGGGCGGGTAGCGCGGCACGACCTCGATCTCGACCAGATCGAGCGCGTGCGCGGCGAAGTCGGTCCACCGGGTCGCGGCCATCCCGGTCAGGGGCCGCCTCAGCTCAGGGGCGGCGCCCATCGCGGGCGCCTGCCCAGGCACCGTCCATCCCTGTACGGACAGCACCGCCAGCCCGCCCAACGTGCGCGGCAGCGAGAAATCCGGACGGCCCGGACGGCTCAGAAAGGCGTCGTGCAGCCATCCGCCGAGCAGCGTCGCCCGGTCGTTGTCGAACCACAGGAAAGACGCGGCGTGCCGGACCTGCTGGTGGTCCAGGAACGTACGGCTCCGTCCCCCGCACAGGACGACGAACTCGGCGGCGGCCAGCACGGCGGCAGCCGGGGCGAGCCCGGGCGACGGGTGCAGCAGGGCCAGGCAGACGGCCGCGAGGCCCTCGCGAAACGGCGCCCGCGCCAAGCTCACCACGACGGCCCATCGCGGCAGCCCGCGCATCGGGTCACGGTCCTTCACGGACTCCAGCACCACCATCAGCCCGACCGCGACCACGGCCGGCAGCGCCCCGCCGGCGAACCCGGTCAGGAACGGGATGCCCGCCCAGCGTCCGGCGAGCCAGGCGCCGGCCGGGCTCGCCGCGATGGCGACGAAGGACACCGTCCCGAGCGCGTCGCCGCCCCGGGCGGCCAGGCGCAGCCGCCGGTTCGGCAGGGTCCGCATGCGCCGGGCGCCGACGGCGAGCTGGGCCCCTGTCAGCAGCGCGCCGGACCAGCGGGCGGCCACGTCGGCGAAGCCCAGACCGGGGGCGGGCAGCAGCGCCGCACCGGCCAGCGGCGCGAGCGCCACGACCGCCTGGATCCCGTGCCAGAACCACTCGGCGGGCGTGCTCCCCCGGATGACGGCCCCCTGCCTGTCGAGCAGGAGGAGCAGCGAGGTGTACCCCCGCCAGTACTGCGGCCCGATGTGCACCAGCCGGAGCAGGTAGCCCGCGAGGACCGGCAGCGCCACGACCATCGTCACGTGCGAGCCGGGCAGCCACAACGCCTGGCACAGCGCCACCCCGAGCGCGATCTGCGGCATCCCCGCGGCGCCCAGCGCCAACCCGGCGCAGACCACCGCCAGGGTGCCCGCGGCGCCCGTGCCCGACAGGAGGTCGACCGGTTCGTGGATCAGGAAGGTGAGCGGGGTCCACAGCAGGACGGCCGCCGCCACGCGATGCAGCCGCAGCGCGGCCAGGGGCGGCAGCGCGATCTCCAGCAGGACGTTCTGCGGCGAGGCACGCCTGGCGTGCTCCCGCGTCCGGATCACAGAGAGCACGAGGGCGACGCCCACGAGCACGGCCGACAACCAGGGAACGGGCACGGCGGACTCCTAGGTCTCACCCATTCTCAGGAACGATCCAGCGTAATCACGCCGGACCGGCCGCGGCAATCGAACCGGGCGCTCGGCGTGACGGGGCCGGTGTCGAGGGTGACGATCTCGGTACGGGCGCCGTGCTCGCCCAGCACACCCCTGCGAGCCCCCGTTGCGTCGATCGAGTCGGCCGGCTCGACATCTTCCGCGACGAGGACCTCAGCTACGCACCACGGCTCGCCCGAGCGGGAGTCGAGGTCGCGTTCCACCTGCACCAGGGCGTTCCGCACGAGTTCGAGTTCATCGCCCACACCACCGACATCGCCCGCCGCGTCACCGCGGACCGCATCCGCGTCCTGGCCTCACTGTGACCGGGCCGGCCGCCCCGGACCGCCTTCGACAGATGACCACCGCCTTCGCCCCCGCCGCCCTGGCCCGCCCGCTGCACCCCGCTTCCCTGCAGGGATGGCGCGGACGGTTGCTCTTGGAGCGCCCATCACAATGATCTCTGTTGTGCCTTGACCTCTCGCTGTGGCCGAGCGAGAGATCACATCACACCAGAGATCTCTTTTGTCAGGCGTTCTCGGACCGCTTCTCGGCAATCCGATCCAGACGTACGCTGCCCACATGAGTAGCCCACGCGTGCAGGGCAGAGGGCCCTGAATCTTGGCTTCACCGTTGCTGCAATAGTCCTAGCTCTGCCAGTGCTGCTGCGCTTGACGCTCGCGGCGTGGGCCTTCCGCATCGCTCTGCGGAACTGCCGCTCCCAAGAGCAACGCCGAGCCATTGCTCAGTCAGCCATCCCCATCTTCCTGAACAGGAAAGATGAACAGTCACCGCTTCCCACAGCGGATGAGTTGCCCTCTGGTGAGACAGAGGGCGGGGCAGAGACCTAGATCGCGGCGCGGGCGGATGGGGTAGGGAGGACTGTGTCCTCGATCGGGCCACATCCGCCTCATCAGCCCCATGACGGCGCAACCGCCCCATCCGAAGACCCTGCTCGGCCGTTGCAGCCCGCATCAACCGCGGCCTGTCCCGGCAGGTCGCCAAGGTGGCCGCCGCGTCGGCCGGGTCTCCCGGACGACGTCTCTCAGGCCGCCCGCGACAAACGTCCCGGCGGCGAAGAACGTGGGTCACCGACGGCGACGAGCCGGATCCGAAGGGCCACGGCCAAAGGCGCTCAACCCGGCCGGCGGCTGGCAGCTCCTGGAAGGCGTGTCGGGCGTCGGCGACCATCCCCGCCACCGTGGTGGGGCTCATCAGGATCGCTCTGCTCCTGGTGAGCACGGCGGGGATGATCCGGGTCGGCCATCGGAGCCGGGATGACGACATCCTGCGCATGCGTCCCCTATGGGAGAAGGGGCGCCCCAAGGGGCAGGCCGAGAGCGTCGCCGCCGGCATGCTGTCGCGCCATGTGTGGTTCATCATCGGCGCAGTCCTGGCCGCACGCGGCTCGATGATGTCCGCGAGGGCCGCGCTCCTGTCTGCGGAAGCGTTCTGCTACGGCTTCGGCGACTGTCGTTGCTGTGCCCGCGGGAGAAGTCTTTGGGTGGTCGTACGATCGCTGCGGCAGCCTTCGCGGGAAGCGGGAGCCGCGGATGAGAGTCGGAATTTCCGGCGCGCACGGGACCGGGAAGACGACGCTGGTCGAGTCACTGTGTGAGAACCTGCCGGGCCACGTGATGGTCGACGAGCCGTATTACCTTCTTGAGGAGGAGGGGTACGAGTTCGGGTTCCCGCCGTCCCTGGAGGACTACCGGGCCATGCTCGCACGCTCGGTGCGGAGCATGACCTCGCCGCTGCCGGCGGCCGGGGTTGTCTTTGACCGGACGCCGCTGGACTACCTCGCGTACCTGGCCGCGATGGGCGCTGATCCGTCGGGCGAGGCCGGAACCGCAGGGCTTCGGGCCGCCTTTGCGGGTCTTGACCTGCTGGTCGTTACGCCGGTCACGGCGGAGACGGAGCGGGCGTTGCCGGCTGCGGAGATGCTTGGGCTTCGCTCGCGGGTGAACGATGCGCTGCTGGACCTGGTCTATGACGACCCGTTGGGCGCCTGGGAGGACACCCCGGTGCTGGAACTCAGCGGGTCTCTGGACGGCCGTCTGGGCGCGGTCCTTTCCACGCTGGGCCAGGCGGTGCCGTAGCCGGGCTTGAAGGCGCGGGTCGGCCGCCGTGCAGGAAGCTCTCACTGTGGTTCAGGCCGTGTTTCACAACCCTGTCGCGCGCGCCGGATTGTCAGTACACGGACCTACGCTCTTCCCCATGCCGATATCCGCCTTCCCCGCGTCCCTGCCCTATGCCGATGCCGATGCCCGCCTGGGCGGCGCGTTGTCCGCCGTGTTCGAGGGTGCGGGAGCGTCGCCCGGCTACGACGAGGTGCTGTTCTTCGACGGCGACCTCACCCTCGACGGGGATTTCCTGCACGCCATCAACGAACTGCACGGCGGCGACGTCGAGTTGATCGTGGTCACCGGCGACCTGAAGGTCAACGGCCCGATCGCGCTCTATGAGGACCGGCCCGGCCTGTACGTCGGCGGTCACACCGAGGCCGAGACCCTGGAGGGCGGCGAAGCGGAGATCTACATCCACGACGGCGCCTTCACCCACCTGGTCTACGGCTGGTACAACCACGGCTCTTTGCGGACCGGGATCGTCGACACCCCTTGGGTGATCGACTACGACCACGCGATGGACGTGTACGCCCCAGGCGGGCGCTGGGTGGACAACTACGACGATGACGACGACGCCGACTTCGCCGTCGGGGACAGCATCGTCGAGGCGTTCGTGCCCGAGGTCGTCGACGCGGAGGACCGCTGCCTGGACGTCGACGAGTTCCTGAACCGGCTGCGGGCCGGGCTGCCGGTCCTGCGGCCCGGAGCCCGGACGGCGGCCGATGGCGTTTCATAAGGATCTTTGAGGCTTGCGGCGTGGCGGTGATCGACAAAGGATGAGGTTTCCGGCAGTTGGTTCAACGACCAAGAAGAGCCAAGTACCGGAGACCTCGTGGCCGGCGTGGTGGTGACGAGGCGGCATGACCTCACTGACGCGCAGTGGGCGGCGCTGGAGCCGCATCTGCCTGCCGCATCAGGCAGGGGGCGTCCGCCGAAGTGGAGCAGGCGGCTGTTGATCGACGGGATCCGGTGTTCGGTGCGGGACTCGGTCCGGCAGGGTCCTGGGACGGGTGCCGGAGATGCGCGCAACCCCGATTCCGCCCAGCACCGTGATGGACTGGGGATTGTCGCCCCGCTGCCCGACGGTCACCACCTCGGCCGGCACTCCGCGGCCCTGCTCAACGCCAGATGTGTTTCCCGGCGGCGTCCCCGCCGCCGTCAGGATCTGGGCCCAGCTCCCCGCGCGTCGCCGTCGGGCGAACGTCGCGGACGGCGGGAACTGGCCGTGGCCCTGCTCGGTGATCAGCGCGCGGCAGCCGGGTCCGGTTCGGCGTGTGCACGCGACGAGCGGGCCGAGACGACGTCGAGCAGGTCGGCGAGCTGACCGAGCTGTTGTGGATCCAGCCGACCGGTCGCCGGTGTCAGGGCACGCCGGATGTCGTCCTTCACGCGTTCGGTGAGTTCGATCCCGGCCGGGGTCATGTACACCTCGACGACCCGGCCGTCATCGGGGTTCTTGCCGCGCGTCAGCAGCCCCCGGCGCTCGGCGCGGGCGATGAGGGTGGACATCGTGGACTTGTCCAGACCGAGGTAGGCGGCCAGGTCGGTGACGCGGAGGCGGCGGTCGCGAAGGATGCCGAGCACCCGCAGCTGGGTGAGCGACAAATCATGCTCGCCACCGATGCGGGTCAGTACGCCGGCCACCTCGAAGGTGGTCCGGACGAGGGCGTCCATGACGTCGTCGGCGACGGTCATGCCGCCATGCTAGTCCGGCATGGTTGGAAATGCCAACCATGCCGAGGTGTGGACGCCTGGCATCGCGGTCGCCCGAGGGCGCCTCGCGGCTCGATCCCGCATCGGGTGATCGACGGATGCGGCGTCGATCACACGGCCCGGTTGACATGGTTTGCATTTCCAACCATCCTGGAGATAGTTGGAAATACCAACCATCTTCAGGAGGCGTCCATGCATGCTGCCGTCATCCCGGAAGCCGGTGCTCCGCCGGTCTATCAGGACCACCCCGACCCCACGGAACGCCACGACGAGCTCGTCGTCGAGGTCCTCGCGGCCGCTCTGCACCATCTGACCAGAGCCAAGGCGAACGGCTCGCACTACTCCGGCAAGGGCATGTACCCGCTCGTCCCAGGCGTCGACGGCGTCGTACGCGACAAGGAGGGCAACCTCCGCTACGTGGTCCTGGACGACACAACTCTGGGAACGTTCGCCGACCGCACCCTCATCGACCCGCGTCGCAGCGTGATCCTGCCCGACGGCGTCGACCCCGTGCGGATCGCCGCCGCGATGAACCCGGCCATGTCGTCCTGGGTCGCGCTGCGCCGGCGCGTCGACTTCCGAGCCGGTCAGCGTGTCCTCGTCCTCGGCGCCACCGGCAACGCCGGACGAATGGCGGTCCAGATCGCCAAGCTGTTCGGCGCCGCCCACGTCATCGCCGCAGGCCGTGACGCCACCCGCTTGAGAGCGCTGACCGCTTTTGGAGCCGATGAGACGATCACCTTCGACGAGATCAGCCGCGCGGCCGATGTCGACGTGGTCATCGACTACGTGTGGGGCGAGCCCGCAGCCGGCGCCTTGATCCCGATGCTCACCGCCCGCGCCGACCGCGCCGTCCCGCTGACCTGGATCCAGATCGGATCGATCGCCGGCCAGAGTGCGCCGATCCCGTCCGCGGCACTGCGCTCGGCCCGCCTGCAGATCGTCGGCAGCGGCATCGGCTCGGTCCCTGCCCGCGACATCCTCGCCGAGCTGCCCGAACTGGCCTCAGCGGTGACCGCCGGCGCGATCGACGTGCGGGCCCGTGCCGTACCTCTCCCCCAGGTCGCGCAGGCGTGGACCGACGGGACCGAGGACCGCATCGTCCTCGTCCCCCAGCCGCCCCATCAGACGAGGCAGCCATGACATCGTCGAGCAGCGGCTCGACGCGCTGATCACCGACCCTCCGTGCCGATGACGCCGCCGCCGAGGGCGGCGGCGGACGCGGCGGCGAGGATGCGAATCCCCGGGGTGCCGGTGCCGTCGGCGGGGACGTCCATACGCCTCAGTAGCTCATCGCACGCACGCTCAGACTGCCGCAGTCGTGATGGGAGCGGTACTGCTGGTGGCGCTCCCGCTCACCGACTTTCTGGCCTGGGCAGAATCCCCGCGAGGGCTGGGGCAGTCAGCCTTTGGGGCGTGGGTGGTGGCGCTCTGGCTGGCTGTCTCCCCGGTCGTGCCGGCTCTCAAGGTCGGGAACTCGCGGCGGCGTGGTGCTCGTTCTTGGCCGCTGGTCATCGCGGCGTGGGTGGTCATCGTCATCGGCGCAGTCGCCCAATGGGAGGCCGGACGCTCGTGGCCGGAGATCCTCCTCAGACCCGTAACGCTGGCCCTCATGCTCGTGATCACCGGTCCGGATGGGCTCCGTTTCTTGGCCAAGGCCATCCGATGGGTGCTGCGGCCGCCCTTGCGGCGTCGCGTTCCCGGTGACGCTGCTCGTCCTTGTGCTGATGGTGTTCTTGCAGTTGGGCCTGTGGGTCCTCGCCCGGTTCGTGGAGCAGGGGCCTGCTACTGGCAGTCGGAACAGCGAGTGGCGGTAGTGAGCCAGGCTTGGTCTCCCGGTTGTCCGGCAACCCGCGGGCCGGCTGCGATGGGGCGTCGTTGCTCAACCCGGGTTCAGGTCAGGGGCCGGAAGAAGGTTCGGAGCTGTTCTGCCAGGTAGTCCGGTTCCTCGTGGGCCATGAAGTGTCCGCCGCGGTCGGGGCGAGCGAAGTGTCGCAGGTTGGGAAAGGCGCGTTCGGCCAGGCTCCGGGGGAAGCCTGCCATCAGGGGTTCGTGGCTCAGGGTGATCGCGGTCGGCACGGTGATCGGTGGGCGGGGTCCGGTGTGCGGATGGTCGTAGTAGGGACGGAAGGAGGAACCGATGCTGCTGGTGGCCCAGTAGAGGGTGGCCACGGTGAGCAAGTCGTCGGCCTCCCACCGAGCCTGGAGGTCGCCCTCGCAGTCGCTCCAGTCGCGGTACTTGTCGGCGATCCAGGCCAGCAGCCCTGCCGGTGAGTCCGTCAGCGCCGCGGCGATCGTGTCCGGGCGGGTTCGCATGATCGCGCTGTAGCCGCCGTCCCGGGCGTCGTAGGCCTGTTCGGCCTCCAGGTAGATCCGCTCGTCCGGGTTCACGGCCGAAGAGTCGATGCCGGCGGTGAGGCTGCCGGAGGTCATGTGGATCCCGACCACGCTGGCCGGGAACAGGGCGCCGAGCCATTGGGTGACGCTACCGCCGATGTCCCCGCCGAACGCGCCGTAGCGCTGGTAGCCGAGGGTCGTGGTCATCAGGTGCTGCCAGGTCTCGGCGACCCGATGCCCGGTGAAAGGCCCGCGGGGTGCTTCGGAGTACCCGAAACCCGGCAGTGAGGGGACGACCACGTCGAAGTCGGCGGCCAGCCGGTCGGCCACGGCCAGCATCTCCACGAAGCAGCTCGGCCACCCATGGGTGAGCACCAACGGCAACGCGCCGCGTCGCGGAGACTTGACGTGCACAAAATGCACCCGCTGGCCATCGATGTCGGTCAGGTACTGCGAGTACTTGTTCAACCTGGCTTCGACCTGGCGCCAGTCGAAGCCGTCCGCCCAGTGCTCCAGCAAGGCACGCAGGTCCGTGGGGTCGGCCCCCGCGTTCCATCGCGTGCGGTCCGAGACTTTGGTGTACCGGGTACGCGACAGGCGTACTCGCAGGTCAGCAAGCACGTGCTCCGGTACGTCGATCCGAAAGGGTGGCATGCTCCGGCAATCGTCAGGTGGTCGGTGAGCTACTTCTGTCGAGCAACATGATTCTGACAGTGCTTCGCGACACGAGCCATCAGCTCACCGGCGGCGACCAGCAGGACCCGTTCACCGAGCCGCCCTGGTGGCGTCACCGCCGGCTCGGAGATGAGGGCTGTCTTCAGGAACTGTTGTGGGGCGACGCTGTCCCGCTCGCCGAGAACCTTCAGCAGACCGTTCCAGGCCACGACGGTGACGGATCAGGTCGCTGACATTTTCGCCGCGATGTCGGTTTCCATCCAGTGAACGCACACGTTTCCGGTCAGCCGAGCCACTCACCGACCTTGAGCCCTAGCAGGTCGGCCGCCTTCGACCCGCTAGACAAGATCGCTAGTGCTGCAACCGGAAACGATCACCAGGTCGGGTGGGCTTCAGTCTGCGGATCGGAGAGGTCGTCCGCCCCAGCGGATGCCCTTCTCGCTACGGATGTCCTTTCGAACCCGGCCTACGACCTGTGGCCGGCGACAAGGTCGCCTCATCGCCGGCCCTGACCGCTGCTTCAGCCCTTGATCCATCTGGTCACGGTGTCGAGACAGCCCGGCGCCGTACTCGTGCCACCGTTCGTCTGGATCCGGTGGTCGGCGCCGCCGAAGATCGCCAGGTGCGGGCAGCGCAGGCGCAGCGTGTCCGGGCGGGCCTCCACCAGGTGCCGGCGAAGGGGCGGGAAGTACGTGCCGTTGCGACGCCCCGGACCCGACGACCATCACCACCCCGAGAGCCTGACGGCCCGCAGTGGGGCCGGCGGGGTGACTGTTCGACGGTGGGTTCCCGTCCACCCTGGTGAGCCTGTCGCCGGGTGCCCGCGGCGCCGGACGCCGTCCGAATGAGTAGGCGTTACTCATGCCGGACGGCGTCCGGCGGCGGAGACTGGTTCTGGAACGACTCCAGAAGATCAACAGCTGTCGGGCAGGAGAATCCATGGACACGCATTGGGGCACGATGCGCCGCCACTACACGCGGGCCGCCGCGCGGGCGCAGGCGATGACCGCGCTGAGCACGGCCGGGTACGAGGTCTGGAGCGACCCGGCCGGCGACGAGTACTTCGTCCTGGGCGGCAACGACCAGGTGAACGTGACGATCGTGATCGTCCCCGAGGGGGACGACGAGTGCTTCCTCGCCGTCATCGCCAACAGCTCCAACGGCACGGCCGAGAGCGCACGCAACAAGGTCCGCAGCCTCATCCCGGACCTGGCGGCTCCCGCACCGATGCCCCACCTGCCGTAGGTCCGGTCGTCCGACAGAAGGGAGCACGGTCATGGTTCAGGTGGCCCCGACATTCGGCCCGTGGTCGAGCAACGCCAACAGCGTCGTCAGCACCTGGGTGCCCAACGGCGACACGCCGCTGGGCTACCGCATCTGGACGAACCCGTTCGACCTGCGGGTCACGATCGACGTCGACCTCGCCGTGTTCACGGCCGATCCCTCGGTCGGCGGGTGGGGTGGCCGGTACACCTGGACGAACCTGCCCAGCGACCGTCAGATGACGTTCATCGTGGCGTGCGTGTACCCGGGAGGAGTGATCGCGGCCAACAGCTTCCAGGCGCGTACCCTGCCCTCGGCGACCGCTCCGGTGGAGCCGCCACCGCCGCCCGCCGGCCATTTCCGCGCGGTCGGGAACATCGGCGGGGCCGTCGAACTGACGTGGGACCGCGTCAACGCGGCGGCCGTGCGGGAGCTGTTCGTGGTCCGGCTGGGGCCGGAAGTGAGGTTGTTCAGCTCGCCTGGGGCCTCGGACCCGGGACGGTTCACCGACCACGTGGGCGGGCCGGGCGACTACACGTACATGCTGCGGACCATCGCCCCGCACGGGGCCTTCACGGACGTACGGGCGACGGCGACGGTCGTCCCGGCGCCGGCTCCGATGCCGCACCTGCCGGGCTGGTCGGAACGGCGCGGGATCGCCATGAGCCACGGTGTCCCGTTACCGGCGATGACCGCCGTCTCATGGGGGCCGAACCGCATCGACGCGGCATGGAGCTCGTTCGCGGACTTCAAGAAGATCGCCAGGGTGGCCTGGACCGGGGCGGCGTTCGAGTCCCAGCCGGGGCCGGCGGGACCGGGCGACGGGAGCGGTGACTCCTCCGCCATCGGCTCGATGGCCCTCAGCTCGCTGGGCCCGGGGCATCTGGACTTCCTTTACGCGCACCCGGGGACGGGCCCCTGGCATCGCTGGTGGAACGGGCAGTCGTGGACGGCGCCCGAGAACCTGGGCTGGGGGACGATCAACGGGCTCTGCGCCGTGGGGTGGCCCGCGTCGGACCAGTTGCACGTGTTCTACACCACCGCGAGCGGAGGCAGCCGCCTCCTGCACCGCCGCTGGAGCGGTGGCGCCTGGTCCGGCGAGGAGGACTGGGGCGGGACCGTGCAGGGGCGGCCCACGGCCGCGTCCTGGGGCGAAGGACGGCTGGACGTCTTCTACCGATCCCCCGCGAACCATCTCATGCACCAGTGGCTGGACGCCGGAGCTCGGGGCGCGGAGGAGGACCTGGGCGACTCTCTCACCTGCGATCCGGCAGCGGTCGCCGACCGGTTCGGGTCGCTCCACGTGTTCTACAACTCCGGAGGGCGCCTGGTCGATCGGCGCTGGAACACCAGCGGCCACGGCTGGGACCGTCCTGCCGAACCGCTGGACCACACCGCCACCGGACCCCTCGACGAGAAGCGCGCTCCAGCCGTCGCGTCCTGGGGGCCGGGCCTGGTCGACGTGTTCTTCGTCCGCTTCGACCAGGGGGCGGTCCCGTACGTCTATCACATGTCCTATCACTGACCGGTGACCCGGAGCACGCGCGTCGGTTGTCAGGGATCGTGCGCGTGCACCGGCTCGCGGGCGGCCAGGATCTGCTGATCACCGGTCAGGTGACGGATCGCGCCACCAAGGCCATGGCCTGCCGCATGGCGTCCCGTACTTCGTCGGGTCCGCCGCCGCGTTGCAGGGCGGTCAGCGCGGCCGCGCCGACCGCGCCCACCATGGCGCCGACCAGCGCGGAGGCCGTGGTCGTGTCGAGGTCGTCGGGGAAGGCCCGCCGCAACGCCGGGGCCAGTTCGGCCTGCGCGGTGAGGTACCGCTGCAGCAGCCGGGCCTGCAGCGACGGCTCCGACGCCGCCAGCCGGGCCCGCAATGCCGCGAGCCCGCTGGGCAGGTCGTGATCCCAGGCGTTGAAGATCATCTGATCCATCGCCCGCACCAGCACCTCAGGCAGCCGCTCACCGGCGCGGCGCTCCGCGATGACCTCCAGCGCCAGGTCGACGCGCACGTCGGCATTGGCCAGGAGCACGTCCTCCTTGGTCTGGAAGTGGAGGAAGAACGTGCGGGGGGACACCTCCGCGGCGTCGGCGATCTCGGCCACGGTCACCTGGTCGTAGCCCCTGTCCTCGAACAGGCGTATCGCCGCTTCGGTCAATGCCTGCCGGGTGCGTTGCTTCTTGCGCTCCCGCAGACCTGCTTTCTCCACCATGTCGGTCATTTTACTTCATCTGCTGTAGCTATGCATACACTGAATCAATACAGTGACTGCACTCAATGGAGGATGACAACATGGGAAGCCTGGACGGACGCGTGGTCCTCATCACCGGAGCAGGGCGCGGCATCGGCCGAGAGGAGGCGTTGTTCTTCGCCGCCGAGGGCGCCAAGGTCGTCGTCAACGACCCGGGCGTCGCCATCGACGGTACGGGCGGCGACGGCGACGTGGCCGCGAAGGTCGTCGAGGAGATCATCGCCGGCGGCGGAGCCGCCGTGGCCAACACCGACAGCGTCGCCGACTGGGACGGCGCCCGCCGCATGGTGGAGACGGCCCTCGACTCGTTCGGGGACCTGCACGTAGTGGTCAACAACGCGACCATCGAACGGAACATGGGCCTGACCGACCTGCCGGAGAAGGACTTCGACGACGTCGTGGCCGTCAAGCTCAAGGGCACCTTCGCAGTGACCCGCTGGGCGGCCCGCCACTGGCGCGACCGGTACGAGGCCGGGGTCCGCGCCGACCGCGCCGTGATCAACACCTCCTCCGGCTCCGGCTTGCTCAACCCTCTGCCCGCGCAAGCGTCTTACGCGGCAGGCAACGCCGGGGTCGCGGCGCTGACCATGGTTGCCGCCCTCGAGCTCGGCCGGTACGGCGTGCGGGTCAACTGCATCTCGCCCTCGATGGCCCGTACCCGCCTCACTCTCGCCGTCCCCGCCATGAACGAGGAGCCACCGGCGGGCCGGTTCGACCCGCTGCACCCGGCCGCCTGCGCGCCTGTCGCCGCCTACCTGGCCGGTGCGGCCTGCCCGTTCACCGGCCAGGTCCTGTCGGTACGAGGCGGAACCGTCGCGGTCAACCACGGCTGGTCCCTCGGCGGCCACATCCACAAGGACGGGCTGTGGAGCGTGCAGGAGCTGACCGACAAGGTGAAGGAGCTCCCGACGGACGACCCCTTCGACAAGCTCGCCCAAGTCCTGACCAGCGCACTCGGCGACATCGGACGCGACCGCCTCCAGGAAATGATCAACACCCTCCTGGACGAAGGGGGCCGGTCCGGTACGGCCACCGCATGACACGACGGCGCACAGCCTGGCCTTCGGCCCCGGCCCACCGCGACCCCGATGTCTGCGGATTCCACGCCTGACACGACGCGGGTGGTCGAGCGCGTGCTCGGGTGACTCATGCTCCGCCGTGGCGGCGGGCCGTTCCGGCCTCGCCCCGCGAGCCGGACCGTGCTGAGCCAGGCCGCGCCGCTCCCGACCACGTGATCGGCGACGGCGGCGTGCCAGACGGCGCTGCTCTCGTGGCCCTCCGTCTCGGCCTCGGGAGCCGCCACGCAGACGACGGGCAGAGGGGTGTCGTTGATCCGCGTCCAGCCGTCGTCGGCGAGACGGCGCGCGAGCAGCTGTCCGAGCCGTACGTCCCGTTCGAGCTGCGCGGCATGAGTGCGCCTGCCCGCGACGGCGAGGGCCAGGAAGACCTTCAGGCCGGCGAAGCGGCGTGACCACTGCACGCTGGTGGTGTAGGGGTCGGGAGCGTCCTCGGTCTCGGCGGGCATGTAGGAGGTCGTCGCGTGGAAGCTCTGCGAGAGGGCTGCCGCGTGCGGCGTGAGGAACATGCCCGCGCCCATGGGCGCCGACAACCATTCGTGCGCGTCCACGGTGACGCTGTCGGCCAGTTCCGCCCCTCCCAGCAGCGGACGCAGCGGGTCGAGCGCGCCTCCGGCCGTCGTGCCCGCCGGCGCCCGCTTCGGGGCCGCGGACGTAGTTGGTGCGCACGTCGTCGAACTCGGCGAACCTCTGACGGAAGCCGCCTCTGGCCAGCTCGGGCGGCAACGGCTCACGGTGCCCGGCAAACGGGTTCCGGTAGCCGGTCACCGGTCTGTCTCCTGACCGGGATCGGTGTGCGCATCGTCCTGCACGGCGAGGACCCCTGCCGCGAAGCTCTTGAACGTGTCGTTGTCGACCAGCGCGATGCCCTGTTTGCGGTCCACGAGCACGAGCAGGGTGTCGCCCGGCTGAAGCGACTTTTCCTACCATACGCACGTGCGGCATCCGCCCCGTCCGCACGCCCGGTGTTCTGCCGGATTCGCGGCGCGATGGTCGTGCCGGAAGGCCGAGCTCAGCCATGCGACCCCGCACCAGAGCCCGACGGGTGCAGTGGGAACTCGGGCGGTGGAGGACCTGCCGGCACACAGCAGAAAGGACATCCCATCAAGCAAGGGCAGAAGGTACTGGCGGGCCACTACGCCCTGATGATCGCGGGTGAGCTCGGGCTGAGCATCCAGGCGCCCGCCGGAGCCCGCCCGGAGCCAACACCACCTGCAAGGGTCCACGCTCGACCATGACCTACGTCAACATCGACCCGCCCCTGCCTCATGACGGGCCCGGGCCGACGAACTGCCCACCGCCGTCGGGGCCCGCTACGCAGCGTGCCTGGCCACCGCGGCGGCGCCCGTGCCGGCCAGGACGAAGAGTGCGGCCAGGGCGAGCCAGCCCGCCGTACGGTGTTCGACGGCGGTGGTGACGAGGATCGGCGAGACCATGGCGGCCAGCGCGTAGCCGGTCTGGCTGAGCCCCTGGTAGGCGCCCGCGCTGCGCGGGTCGGCCAGTTCGAAGGCCATGCCCCAGCCGCCCGCCTCGCCCAGGATCTCCCCCATGGTGTGGGCGAAGGCGGCCAGCACGAACAGGACGCAGGCGACGATCACGTTCCCGAAGGCGGCCAGGGCGTACAGGCCGCAGGCGAGAGCGAGCAGCCACGAGGCGCGCCTGACCGTGAGCCCGGCCTGGCGCACGTCGTCGGTGCCACGTGAGGCGCGCACCTGGAGCGCGGCGACGACCACGGTGTTGAGGACGAGCAGTACGGAGACGATGGCGGTGGGCGCGTCGGTGGTGGCGACCCAGAGCGGCACGCCGACGGTCAGCAGGCCGAACTGCATGGCCACCACGGCGTTGCACACCACGCTCGCGACATACGTACGGTCCCTGAGCGGCGAAGGCCCGCCGGACGCGGCGCGCTGCCTGACGGCGGTCATCCTGGCGGCCAGCTCCGGCACCTGACGCCCGAGCCCGGCCAGCGGCACGGTCGCCGCCAGCAGCAGGACCCCGGCGGCGACCATCGCCACCCGGTAGGCCACCGCGGTGCCGATCAGCAGCGCCGCCGCGGCGGCGCCCGTACCCAGGCCGATGAAGACGTTCGTGACCACCCGCATCCGGGCCCGGATCTCGACCCGCTCCGGGCCGGGGTACCACCGGGCCAGCATCGCCTGCTTGGAGGAGGACCCCACCGAACGCATGATCACCGCCATGCAGGCGATCAGGGTGAACACGACGGCGTCGGAGACGAACGTGTAGGCGAGCAGCGCGACCCCATTGAGCCCCGTCGCCACCGTCTGGACGCGGTGCGCGCCGAACCGGTCGGCCAGCCACCCTCCCGCGTACGAGGCCAGCACCCCGGTGCCGCCCGCGATACCCAGCCCGAGACCCACCGTCTGCACGCCGAGCCCGATGACGAGCGTGAAGTACAGCGTGCTGACGGTGTAGAAGACACCGCTGGAGAGCGCGAACGCCATCGTGCTGAGGGTCAGCGAGCGGGCGACGCGGTCGCTGGGGAAGAACGTCTGGATCACGGGGGCCTTTATCCCGCGATAGGGCCTTTGTCGCCAATTGATGTAGCGTATGGCTTCATGGCGGGGCTGATCGAATACGAGCTCGCGGGGATGGACGTCGCCGACGTCCGCTTCGCCATCTCGCCGCTCAACGAGCTCACGCTGTCGTTGCGCACGTTCCGCGACCCCGGCCGCTACCCGGTGCACCTGCCCTGGCTGCGCCGCACCGAGCAGGTCCGCTCCACGCTGGACGTGCCCCTGCTGCATGCGCTCACCAACGACGACATGTGGACGCCGGACTACCTGTCGCCCCGCCCCCACGCGCCGCTCACCCGCATCGACGACGAGTTCGCCGCCCTGGCCCGCGTGCCCGCCGGCCGCGTGCTCGACGACCTGCGCTCCGTCCACCCCCGGCTCCCCGAGCCGTTGCGCGGCGACCCGTCGGCCCGCATCCTGGACGCGCTGCGCGACTACTGGCGCACCTGCTTCGCGCCGTGGTGGCCCAGGATGCGGGCGGTCCTGCAGGCCGACGTGGTCCACCGGGGCCAGGTCATCTCGGCCCACGGCCTGGCAGCGATGTTCGCCGACCTCAACGAACGCGTCCAGCTGAAGGACGGGGTCGTACGCATGCGGCTGATCAGCGACGCCCGCTACCGGCGCTCGACCAGCGGCGAGGGCCTCACCCTGGTCCCGACCCTCTTCAGCCGGGCCCCCACGACCCCCATCTCGCCGTCGGAGCCCCCGTTGGTCATGTACGGCACCCGGGGCGCCGGCACGCTCTGGCAGTCCGAGCCCCGTCCCTCCCCGGCGGTGCTCACCGACCTTCTGGGCGCCACCCGGGCAGGGCTGCTCACCACGCTCGAAGCCCCCGCCTCCTCGACCGAGCTCGCCGGCCGCCTGGGCGTCACCCCCTCGGCCGTCAACCAGCACCTTCGCACCCTCCGGGCCGCCGGCCTGCTCGCCAGCGCCCGCCACGGCCGCTCGGTCCTCTACCTGCGCTCCGAACTGGGCGACGCCCTGGTCACCGGCTCGGGACTCTCCCGTGAAGGGGAATGAGCAGGGCGTACTCAGGCGCCTCCGTCATCCTGCGGAGGGCCGAGCTCGCTCCGGCTCTGCACCAGGGACTCGAAGAGGCCGCCACGCTCCGGGCCCGTAACGGCCAGGGTAGCAAGTTACAAGTTTTGACATCTGTTACCAACCCCGCTTAGCGTTCCTCGCATGGAGCAGAGAACCTTGGGCGCCGACGTCCGTGTGGGTGCGGTCGGGCTCGGTTGTGCAGGCATGTCCGGCGCGTACGGACGCAGCGCCGACGAGCAGAGCATCGCGACGCTTCGCAACGCGCTCGACGCCGGGATCACGTTCATCGACACGGCCGACCACTACGGGATGGGGCACAACGAGACGCTCATCGGGCAGGCGCTGCGACCCGCCGATCGCGACCGCGCCGTGGTGAGCGTGAAGTTCGGCGCGTTGTTCGGTGTGGACGGCAGCGTGCGCGGCATCAACGGCCGACCGGACGCGATCCCGAACTTCCTGGGCTACTCGCTGCAGCGGCTGGGCACCGACCACGTGGACATCTATCGCCCGGCCAGGCTGGACCCCGCTGTCCCGATCGAGGAGACCGTCGGCGCCGTCGCCGAGATGGTGCAGAAGGGCTACGTGCGCGGCATCGGGCTGTCCGAGGTCGGCGCCGAGACGATCCGCCGCGCCCACGCCGTGCACCCGATCACCGACGTCCAGATCGAGTACTCACTGTTCAGTCGCGGCGTCGAAGATGAGATCCTGCCCACCTGCCGCGAGCTGGGCATCGGCGTCACCGCCTACGGGGTGCTCGCCCAAGGAATGCTGACCGGGACGTGGCGGCCGTCGGCCGGCGACGCACGGCATCGCGGGCACCTGCCCCGCTTCGCCGCCGGCAACATCGAGACCAACCTCGCGTTGGTCGAGCGGCTGCGGGAGATCGCCACCTCCCGCAGCGTCACGGTCGCACAGCTCGCGATCGCGTGGGTGCTGGCGCAGGGGCGCGTGCACCAGGACATCGTCGCGCTGGTCGGGGCCGGCCGACCGCACCGCATCACCGAGGCGGTGGGCGCCGCCGGGCTGCGGCTGACCGAGGACGACCTGGACGCGATCGAGCAGGCCGTCCCCCGAGGGGCGGCCGCGGGAGAACGCTACGCCCCCGCCCTGCTCGCGCTGCTGGACAGCGAGCGAACGGGCGGCGGACGCTGATGCCTGCCCGAACCCCGCTGGACGCGAACGCCATCCTGGCGGCCACCGAGGAGATCCTGCGCCGCCACGGACCGGACAAGGCAACGGTCGTCGACGTCGCCCGGGCACTCGGGGTCAGCCACGCCGCCGTCTACAAGCACTTCGCCTCCAAGCAGGCGCTGCGCGAGGCCGTGACCCGGCGCTGGCTCGACCGCAACCGCGACGCCCTCGCCGTCATCGCCGCCGACCGCGCGGTCCCGCCGGTGCGGCGACTGCGTACCTGGCTGCACGCCGTCCTGGCCGTGAAGCAGGCCAAGATTCGCGAGGACCCGGAGCTGTTCGCCGCCTATGGAATCCTCGCGGCCGCGCACAGCAGCGTCGCCACCGACCACGTCGCCGACCTCTTGGGCCAGCTGACGGCCATCATCGCTGACGGCGCCGCCGACGGCAGCCTCCGCACCGACGACGCGGCGGCCACCGCCCACGTGGTCTTCAACGCCACTGCCAAGTTCAACCACCTCGCCCACGCGGCCGAATGGCAGAACCCCGGCGTCGGCGCCGAACTCGACGAGGTGTGCAGCCTGCTGCTGGAGGGTCTGCACGCCCCCACATCGCCGTAGCCGAACCGGGTCGACCACACGCCGCGACTCGTCAGCGGCGCGGTCGGCCCTGCCCATCGCCACCCAGGCGGCAACGAACAAGGAGTACGAACGACCATGGTTCAAGCAATCGGAGTGACGCGGCCAGGTGGACCGGACGCTCTCGGCGAGTTCGACCTGGCGGCCGAACCGATCGGTCCCGGTCAGGTCAGGATCCGGGTGAGCAGTGCCACGGTGAACCCGGCCGACGCGATGATCCGTTCTCGTCCGCGGCAGGATGAGGCGGACGCGGTGCGGGTGCCGGGCATGGAGGTGGCCGGCGTGATCACCGAGATCGGCCCCGCCGTCGACCGCCCGTTCACGATCGGGGACGCCGTCATGGCCATCGTGGTGCCCTCAGGTGCGCACGGCGGCTACCGGGCAGACCTCGTCATGTCGGCACGCTCGGTCGCGAAGATCCCGGCCGGGCTCTCGGACGTTCAGGCCGCCACCATCCCGATGAACGGGCTCACCGCCCGGCTCGCACTCGACACGCTGGCGCTCCCGGCCGGCGCGACGGTCGCCGTCACCGGCGCAGCCGGCACCGTCGGCGGGTACTTCGTCCAGCTCGCCAAGCAGGCCGGGCTGGTCGTCGTCGCCGACGCCGCCCAGCAGGACGAGACCTTCGTCCGCGAGTGCGGAGCCGACGAAGTTGTGCCGCGGGGGGACGACTTCGCCGCAATGGTCCGGCGCCACCACCCGGGCGGCGTCGACGGGCTCGTCGACGCCGCCGTGCTGGAGGCCGTCGTGCTCCCCGCCGTCAAGGACGGCGGCACCGTCGTCACCGTCCGCGGTTACCAGGGCGACGGGACCGGCCGGGTCCGCGTCGTCCCGATCTTCGTCCGCGACTACGTCGAGGCCACGGCCGAGCTCGACCGGCTCGCCGAACTCGCCGGTGAAGGACGGCTCACCGTCCGCGTGGCCGGCGAACTGCCGGCCTCCCGAGCCGCCGACGCGCATCGCTCGCTCGAACGGCGCGGCGTTCGCGGGCGGTTCGTCCTGCGGTTCGGCTGACCGGGCTCAGAAAGGTGGCCGGCAGGCATGCCGTTCTCGACCAGAAGATCTGTGGGCTGAATCACCGGAACCTCCGAGAGTCACGGGCGCTCCTTCCTGACGACAAAAGGGGAGGTTTCTGATGAACAAGAAACTGCTTGCCGCCGCCGTAGCCGGGCTGCTGGTGTTCGGCGGCGCACCGGAGGCCCACGCCGCAAGGACAGCCGAGCCGTACGTCTCCATCGACGACACGCACGTGCTGAAGGTCGGTGACCCCAACGCCGAGAAGGTGGTGGTGCTGGTCTCGGGCTGGTACGGCGCGGCCAACGGGTTCCGCGAGCTGGCCAGGGACCTGGTGGCCGGTACGCCGGGCACACAGGTGTGGGCGGTCGACCGCAGGGAGGCAGAGCTGGCCGACCTCACCGGATTCCGTACCGAGGACCCCGCCACGTACTACCTTGACCGGGGCTATGCGCGCCCGAGGGAGACCAGGCAGACAGGGCTCCGCCAGACGCTGGACGACCTGCGCGAAGTGGTGCTGAAGGCCTCCGATCACGGCAGACGGCAGGTCGTGCTCGGCGGACACTCGTGGGGCGCGACGACCGCCCTGGCCTACGCCGCGTGGGACTTCCGCGGCAGGCCCGGCTACAAGGACCTGGACGGGCTGGTGCTGATCGACGGCGGGGTGCACGGTGCGTTCACAGGAGAGGGCGGCGAAATACACAACTCGCCGGAGGAGATCAAGGCCCGCCTGGCCGAGCTGGACAAGGGCGAGCCGTTCGAGACCGGCCTGTCACTGGGCACCGGGCTGGGCGCCAAGCCGGAGTCGGCGGCCATCTGGTACCAGCTCGTCGCCTGGTACGCCCACCGCGCCCCGCACGAGCCGTCGGCGCTGGCCGGCAGGCTCCCCGAGAGGTTGCGCCCGCCGCGCCCGGTGACGAACGCGGGCCTGCTCGGCTGGCTGGTCCAGGCGGCCCCGGGCACGTCTCCCGCGCTGGCCGTGGTGTCCGGGAGGCTGGGCGAGGACGGCGACTGGATCGACGACGGGATGACCCCGCTCAACCGGGTCGCCGAGGCGATGGCAGGGCCTAAGCCGGCCACGTTCGAGTGGTACTGGCCCAAGCGGCTCAGCATCGACCTGGACGCCGTCGACCCCTATGCCGACACCGAGTCGGCCAAGCTGCTCGGCCTGCGGCTGTGGCACACCCGCGAGGTGAACGTGCCGCTGTACGCCTTCGAGACCGGGCTCGACAAGGGCACCCAGCTGACCGCGGCCCGCTGGGTGGTCGAGCACTCCCGGATCCCCCGCGCCACCTACGCGGGCGACAGGAGGATGAACCACCTGGACCCGCTGTTCGCCGCGCCCGACCGCAACGAGCTGACCCGGACGCTGGTCCCGTTCCTGCGCGATCTCTGATGGACCACGTGTCAACGGGACAGGACGTCGTCCTCGGATCGGACTGCAAAGATCAGCCGAGCGTGAACGTCCTGGCGCGGATACGGAGCCGGCTGGGAGGGTGGACCTCATGATGGAGGACTTGCGGGACGCCGAGCGCCGGCTCCAGGCCGCGCAGCTCGCCGGAGATGTCGAGGCGCTGGATCGGCTGCTGGATGATCGGCTGATCTTTACCTTCGGTGCGAACGTTGCGACCAAGGCGGACGACCTGGAGCTGCACCGCACTCGGACGCAGGTCGTGACGAGGGTGGCCGAGGAGGAGTTGACCGTCCTCGCCGATGGGCGCACCGGGGTGACGTGGTTTCTCGGCACCGTCGAAGGGACCGTCTCCGGTACGCCGTTCAAGGCCAGGATGCGCTACACCCGTACGTGGCTGTACGAGGAGACGCACGGCTGGCGAATCATCGCCGTGCACGCCGGCACGACCGATTGACACAGCCGACACGTTGTCCGACGACCGGCCAGCCGGATGGTCGCCGGCGAGGTTCGCCCGCCCCCGCGGGCGGGCCGACGCTGGAAACCAGGCTGTCCCGGCAAGATCAAGCACCGATCCGGATCGCGGGAACTGCTCTGCAGTTCCGACACCGGGAGCTCCTGGACCACCTCGCCCGATCTGCCCCTGAGCCTCTGGACCACCGGGGCTTGCCGCGGCGGTAGCCGCCGTCATCGAATCGGCCAGGCGCTGCTTGAACGGGCATGTGGGGCCCGGGGTGCAGCTTTGTGGTCATGGCGTGGTATCCGTCCCAGTCGCGGTGGGATGGCCGGTGCCGGGGAGCCCCGCCCGGAGGTCCGGCCCCACTGTCGCTCGAGGACCGGCTGACGGCTATGCGTCGCGCATCCGCAGGAGCAGACCGCCGCCCAGGAGCGCCGCGGTGGCCCATGCGGCGAGTACGCTCAGGCCGGCCCATGGGCTGAGGGGCAGGCCGGCGAGGTTGGTGGTGGCCTGGACGGCGAGCCCGGCGTTCATCGGGGAGATCTGCCAGAGAAGCCGCTGCCAGTCATCGTCGGCGATCATGAGGATGAGGGCGGGGAAGAGGTGGAGCAGGCCGAGCACGACCCCGATGGCGGTGGCGGAGTCCCGTACGGCGGTGGCCACCCCCAGGCTGAACAGGGCGATCAGCGCCAGGTAGAGGACCGAGCCGACGGCGGCGCGCAGCATGGGACCGCTGGTGAGGACGAGCATGTCGGCGGGGAAGCCGTTGTCGAGCAGGACAGGCCGCGCAGCCAGCGCGGAGGCGAGCACGGCGACGCTCCCGGCGATCAGGGTCAAGCCGACCAGAATGATCGCCTTCGCGGCCAGGACGCCGGTCCGGCGCGGCATGGCGGTCAGGGTGAGGCGGATCATGCCGGTGCCGTATTCGCCGGTGATCGCCAGCACGGCCAGGATGGCGACGGCCGCCTGGCTCACCTGGACCCCGAAAAGGCCGATCTTGGCGGGGTCGTAGCCGCAGCCTTCCGCGGCACAGGACACGACGGCGCAGGCCGCGACGCTGACGGCGACGGTCAGCACCACGATCGCGAGCAGCAGCCAGCCGGCGCCGGCCAGGGTACGGAGTTTCGTCCACTCCGCATGCAGATGCTCTCTCATGCACTCCTCCCGCGACGCCAGGACACGTCCCGATGGGGATGTCTCATGCGTCCCTCCGGCGGAGTTGGAGGACGGCCAGGCCGAGGGCGAGCGCGGTGTAGCCGGCCGGCACGGCCAGGCCGGCCCACGGCGGCAGCGGGTAGAACCCGGCGATGGGCGCGTAGTGGCCGAGCACGTGCGCGTACTGCGGGATGCTCTGCTGGATGGCGAAGCCGGCCGCCGGGGTGAGGCGCAGCAGCCATTGCGCCGCGCTGTCGGGCAGGACCGAGGTGGTGGCGAGGACGTGCGGGACCACGATCACCGCGATCGCGGTGATGACCGCCGCGACGCTGCGCCGCAGCAGCGCGCCGAGGGCGAGGGAGAGCACGGCGGCCAGCGCGAACAGCGCCGCCATGCCGACCACGATGCGCACCTGGGTGAGCAGGGACACCGGGAGGACGGCGTTGCCGTGGTCGCGCAGAATCCGCCCGCCGACCGTGAACGTGATCGCGGTGGCAGGCAGGGCGGCGGCGAAGGTGGCCAGGCCGAGCGCCAGCGCCTTGGCCGCCAGCATCCGGCCGCGGCATGGGCCGGCCAGCAGGGTGATGCGGATCAGGCCGTGCCGGTACTCGGCGGTGATGAACATGACCGCCACCACGATCACCAGGATCAGGCCGGTCAGCACGCTGCTGAGGGGACGTTCGGGGGTCGGGCCCTCGATGGTCGGCGCGATGTCGCCGACACCGGTTACGGAGAAGGTGCCGCCGGACTGGCTGGCGCGGCCCGGGTGGTGCTGCGACCCGTCGGGCGCGATGGTGACGCCGATGTCGTCGTTGCGCCACGCGCCGGGCGTGTTGCCCTGGAGCTTGACCTGGTCGAACTCGCCGGTGGCTTCGGTGAAGCGGGCCGCCGCGACGGACCCGCCGAGATCTCCCTGCGTGACCGTCAGATCCCCGGGGGAGGTCGCGAACAGCCCGACCTGTACGGTCTGCGGGAGTCCGGCCAGGGTTGCGGTGCCGATCTGGGTCCAGTTCGTGCCGTCGGCGGATTCGTACCCGGTGAGGGTGTCGCCGGAGCGGGTCAGCCGGAGCCGGCGCGGCGATTGCCGGGAGACGCCGCCCGCCCGGCCGGCCACGTCGTGGGTGAAGTTGTGCTGCATCCGCACCCCGTGCTCGCCGGTCATCATCACCGCCGCGTAGGCAGAGCCCTGCTTGGTGCTCTCCTTGATCATGACGCCGGCCTTCGCCCACGGCACGAGGCCGGGAACCACGTTGCGCTGCCCCGGGGTGACGTCGGGCTTACGGATCTGGCCGGTCATGGAGGTGAGGCGGACGGTGATGCTGCCGTCTCCGGCCAGCGGCCGGTGCACGAAAGAGAACTTGTCGTCCACCGCTTCGCCGCCCGGACCCACCAGCGGCGGCGGGCAGGCGACCTCGACCGGACCAGAGCCGCAGGAGGCGTGGCTGCTGGAGGCAGACAGCAGCCCGAGCAGCACGGTGACCAGCGCCGCCGCGGTCATGGCGACCACCCAGCCACGTACCGTCCTGAATTTGATCCACTCCGAGCGCAGCAAACGCCCGAAGCCCCCGCGCCCGGCGGGGGGTTGAGAGTGAGTGCTCATCGTGCCGTTCCCCGGTATTCGACCGCATCGGCGGTGAGGTCCATGTAGGCCTGCTCCAGCGTCACCCGGTGCGTCGCCACCTCGGAGAACGGCACCCCGCCGGCGTTGAGTACCGCCACGATGTGCTCCGACGGCAGCCCTGAGACGGCGATCGTGTCGCGATCGGTCACGGCCATCGTGGCGCCGGCGTGGCCCAGCACCGACATCGCCTCCGCGCGCGCCGCCGTACGCAGGGTGACCCGGCCGCGGGAGGCGGTCGTGATGAGGTCGGCCACGCTGGTGTCGGCGATGACGCGGCCCTTGCCCACCACCACGAGATGGTCGGCGGTGTCCTCCAGTTCGCTCATCAGATGGCTGGACACCAGCACGGCCCGCCCCTCGCCGGCCAGCGACCGCAGGAAGCCGCGCATCCACACGATGCCCTCGGGATCAAGGCCGTTGACCGGCTCGTCCAGCATGAGCACCGGCGGGTCCCCGAGCAGCGCGGCCGCGATACCGAGCCGCTGGCGCATGCCCAGCGAGAAGCCGCCCGCCTTGCGCCGGGCGGCGGACTGCATCCCGACCTGTTGGAGCAACTCCTCGACCCGCCTGCCGTCCAGGCCCTGGGAGTGGGCCAGCCACAACAGGTGGTTGCGCGCGGTGCGGCCAGGATGCAGCGCGCCGGCGTCCAGCAGCGCGCCGACGTGGGTGAGCGGGTTGCGCAGGCTGGTGTACGGCCGTCCGCCGATCAGCGCTTGGCCCTCTTCGGCCGCGTCCAGGCCGAGGATCACCCGCATCGTGGTGGACTTGCCCGCCCCGTTCGGCCCTACGAACCCGGTGACCCGGCCGGGCAGCACGGTGAACGACATGCCGTCCAGGGCCAGGGTCGGGCCGAACCGTTTGCGCAGCCCGCTCACTTCGATGGTTGCTCGCATGCGATCGGTTGTACGGACCCGGCCCTAACACGGGCCGAACAGAGGCTGTCACACCACTGTCAGGTCCGGCGCGGCATCCTGGAACCCATGCGAATGCGGTGACGACCGGCGCGCACCGTACGGCTGCGCTTCACCGTCTTGTACGGTGCCATGTTCCTGCTGTCCGCCGTCGGACTGCTGGCCATCACCAACCTCGTGGGCCTCGGAGGGCACGGGTCAGCCAGTCCGCACACCCTGGAACCCCGCCGGTCGAGCCGACCACGCTCACCGCGGCCACCCGCCGGATCACGGCCGACAGCCTGCACGAGCTGCTGGAAGGGCTGGAGAGCTCGTTCGCCGCGCAACGCCGGTTCGTCGCCAACGCCTCTCACGAACTCCGCACTCGGCCTCCGGGGCGGATCGGACCACCTACAGAAAATGGCCGACTGGATCGCTCGGCCGAGGCTGCTCCAGCAGGATCACCATGACTCCGCGCAGCCGCCACATCCGGCATGCGGCGTGGCCGAGTGTGGACAGCCGACTCACCTGCGATGCGGCCGCGGGCGTCAGCCCTTGAGGAGAGGGCAGCGCGGTGCCCGACTGCAGCGGCCGGTCGGTCTCGTCCCGGACGAGCCAGACCCTCGTGCTCACCGGCCGGTCCTGCTTCACGTCCTGCGGCATGCGGCCATAGTGGCGCAGACCTTCCCGTGACCAGGCGGCCGCAAAGATGATCTGGTCGTTCGGCCGCTCGCCGGCCTCGACGATGTCGGCCGCCTCCCGGTACTGCACCTCGTGTCCGTCGGGAAGCCGTGACTGCACCTGCGGGAGCAGGACGAGCGGCACACATGCCACGGCCACGAGGAGCCGTGCCCGGCTGAGTCCGAGCCGCAGCGCGAACGCGGGCGCGGCCACCAGGACGTAGCGGGAGGCGTACACCGGTGTGGCCAGGTAGGAGGCCGCGTACAGAATCGTCGTCGGAGCGGCGCCCCACACCACCAGCCCCAGCCTCAGCGAGCGGCCGCCGTCCACCCACTCGCCGGCCGCCATCCGGCGCCACAGCCCCGCCAGCCCGCCCGCCACGATCAACCAGCCGGACAGAAGCGCCGGCAGATGGCCGGGATCCGCGGCCGGCTGCCAGGCGGAGGCCGTGCTGCGTAACAGCACGAAGCCCTCCCAGCCGGGCCGGGTCAGCCAGCCGACCTGCTCGAGCTGCCCGGCCGACAGCCAGGCCAGCAGCAGAGTGGGGGGCGAGCCGACGGCCATCCACAACAGGCAGCGTCTCGTCAGCACCACATGGCCGGGTAACACCAGCACCGCGAACAGATGTGCGCACGGCAGTAACGCGACGCTCACGGCGTAGGTCGACCAGCGGCCGTCCCCGCGTTCGGCCCGGTGGAGCGCCCAGAAGGAGAAGACCGCAGCGGCGACCGCCAGCGCGTACGGCCTGCTTTCCTGACCGAACCGGAGATCGACGGAAGCAGGAGCAGGGTCAGCCCCGCAACCGCGCCTGCCCTCGCTCCCCCGATCCGCCGCCCGAGATCCGTCAGCATTCCGGTCGCAACCGCCATGCCCAGCGCCGAGGGCAGCCGCACCCACCAGTCGGCCGTGCCCAGCCGGGTCATTCGGTCGGGCGTGTGCGCCGATTCAGGCGCAGCTGCGACTGCTCAAAAGCGGGGCGCGGCTGTCGGCTTGCCTTGGCCGCCGGCTCCATGTCCAGCCGGCTGCTGCGGGCCGCTGACCCGCGGGGGTAGCAGCACGGCGATGAGTACGGCGCCGAGCGCCACGCAGACCGCGCCCGCCATGAGCCCGCCTGAGTAGCCCATCATGGCCAGCGCGGCCACCCCGATGGCGCCGCCGATCTGCTGGACGGAGGTGAACAGGGCCGAGCCGAGACCGGCGTCCTCCTCGGTGGTGCCCTCGACCGCGGCCACCGCCATGACGGGCAGGCTCAGCCCGTTGCCCACACTCAGTATGAGCATGCCGGGCAGGACGTGGGCGACGTAGGAGTCGCCCGCCGCCACGCCGGACAGCACCAGCAGGCCGACGATGTTGACCAGGAACGCCGGCAGGAGCGCCCAGCGCGTCCCGATCCTGAGCGAGATGCGGGAGGACAGCCACATGCCCGCCAGGATGCCGGCGCCGTAGGGCAGATAGGCGATGCCGGCCAGGAGCGGGCTGTAGCCCAGAACGGTCTGCACTTGGATCATCAGCAGGAACGACATCGCGTACATCGCCATCGAGAACAGCAGGGTCGCGCCGTTGGCCACCGCCCGCGTCCGCGAGGCCAGGAACGATGCGGGCACCAGCGGTGCCGCCGCCCGCGACTCGGCCACCAGGAACGCCGCCGCCAAGGCCGCGGACAGCACGACGGCGCCGATGACGATCGGGGCGCTCCAGCCGGTCTCTCCGGCGCGCAGCAGCCCGTACACCAGCGACACCGCGGCGCCGGTGACCAGGACCGCGCCGGGAACGTCGAGGCGGCGCCGACCAGGCGCGCGGGACTCGGGGACCAGTCGGGGGAGCAACGCCAGGGCCACGGCGACGATGGGCAGGTTGATCAGGAAGATCCCACGCCAGGACACCAGATCGGTCAGCGCCCCGGACAGCACCAGGCCCGAGGTCCCGCCCAGGGCCGCGATACCGCCCCAGATGCTCAGCGCCCTGGCCCGCTCCTCCGGCCCCGGATACAGCAACGTGATCATCGACATCGCCGCCGGGCTGGCCATGGCAGCACCGCCGCCCTGCACAAATCGCCCGATCACCAGCTGCCATGGCTCCTGCGCCAGCCCGCAGGCCAGGCTGGCCACCCCGAACAGCGCCACCCCGATGAGGAAGACGCGGCGACGGCCCAGCAGATCAGCCAGCCGGCCGCACAGCAGCAGCAGCCCGCCGAAGGCCAGGAAGTAGGCATTGACGACCCAGGGCAAGCCGGACGCGCTGAAGCCCAGCTCATCGCGGATGCTGGGCAGGGCCACGTTCACGACGGTGTCATCGAGCACGAGCATGAACTGGACAAGACACAACACAATCATCGGCACCCGACGACGCTATGATCCGCCGCATTTGGCCACAATCCGCGATGAGGCCAGACTGTGTCGTATGGAGGACATGAGCGCGATCATCGTCGGCCACTTCCCGCTCGCCTCGGGGGAGTGGATCCCCCCGCACAGCCACACCCACCACCAGCTCGCCTGGACCCGGCGCGGCGTCCTGAGCGTAAAAGTGGGCGAGGTGTACTGGGTCCTGCCTCCCACCAGAGCGCTGTGGCTGCCCGCGGGTGTCACCCATGCCACCGGTGCGACCCGCGACGCGGTGTTGTGCAGCCTGTACCTGGCGCCGGAGCGCTGTCCGCTGGACTGGCACGAGCCCACTGCGGTCGGCGTCGACGGCCTGCTGGCCGAGCTGATCGGGTACCTGGACCGCACCGACCTCCCCGACGACGCGCGGCTGCGGGCCGAGGCGGTGCTGCCCGACCTCCTGCGCCCGCTGCCCACCCGGCCCATCGACGTGCCACAGCCCACCGACGAGCGCGTCCGGGTGGTGGCGGCCGCCCTGCTGGCCAACCCGGCCGACCCGCGCAGCCTGGAGGCTCACGCCCGTGCGGCCGGCGTCAGCAGGCGGACGTTGACGCGGCTGTTCGCACGCGACACGGGCATGAGCTTCGACCAATGGCGCACGCAGGTACGGCTACGCGCCGCCCTGCCGCTGCTGGCCGAGGGGCGGCCGGTGTCCCGGGTGGCGCACGACGTTGGATACGCCACGGCGAGCGCGTTCCTGGCAGCCTTCCGCCGCACGGTCGGCACCACACCCCGGCGCTACCTGCTCAGTCGTTGAGGCCCTGCGCTCGGGCCCGTGTCACCAGGGGCAAACACGGACCCGAGTGTCGTCCTCCCGGCGCATTCTTCGCGATCTGTGACCGCATGCTTACTGCATGGCCCCAGCCACTTGACCACTTCCGCCGCGACCTCGTGCACATTGAGCGACCAGCTCCGCTTACCGGTCTCGGGACCGACGGTGATAGACATCCGGCGTGGAAAAGAATCTGGAATTCCCTGACCTGCTGCGACTGATCCATGAACGGTCGACCGCCTTCCGCGCCGCGGTCGCCGCCGCGCCCAGTCTCGACGCACCGGTGCCGACCTGCCCCGAGTGGGACCTGTTTGACCTGGTGAAGCACCTAGGAGGAGGAGACCGTTTCTGGGCCGCCATCGTCGGCGCGGGGCCTGCCGACGCTCCCCCGGCCGAGGCCGCCGCCGCGCGCGCCGCTCTGGAAGTGCCGCGGGAGCGCGAGGCCCTGCTGGCCTGGCTGGATGAGTCGACGCGACTTCTGCTGGGCGCGCTGCGGGAGGCGGGCCCGGACGCCGGCTGCTGGGCATGGTGGAGTGCCCGGCAGACGCCACGGAGCTCCGGCGGAGTCGCCCGGCACCGGGTTCAGGAGAGCGCGGTGCACACCTACGACGCCCAGCTCGCCGCGGGCGCCCCGCAGCCAGTGCCGGCCGAGGTCGCCCTCGACGGCGTCGAGGAGTTCCTGTTCACCTGCGTCGCGACGTCCAGCGCCTGGCCGCACAAGCCCACAGCCTTCGACTTCCACGCCGCCGAGGGCCGCTCCTGGCGCCTCACGGTCGACGGCGACGGCGCACGTTCTGCCCGCATCCCCGCGCCCACTGCCGCGACCGGCGAGGACCCGGACGCAGCCGGCGCCGCCATCCATGGCACGGCCAGTGAGCTGGTCCTCTACTTGTACGACCGCGTCCCGGCCGACTCCTTGCACGTCGACGGAGACGCAGGGCTGCTCGACCTGCTCCGCGCCTGGGAGCCGGAGGAGTAGGCCCGGCGCTCGGGTCCGTGCCCAGGGGCGTCCCGTTCACCAGCGGCGGCCCGCCGCCGCGGCCGGGTCGGCGGCCGAGTTCGCGCTGAAGCGGGAGTGGCATCGCCACGGCGAGCCGTGATCCGCCGGCACCGCCACCGCCACCGCCTGCGGTGCGCGGCCTCACCCCTCGGACGGCACCGGCGCGCGCCCCGTCAGGACCCGCAAGCCCTCCAGCAGGTCCGCCGGAGCCGGCGCGCCGTCGGGGTCGACCAGCCACTGCGCCGCCAGGCCGCCCATCAGGGTCTGGATCACAGCTCCCACCTTCTCGGAGTCGGAGCCGAACAGCTCCGCCAGCCCCAGCCTGGCCTGCCGTCCCGCCTCCGCGAACGACTCGCGCAACTCGGGGGTGCGCGCCATGTGCGCGACCAGCTCGAACTGGATCACCCAGAGCGGCCTGGCTCGGGTGAAGGACTCGATGACCTTGGCCCAGGTCGTCTCGAAGTCTCCCGGTCCGGCCAGCGCCCGGCCCAGGTCGTCGGCCCATTCCCGCATCGCCTCCACCACCGCCTCGTTGAGCAGCGCGTCCTTCGTGCCGTAGTGGTAGCCGATCGCCGCCAGGCTGACCCCGGCCGCGGTGGCGATGTCACGTGCGGTCGTGTGGAAGTAGCCCTTCTCGTAGAGGCAGAGCTTGGCGCCTCGCAGAAGATCCTCGCGATTACCCATGACGCCATCTTACACATCCGTCTTGCACATCCGTCTAACACGTGCGTACTATTCGGGACATGAAGAACATCCTGATCTCCGGCGCCAGCATGGCGGGCACGACCCTGGCCTACTGGCTTCGCGAGCACGGCTTCACCCCGACCGTCGTCGAGCGCGCCACCGAGGTCCGCGAAGGTGGCTACAAGGTCGACATCCGGGGCGCCGCCCTCGACGTCGTCGAGAGGATGGGCCTGCTGGAGCAGATCCGCGCCCTGCGCACCGACGTCCGCACCGGCTCGGTTGTCGACGGCGAGGGCCGCCAGGTGGCCGGCATGGACGGCGACAGCTTCGGCGGCCGCGTCCACCAGGACGCCGAACTGCACCGCGGCGACCTCGCCCGGCTCCTCCACGAGGCGACTGACGGCGTCGAGTACGTCTTCGGCGACTCCATCGCCGCCATCGACGGCACCCGGGTCACCTTCGCCGGCGGGCTCGTCCGCGACTTCGACCTCGTCATCGGCGCCGATGGACTGCACTCCAACACCCGCGCCCTGGTCTTCGGGCCCGAGGAGCGCTTCGTCCACGACATGGGCTACAACGTCTCGATCTTCAGCGTGCCCAACCACCTCGGGCTCGACCGCGAGGAGCTCACCTACGTCGGCCCGGGTCGCACGGCGCTGCTCTACAGCACCCGCCAGGACACCGGCGCGAAGGCCATGTTCCTGTGGGCCGCCGCCCGCAAGACAGGCGACCGCGGCGAGCAGCAGCAGGCGCTGGCCGAGGCCTACCGCGGATCAGGCTGGGAGGTGCCGCGCCTGCTGGAGGCCATGACCGGCGCGCCCGACTTCTACTTCGACTCCATGAGCCAGGTGCGCATGGACACCTGGCACGCCGGCCCGGTCGCGCTGGTCGGCGACGCGGCCTACTGCGCCTCGCCCGCCTCCGGCCAAGGCACCAGCCTCGCGCTGGTCGGCGCGTACGTGCTGGCGGCCGAGCTCAAGCGGGCCGGTGGCGACCACACCGTCGCCTTCCCCGCGTACGAGGCGCGGATGCGCTCCTTCGTCGAGGCCAACCAGGCCCTGGGCACCGCCAACATCAAGCGGATGGTCCTGTCGAGCCGTTCCCAGGTGCGCCTGTCGATGCTGATGCTGCGCCTGGTCGGCCTGCTGCCCGGCAAGGACCGGATCATGGCCAAGGTCGTCGCGCCCATCCACCGCGCCGCCACCGCCATCGACCTGCCCGCCTGATGACACCTCGCGGACGCCCGCGGGACACACAGGTGGACGAGCGGGTGGTGCGCATCACCGTGACAAGGACCATGCTGTTCGCCGCCGGCCGACCAAGACTCACATGGCCGTCGAGATGCCGGCACGGCTGCAGACCGGCCACGGAGATCACCAAGACCGGCGACATCCGAGCCACCCCTCGTCGACAACCTGGACAGCCAGGCACGAGGACATCGGCAAGCCGGCCCGCGAGCAGTACGCCGCGCGCAACGGGACGGCGCCGACGGGGCCGGGCCCACCACCACGCCACCTCGACCGAGCTGTTCTACATCCTGGACGGCAGGGCGCGCGTCCTGGCAGGCGCGGAGATCGTGACCTTGGAGGCGGGCGACGTGGCGTCCGTCCTCCCGTTGACGGCCCATGCCTTCGCCGCGGCCACCGGCTGCACAGCCGACCTTCTCGTCATCGTCGCCCCTGGCATTCAGCGCCGCCAGGCGTCCTGACCCGATCAGCATTGAAGGAGATTTCTTGATGTCCGCAAAGGTGCCATCTCGTACCACTGTCGGTGCCGTTCTCGCTTTCGTCGGCGCCCTGTTCATCGGCTATGTCGGGGTGAGTTATCTGCTGGCTCCTCAATCCATGGCGCCCAACTTCGGCCTGCCAAGCTGGCCGCATGGCGAGGGTGCGGGATTCCTTGCCGTCAAGGGAGTCCGGGATCTGGCGTCCGGCCTGGTGATTCTCGCGGTCCTGATGACCGGCAACCGCCGGGTCCTGGGGTGGGTGATGCTGGCCGCGGCGCTCACACCGATCGGCGACATGTTCATCGTGCTGCTCTCCGGTGGAGACCCCGTAACCGCCTTCGGCGTGCACGGCACCACCGCCGCGGCGGTCGTCCTCGCCGGCGGCCTGTTGCTCAGCGGTTCCCGAACCGGGTCACCGCAACCCGTCGCCTGACGGGCCGGCCCCACCCGCGTGGCGTTCCCCGCGTTTGGCGCGGGCTGCGGGGTGGCGTCATGCGACGATCTTGGCGACCAGGCGGACGAGGGTGTCGCGAGCGTTGTCCGCGCCGTCCTGTCCCATGATCATGTGAACGAGCTGCGGCGTGGCGTACCACCATCCGGCCAGGGCGATCACGGCGTGGAGCAGTTCGCTGGGCGCGAAGTCCGCGTTCAGGGCGCCCGCCTTCTGGGCGGCGGCGAGCGCTGCCAGCTTGGAGGCGTAGTGGGCGCCGCGCTGCTCCCCCGCCGCGATGGGGCCGGCGGCGCGGTGCAGCCCCTCCCAGTGCAGCAGGCGGATGAACTGCGGATGCTCACGGTGGTAGTCGTACACGCGGCCGGCGTACTCCGGCAGGTCGCCGGCCAGGGCCTCGTCCAGCGGCACGGCCTCGGCGAGCTGTTTCAGCGCCCAGGTCAGCACGGCGGCGAACAGTTGCTCCTTGTTGCCGAAGTACTGGTAGATGCGCTCCTTGTTGACGCCCGCGGCGGCGGCCACCCGATCCAGCCGGGCCGCCTCCGGGCCGTGGTCGGCGAACTCCCGCACCGCCGCGTCCAGCAGGAGCTGCCGCGTCCTCTCCGTGTTCCAGGCCATGGCCGAATCATAGCCGAAAATCCAACTGGACAGTTGGAGTCTGAGGTGCCATTATCCAACCAGTGAGTTGGAAATGCACTTCGAAAGGCTTGATCATGACTCCCGCTCCCTCCGTTCACCAGCGCGCCGCGATCACCTGGCTGTCGGTCTATTCGATGATCATGCTGGTCCAGATGGCGATGGGACCCGTCCTCGCACCGCTGCCGCTTCCGCTGCGGACCCTGGTGCTCACCGGAATCGTGGTCCCCGCCGTGGTGTACGCCGTCGTCCCCGGCCTCCTGCGCGTCCACACCCGCTTTCACCGGCGCCCCCGCTGACGTCCCGTACTCGCGTGCGCGACGGTGAGGCCCTGGCATGGACGGCGAGCGAGCGCAGATCGTCGAGCGGGGCGTGCTGACCGCCACGGATGAGGCGTGGGACGGCGATGCGCCAGGCGGAGGTGATCGGCGCGCTCAGCCCTGTGAGAACAGCGTGACCAGATCGTTCCGCACGCCGTCGTCCAGGGTGTGGCCGAAGGCCCGGGACAGTTTGTCGACGAGGTTACGGGCACGCGCCTCGCGTTGCCGGAGCACGGCGCCGACATCGGCGAGAGGCGGCCCTGGGACCTCCGTCGTCTCGTCCAGCGGGACGATCTCGTAGGAGTTGCCGATCGAGCCGTTTCCGAGCGGGAACCAGAACAGCTGGATGATCGAGCTGTCGCCGGCCGGTTCCTCGCCCCCGGAGCTGCCGAACGTGATGGCGGCGCCGTCGTACCACCAGTCGGTGTCGGCGGGAATGGGCACCGTCATCACGTTCGGGGTGGTGAGCGTGCTCCCGCCTCCCGGAGGGGCGACGATGACACCGCCCTCCACGACGAACCACTGCCCGAGCAGGTTGATCCGCCCCTGCGCCCAGGACGGCTTGGTGTTCGGCCAGGTGATCTGCATGACGGCGAATCCGTCGGTGGTGGCCTTCACGTGGGTGGCCGTCGTGGTGGGGGCCGCGAGGGCCACGACGGGGCCGAGCATGGTGACCTGCCCGCCCGCCGCGTCGAGCCCGCCGGTCAGTGTGGCCACGCCGCTGACGGTGAGCGGCCCGCTGACGTTCGCCGCACTCATGCCCGCCCCGGCCAGCACCGTCTGCCCGCTGACGCCGAGCGCGCCGGTGGAGGTGAGGCTGCTCGCCGTGACATCACCGGCGAGGAGCGTGCCGGTGGTCGTCGTACCGGAGAGGGTGGCCGCACCGGTGATCGTCGCGCTCCCCGCCGTGAGGGACGTGGCGACGAGATCGGGATCCTGTACGGCGACCGTCGTCGACATCGCCGCCGTCAGGGGCGCCCCGGTCGGCCCGACCACGTCGACGACGACCGTGAAGACCGTGTCGCAGAACAGCCGGCGCGAGGTCCAACTGCTGTTCCGCAACTCCTCGACGGTCCCCTGGCCCGCCGCGCTGGAGTAGTAGACGGTGAACGCCTTCTGCGTGTCGACGACCGAACAGTTCCAGATGAGGGTCACCGAGTCGCCGTAGCCGACCTGCGACACCGGCACCAGCGAGCCGTCCTGTTCCGTCGTGGCGGTCAGCCCGTTGAAGTAGAACCCGTACGGGAAGGTCGTGACCTGGATGTCGGTGGAGGCGTCGTTCCAGGGAGGCTGCGCCCCCGTCTCCTCCAGGATCGAGATCGTGGTCGTGCCCGCCTCCGGCACGGTCTTCATCTCGTAGAGCTGGAGGTAGACCGACCCGCCCGGAGCGATCGGCACGGTCGCGCCGGCGGCCGGCACCAGCCGGTAGTTCGCGGCGACCTCTCCCACGAACGGGCCCAGGACCATCCAGTTCGCGGTGTCGGAGATCATGTTCTGGACCCCGTCCATGCTGGGCGTGATGTCGGTGCCCGCCGAGCCGAGCCACAGCGTGATGACGATGGCGGCGACGTTCACCGTTTCGCTCGTCTGGTTGGAGATGACGAACTCCAGCGACGCCTGGTGCCGCGGGTCGTCGGGGTCGCTGACCACCAGCGGCGCCGGATTCGTCTGCAGGGCGTAGGTCAGCAGCGTCGAGGGGTCGTCCTCGGCGTTGATCCAGACGTTGGGCTTGGGGATCGGTGGCATGAAGGTCTCCTTGCTGTCGGTTCACCGGCCGGGACGCGGCCGTCGGTGCTCCTGGTCGCCCAGCGCCGCGGACAGTTGCAGGAGCCCGCGGCGCAACACCGGCGCGACGGTCGGCAGCCGGGCCGTGGTGTCGTTCGGGCCGGTCGCGTAGCCGGTCCAGGTGCCGGCGTCGTTCTCGGTCCACGACCAGGTGCCGGTCTTCTCCTTGGGGACCGGCATGAGGACGGTGGTCACCCCGGCCGCGGAGATCGTCCGGTCGGTCAGTCCCCCGTTGACGCGGAAGGTCACGTCCATGGCGGCCAGGGCGTCGGTCACGAACCGCGGCGGCAGGGCCAGGCGGGCCGTCGGCAGCAGGCCCGTGGTGGCGTGGACGGCGGCCCGCGGGTCGACCAGCATCGACACGTACGCCGCTGTCGTGCTGTCGAAGGGCAGGTAGACGTAGTTGCCGTCCACGCCGATCGGGGTGAGGTACGACGAGGGCGTCCGCACGGCCTGCTGGACGACGTTGAAGTGCGTGTAGTCGTCGCCGGTGAAGTAGCCGATCAGCCCGTCGCCGAGGCGGGCGAGGTCGCCCAGCTCGATCGGGAACTCGTAGCCGGTGACGACGGGCGGCGCGGGGTCGAAGGTGTACTGCCAGCTCGGGTCGGCGTAGGGCGGGCCGTCCAGCTCGAACCGCAGCCGGGCGCGGACCATCGCGATGGGCCGTCCCATCAGTACGGCGAGATCGTGGTCGAACACGGCCCCCATCGGCGCCGTCGTCCACAGGGTCTCGTCCACGGCCCCCAGGAAGGCGGTGAACGTCGCGGGCTCCTGCCGCTTCAGCGCCAGCAGGAACGGCCCGAAGTGCGGGATGGCGCGGGCGATCTGGTGGAGGGTCGTGTAGGGGCTGCCGGGCAGCGCCACCCAGTCGACCTCAGGCTGGTCCGACAGGTCGTAGCCGACGGACATCTCGCCCAGCGCCGTGCCTGTCGCGTCGTAGGCGATCAGTGAGGCGTCCAGGTGGTTGGGCAGCACCCAGCCGCACACCGGATCAGCCTCGGGGCCGTGCCTCGTCCTGTCGTCCGTCGCCGGCGACAGGGTGAAGTCCAGGCGCGCCGGCTGGAGCAGGGCGGGCGGCAGCTGGACGTAGCTGGCCGAGTCGTCGGTCACGCACTGGTGGCCGAAGATCTCGGTCACGTACGCCATGCCCTGCTGTGCGATCAGGTCGGCGGTGACCTGCGCGGTGAGTTCGGTGGGGCTGACGTAGGCGGTCTGCAGGGGTGAGCCGTTCCAGGCCAGCATGGACTGCGGCGCGAAGCCCACCCCTGTCGCGGTGAGGGTGAAGGCCGCCGACCCGGCCACGGCCGACGGCGGGTCGAGCGTGCCGATCGCCGGGCCGGCCGAGACGGTGAGGACCGCCTGCGGCGAGGTCACGCCGTCCGACTCGACGGTGACGTCGAAGGCGCCCGGCTCCATGACGAAGGTGGCGGGCACCGAGCAGACGATCTCGTCTTCGCCGTTGACCGTGGCGGTGAGCGGGGTGCCGTCCCATCGGACGACGCTGTCGGTTCCGAAGCCCGACCCGTTGACGGTGACGGGGATCCGCGCGGAGGGCGCCATGCCGGCCTGGATCAGGTCCGGCGACAACCCGGTGATGACCGGCCCCGAAGCGTCGGCGGGCGACGGGGCCTCCGCCGGCCCGTCCGTGATCGTGAACAGCACCTGCTCGGAGGTGTACACGGGCAGCAGGTCGTCCGGGCGGTAGACGATCTCCGTACCCTTCGGCAGGCCCCCGATCGGCCACAGGGCCTGGCCCCATTCGTCGACCAGCACCAGGTTGTCGAAGGCGAACTGACCGGCGCGCCAGGGCTGGAAGAGGCTCGCCGGGACGCCGTCCGACGGGATCAGCGGCAGGTACGGCGGATACTCGTCGGCGCCGCCGATGAGGACCGGCAGCGGCGGATCCGTGGCCGGCGCGGCGCTCCCCGGCCCCAGGAACACCCCGGGCATCCCCAGCCGGATCTGCTCGTTGAAGCCGTCGAGCGACTGCGACAGCAGGTCCCAGCTGTCCTGGGTCCGGACGAAGCCGAGCAGCGCCTCGAACTCCTCGGCCTCCTGCGGGTCGAGCGTGGGATCGTCGCGCAGGAACGCCTGGATGCGCGACTCCATGGTGAGCGAGGCGGTCGAACTGAGCTGGATGAGGCCGGACAGCGTCCTCGGCTGCTCGACGCTCTGCGGTGTGCCGTTCCACACGTAGGCGCCGTCCTGGAGGGTCCAGTTGGGCGCGTCCGGGGTGCCGTACGCGATCGGGTGGTAGGTGGCCTCCCACATCAGCAGCAGCGGGTGCCACGGGTTCCGGGTCCAGGTCAGCACCCCGCCCTCGGGGTAGACGCCGGTGTAGCTCGCCGGGTCCCCCATGGCGGCCAGCACCTCGGCCGGGGTGCTGCCGGGGATGACCGCGCTGATCGCCGTCGCGTTGGCCGGGTCGGTGAGGAAGAACTCGGTCACGAGGCTCGCCACCAGGTCGTCCGTCCAGGGGGCGCCGCTCACCCCGGACAGGCCGGGCTGCGCGATGGTCAGGCCCTGGGTCGACGCCGAGACGGTCGTGCCGCCGCAGGCGAAGGCCGTGACGAGCTGCGAGGGGAAACGGCACGGCGCTGGGCCGCCGGTGCCGACGATGCCGGCGGCGCCGGCGCCGCTGATCAGCACCACCGGGTTGTTGGGCAGGTGGAAGGGGGCGGCGGACGTCCGCTTCAGCACCCGGCAGGCGGGCAGGTCCCGCAGGGCGGAGAATGCGGCGATCGCCTGCTGGAGCGCCTCCGGGGTGGCGCCGTCCGGCACGAGGGCGGCCAGCGCCTGCACCGTCCGCAGCTGGGCCGCCGTCCGCTGTCCGACGCTCCCCGGTACGGCGGGGTCGATCAGCGATGCCAGAGCCGTCTGGTCCTGGAGTCCCGGGACGCTGGTCTTGCCGGTGTAGAGCCAGGGCTGGCTGACGTACTTCCACCAGGCCGTGTAGAGCAGGGTCTGGAGCGCGGCCAGCTCGCGCAGCGCGGCGTCGAGCGCTTTCTGGTCGGCGCGCAGGTTCGCCAGCCACTCCGACTCCCGGGCCCTCTCCCCGGGTGAGAGGGTCTCGGTGCTGCCGGGCTCGTCGACGATCGTCCAGTCGTAGCCGCCGTTGAACCGCTGGAAGAAACCGGCCTGGAGCCTTTCGGCGAGGATCGCGGCGCCGTCCGGTTCGTCGAGCACGTCGAGCAGCCCGAGCTGGAACGCCTCCAGCAGGTCGGCGTCGACCGAGGTGTCGGCCAGCGCCTGGGCCTGCGTGGCCACCAGGGCGGTCAGCGCCTCCACCGACGTGTTGCCCACGCTGACGGCGATCGGCGTGGTCCCGCCGGGCGTTCCTCCTGGCGGGAGTTGTCCGGTCTGCCAGGTGACGTCGCAGACGGATCCGGTCAGGAAGGTCGTCCGGGTGGTCAGGGTGGGGTCCGTGCCGGGCTGCAACGTCCAGCCCAGCGCGTCGAGCCGCGCGGCGAAGTCCTTTGCGTCCACGCCCGCCAGCGGGTCGTCCCCCGCGTCGGAGAACCAGCCGAGCACCTGGTAGCTCAGCGTGTCGTCCGGCCCGTCGGCCAGCACGTCCACGAAGGAGAAGACGTTGTTGTTGTGGGGCTGGTAGAAGGCGAAGGCGGGATTGCCCGGCGCGACCGCCGTCAGGTGCAGGCTGTCACCGCTCTCCGTCCAGGTGCCCAGCTCGACGTTGCGGCCGATACGGACGGCCTCCGGCAGGTTCTGCTGCTCGCTGACGTAGAACGAGGCCAGGCCGGCGACCGTCCCCGAGGGCGGCGGCGTCTTCCAGACGAAGTCGCTCTCGATGATCCACGCCGTCGCCTGCCGGCTCGTCGCCGCGCCGTTCATGCGGACGACCAGCCAGCGGTTGGGTACGGGCGGATAGGTGGTGAGTCCGGTGACCGGGTCGTGCGCGCCCCGGGTGAGCGCGTCCGGCATGCGCCATTTGAGGTAGACGCCGTCGTAGAAGTCCGTCGTCGGCACGCCGGACTCCGTGAGGCCGGTCCGGGTGAAGTAGAGGTCGTTGCCGCCGATGACCGGCTGGCCGCTCACGCACTCCTGGAGGGCGCCGTACTGCATCTGTGTCCGCATGAACGCCTTGCAGGACGTGGGATCGCGATCCAGGCGTACGTCGTCGTTGACCACGAGGGCCTCGACCGTCAGGGGCACGAGAAGGGGTACGGCGTCGCTCATGAGTTCCTCGGCGTCGGGAAGTCCTGCGATTTCGGAGCCTGCACGACCTGGAGCCCGTAGGCCCCCGAGCCGAAGCCGGTGGTGACCGTCAGGGTGAAGCCGGCCGTCCCCGCGACGACGGTGGCGGGTTCGAGCAGGCCGATGACGGGCTGGGGCGTGATGACGCCGAACGGCAGGGCGTTGGAGGCGACGCCGCCGGACACCACGGTGACGGCCGGTTGCCCACCCGCCGTCAGCAGGTCTGCCGGCACGGTGGCCGTGACCTGCTCGCCGTCGTGCCACGTCGTGACCAGGGCGGTGCCGTCCCAGTGGACGGCCGCGTCGGTGCCGAAGTTGACGCCGTCTACCGTCAGGGTCAGCCCGGCGCCTCCGGCGAGGGCGACGGCGGGGCTGAGCAGGCCCAGGGTGGGGTCGGGCCCCGTGACGGTGAAGACGGCCGGTGGGGACGGCTGCCCGTCCGCGCCGGCCGTGACCGACGCGATGCCCTCGGTGGCGACGAGGTCCTTCGGCACGGCCGCCGCCAGGAGCGTGCCGTCGGCGACGATCCGGGTGACGAGTGGCGAGCCGTTCCACTGCACGGTGGTGCCGGAGGTGAAGCCCGAGCCCTGGACGGTCAGGGTGAAGCCCGATGAGCCGGCCGGTCGCAGGGATGGTTCCAGGCCGTCGATCGCCGGGCCGGTGCCGGCCACGGTGAAGGTGGCCGGGTTCGAGGTCGCGTCGCCCGAGGTGACGGTCACGGTGGCGGTACCGGGAGAGGCGAGGTCCGGTGCGGGGACGGCGGCCGTCACCTCCATGACGCTGACCACCTGGGTGGTGAGCGCGTCGCCGTTCCACCGCACGACGGCGTCGGCGCCGAAGCCGCGCCCCAGCACCGTCAGCTTGAGCGGGCCGCTCCCCGCGCCGGTCAGGGCGGGCTCCAGCTCGTCCACCGCCAGCGCGGCGTCGATGGTGAAGGTCACGGGCGCCGAGGTGGCGCCGCCGGTCGTGGCCGTCACGGCGGCGGTCCCGGCGGTGGCCACCAGGGTGGCGTCCACGGTGGCCCGCAGCTGACCGCCGCTGACGGTCGTGGCCAGCGGGGCGCCGTTCCACTGCACGACGGCGTCGGCGGCGAAGGGCAGGACCCCGGCCGCGGTTTCGAGCCGCGCGGCGAGGTCCGCGGTCTGGATCACGCCGCCGACCGCGCCGTCGGCCGGTGCCCGCAGCACCGGCGCCAGGGGCACCGGTGCGGCGTTGGTGATCTGCGCCCCGGTCGCGGCGGGCAGGGTGAGGCAGCGCGGGTAGATCTCCTCGTCCTCGGCGCCGAAACGCAGCCCCTTGTACGGCTCGCTCAGCCGGACCACGTCGGGCACCCCCTGGAACAACGACAGGCGGACCGCCGGTGACAGGCAGTCGTCGCGGATCACCGGCAGCGGCGCCCCGCCCATGCTCGGGCTGACCACGAGGGACGGCCAGCCGGCGACGAGCTGGGAGCGGATCAGCATGCCGGTCACGCCGGGGCCGTCGCCCTCGGCCTGGACCGCGCCTCCCGACAATCGCACCCGGTGCCGCGCCACGGCCTGCCGCAGGTACGGCCAGGAGGACGACAGGAGGGCCACGTCCGCCGAGCCGTGCACGGCCAGGCTGAGCGCGCCCGCGACAGCGGTGTCGATCCAGCCCTGGTCGACGTAGAAGAAGCGGACCGACTCCGCCGGCAACATGCGCGGATCGGGCACCAGGTGCGAGAACGGCACCGGGCGCAGCAGGCTGAGTTCGGCGAGCCATTTGGCGATCGACTCCAGGACCTCGTGGAGGTTGTCCGTCACCGCGTCGGCGGCGCCCGGCAGGGCCAGCACGTCCCGCGGGTGGAGGGCCCTGCGGCGGCCCGCCGGCACCGGCCGCCGCCGTACGGGCCCCGAGGGCCGGTCGCCGTCGTGCACCGACTCCAGCACCCGCGTCCACGTACGTCCCAGGCCGTCGCCGATCAGGGACGAGAACCGCGGGCGGGTCGCCTTGGGCGCGGCCAGCGGGGTCAGGTCGTCGTACCGGGAGAAGTGGCCGAAGGTCAGGCGTTGCGAGAGCCTGCCCAGCGCCGCATGGGCCGCCCGGCGGTAGCCGTTGACCGTCTGGGCGAACGCGCTGTCGGCCAGGGCCAGCTGGCGGCCGATGTTCCACGCCGCCGCGTAGCTGAGGTCGAACAGCCCCTCGTCCGCCAGGTAGATCATCAGGGCGTCGGCGCTGGTGGCGTCGCGCGGCTCGACCGCCGGGTCGCCCACCGGCGGCAGCTCCTGCGTGACGAACGGGGTGAAGGGCCCCCGGTACCAGGCGTAGCTCGTCTCACCGGTCCCGGCGACGAAGGTCAGGGGCGCGTAGCCGAGTCCCAGCCGTTCGTACACGACCGGGTCGACGCCCAGGACGAAGGGGGCAGGCAGGGACAGGGAGGGGGTGGCCGCCTGGCTGTCGATGAGTCCCCGCGTCAGCTGGGTGAAGCTCTCGCCGGTCTGCGGCTGGGAGACGAACGTCCAGCCGGTCAGCGACACCAGCCGGACGTCCTTCGGCCCGCTGCCGTCCTGCCGCTGCGGGACGGGGGTGCCGCCGGGGCCGAGGTAGGCGGCGTACCCCTCCAGGGAGACCAGGTGGGCGTGGTGACGCAATGGCGCGGGGGCGCCCTGCCGGGTGTCGGCGACCGCCAGCCGGTTCGCCACCAGCACCGACGACATCACCTCGCCTTCGGCGGCCGACGGCACCGCCCGGCAGTGCGCCAGATAGGGCAGGTCGCCGGTCTGGGGGGCGGCCGCGGTGAAGGCGTCTCCGGTGACGGTGATGGTCTGGCACTGCGAGGCCAGGGTGGTGTCCGACAACCAGCCCTGGGGGAACGCGGGTTTGAGCACGTCCGGGTCCTCGGCCGTCAGCTCCCCCACCGTGCAGGTCGACACCGGGTTGTTCGTGCCCTCCTGGAGGCGGATCTCCCCCTCGGCGAAGACCAGCAGCGCCATCCACGGCGTGTCGCCGGCCGCGTCGCCCGGGACGAGGCTGCGCTCCCACGGCAGGCAGGGATCGGTGAGCACGACGAAGGGAAGCGTCTGACCGTAGACGCCGCAGGACCCGGCCGGCGGATGGACGGTCCGGACGACGCCCCGGTCGATGACGAACTCCGGCGCCTGGACGACGAACTCCTGCTGGATGTCGTACGTGGGCGTCGAGCCGTCGCCGGAGACGACGTGCTTCACCTCGACGTGGTAGGTGTCGGCCGGCAACGACGGCACGTAGCCGTCGAAGAACTGGATCGTGCCGGGCTCGCTGACGGTCGGCATGAGGCTTGCTTTCTCCAGACCTGGTCGCATGAGTGGCATCAGCCGACCAGCAGAGGCTCGGCGGCGAACAGGCGGCCGGCCTTGCCGGCGAAGGACGTCATCGGGTCGTCGGGCGTGTCAGGGCCGTAGCCGAGGATGTCGAGGCCGGTCAGGATGGAGGCGCGCGCGGTGCGTACCGGGTCCGAGGCGATGCCGGAGGCGGCGTCGGCGATCCGGCTGATCGTGTTCCCGCCGTTCGCCGGGGTGGGGCCCGCCGGTTGCGCCGAGCCGCTGAGCGGCAGCTGCGCGTCCGGGAGGGCGAGGTCGACCGAGGCCAGGGCGAGCCCGACGTCGACCGGTCCCGCGGTGGCGCCCGTCCGCGGCGGCCGCACGACGATCGCCAGACCCGTGATCTGGTCCGGTACGAGCTGGGCGCCGCCTGCCGGCACGCCCCCGTTCTGGGGCGGCGCCCCCCACAGCGAGGCGGGTACGGCCGCGCGGAGCGGCGCGACGTCGAAGGCGGCGGATCTGTCGTCGCCCGCCTGGTCGGTCAGGGTGACGGTCAGGGCGGAGGAGACGCCGGTCCATCCCAGCGGGTAGACGTCGAACGTGTCGCCGCTGAAGGCGTGGGCGGAGCCGACCCCGGCCGTGGTCACCGGGACGGGGGTGGTCACGGTGAAGCCGAACGTGCCACCGCGTACCGGCCATGACGTGTCGTCGCCCGAGCCGGGCCCCGAGGCGCCCGTCGGGATCATGCCGGAGGTGGGCGTGGCCGACAGGATGTTGGGCCCGGCCTGGTCGCGGGTGTCGGGGAGCATCGCCTCGACGTCGCTCCAGCCCTTGATCCGCCGGCCGTCCTGCCTGGCGGAGCCGAAGGGGACGGTGAAGGAGATGACGGTCCAGTCGACGGTGACCGTGCCGCCGGTCGGCGGTCCCCAGAACTCCAGGTCGCAGCCCAGCTCCACCGAGACGGTCGCCGAGGTGACCAGCAGGTTCATCTTGTACGAGGCGCCGATCGTGATCCCGATGCCGGCGTCGAACCAGAACGGCTTCCACCGTACGACGATGTCGGCGTGGGCGTCGAACCACGCCTTGAGGCTGCCGGACTGGTAGGTGGCGTCGAGCCGGCCGCCGACCATCATGGCGGCCGGGGTCAGGGCGAGGTAGGCGTCGCCGCTGATGGAGATGGTCGAGTCCATCGCCCAGTGGAAGCCCACCGGCGGTACGGCGGGATAGTGGGCGGGCCGCTGGAATCCGGGGTTGTAGCCCCCGAGTGTCACCACGAAGTCGCCGGCGTGGGGGTTGTCGCCGTACCAGATGAAGAAGGCGAAGCCGCCGGTCAGGACGCAGGCGGGGTCGAGCAGGAAGGAGCTGCGGGCCAGCACGGCCTGGGCCGAGAACACACCTTCGCCGGGCGCGAACCGGACGTCGAGGTCCAGCTCGACACTGGCGTAGCATGGCTCGCCCGCCGTCCCCGTCGGCTGCGGGAACGACGCCCGCGCGTCGCCCACCAGCGAGATGACCAGCTCCTGCCCGGTCTCGACGAAGAGCATGGCCTGGGAGTTGACGAGTTCGTAGCTGGTGAAGGTGATTCCCGCGCCGAACCACAGCGCCCCGGCCTCGTCGCTCACCCACGGCGGCTGCGGCTTCCTGATGACGTCGAGCACCGTGGCGGGCGTCGGGTTGGGGCCGAAGAGCCCGGGCTTGGCGGCGGTCGAACCCGGCAGTACCTGGACGAAGGGAAAGACCTGGACCTCGTCGATGGCCGGCAGGCGCAGGGCGGAGTTGTAGCCGAAGCCGAGCGCCGCGCCCGTGACGAAGAACGCGGGCGGGCCGCCGATGGCGTAGCTCAGGTCGCCGAAGACGAACATCGACGAGAAGCCCGACGCGTTGCCGTAGTAGCCGAAGGCCTCCAGGGTCAGCCCGCTCGCCGAGACGATGAGCCCGCCTTCGATGTCGACGGCGTCGCTGCCCGGCGGCTCCATGTTGATCAGGGTGCCGGCGATCTCCAGCGGCGGCGTGCTGTAGGCCACCCCGAGGCCCTGGAGGCAGAACTGCGGGGCGAAGCTGGTCAGGGGCGAGCCGACGCCGAGCCCGTCGAGGTTGAGCGTCAGCGGGCCGAAGGCCAGCGTGGCGTCCAGTTCGAACCACAGGGCCTGCTGGCTCGACTGGTACAGGACGCCGATGCGGTTGATCGACACGGGCCCGAAGCTGCGCTGGACGGCGAACCAGGTGGTCCCGTCCGCCGCCGGAGCCGGCGCGTACGCCTGGGGCCGGCTCGGACCGCCCATGGCGACGTCGATCGGCAGCGCGTCGTCGCCGATCCGCAGGACGGCCGAGATCAGCAGGGTCCCCGCCACGCCCTGGGCCGGGAGGAGCGGGTAGTCCCCGCCGAGATCCTGGATCAGGTTGTTGACCGCGCTCGGGTCGGCGATCGGGGCGCTGGCGGCCAGGACCTTGAGGGCGCCGATCGAGACGTTCTCGACGCGGGCGAGTTCGTCGCCGACCAGCGGCAGGTCCGACAGGCTGAAACTCCGGCCGCCGGCCAGGCAGAAGGTCCAGACGCGGGTCCGGCCGGTCTTGAGCGTGACGAACGCGGCCTCGCCGTAGGTTCGCGACTGCGCTCCGAAGGCCATGCTGTCGTCGGTGAAGTGGTAGACCAGCGTGGCCCCCGTGAGCCCCAGGTCGAGGTCGGGCGGGACGGCCGGCATGGACGTCCAGCCGAAGGCGGCGGCGACGTCGGCGAACCCGAGCGGTTCCCCCTGGTCGATCCAGGAGGCGGTCATCCTGCTGCCGGCGGCGCCGAGGTCGATCTCGACGTCGAAGAACTCCTCGCCGATCTGCAGCGCGCCCACCAGCTGGTACGTCTTCTGCCCGCCGGTCGAGGAGATGACCGCGGTGACGGTGACGTTCAGCGGCCCGGTGTCGAGGCCGAGGCTGAACAGCCCCTGCGCCGTGCCGTAGATCTGCCAGTCGGAGCCGTCGCCGCCCTTGGCGAAGCTCATGCCGAAGTCGTCGAACTGGATGCCCTGCAGGCAGTCCGGCAGGTCGACGGTGTTGCCCGAGATCCCGTCCACCAGGTCCTTCAGCGTGACCGTGCCGGTGAAACCGGCCACGATCCCGAGATCGCCGGCCGTGTCGGCGGTCAGCTCGAAGTCGAACACGCCCTGGAAGACGTCCGGGAAGATCTGCGCGGTGGCGCCGAAGCCGGCCAGCACCATCGGGGAGGCGTCGAACGGCGACATGACCGAGCAGTTGAGCGTCATGTTCTCCAGCGTGAAGTCCCCCAGCGTCCAGGACGACGTCGTGCCGATCCCGCCGGTGATGTCCAGGACCGCGGGCGTCTCGACGTTGAAGGTCGCGCCGAGGCCGGTCAGCCCGACGGAGGAGAAGACCTCCGTCAGCGCCGAGGGGATCGACTGCGTGAAGTCGACGTTGCCGATCAGCTTGATGATCTCGTCGGGCGTGATGGGCTTGCCCGTCGCCGTCATGGTGAGGCAGAGGTTCGGCGATCCCTCGATCAGCGCGGCCTGGAAGGTGCTGAACGGCTGCCCGCCGACGTTGAGCGTCGAGGCGAAGGAGAGCCAGTAGGCCAGGAACCCGTTCTCGTCGGGCTCGCTGGTCACCAGGACCGTCGGCAGCGACAGGTCGAAGGACGTGTCCGCGGTGATGGGCGCGTCGATGGTGCCGGTCAGCGCCACGGCCGGCAGGTCGGTCGTGGGGTCGATCGTGCCGCACAGGACGACCGTGCCGGTGGGTTCGAGGCTGTCGATCAGCCCCGGCAGGAGGGCGGCGGGGCCGTCGAGCCCGAGGTACGCGGCCACGTTCAGTCCCTTGGCGAGGGTGAGGGCGGGCGCCCCCGGCTGCCAGGCGTAGGTGGTCTGGGCGGCCGTGGTCACCAGGAACGCTGGCTGGGTCAGGGTCATGCTGGTGAACGGCTGAGTCTCCAGCGCCTGGAAGCTGGTGCCGAAGGTCCAGTCCGCGGGCAGGGTGGCGACGATCAGGGCGTCGACCGTGCCGCCGGTCTCCAGGGTGAAGACCACCAGCGCCGGAACCGAGGTCACCCCCAGGAAGGCGGCCGTGCCCGAGAGGCTGAGCTGGTCTCCCTCGGGCGCCGGGACCTGGCCGGTGAAGGCGACGGACAGGCCGGACGTCACGTTCAGGCTGGTCCGGATCGTGGCGTCGAAGCCGGCCGCCGGGGTCAGCCCGGCCGCCGTCAGGGTGGATTCCGCGACGGTGACGGCGCCGTTCCCGTCGGCCTGGGACTGGAGGACGGTCTGCAGGTCCTGGAGACTCATTCGGCGGCCGCTAAATGTCGATCATCAGAGGCAGATGGTCACTGGTGCTGAACGGCAGACCGGCGTAGTCCCAGCTCTGGAAGATCTGCTCCAGGAATGCGGCGCCACCGGTGTTCGGCTGAATTCCTCCGGCTCCCAGGAGTGCCGGTGGGCATCTGGTGAGCATTTTGGAGGGAAAGTGGCTGGGAAAGGGCAGCCCTCCCGTCAGTTCCGCCGTGACTCCCTGCGGCGCCGGCGGAAACAGGTTGTACGGCGTTCCGGTGTAGGTGTTGACGACGGTCAGGTTGGCGGCGGCGCCCGCGCCTCCATAAGCCGTCAGGATGTTGTCGATGGCTCCGGTGTCGCTGATCCCCAAGTACGAGCTGCCCATGTAACCGAAGCGCGGATAGACATTGTGCTGCGGATCCGCCGCCACCCCCGAGTCGTTGTACGGCATCGCCGCGTTGGCCGGGAGCAGGTGCGTCATGCAGTACGGTTTGCGGCTCGGGACGGGGTTGCCCGCGTGCGCCACCCGCGCGTCGAGTTCCAGCGTGTAGATGCCGCCCGAGCCGGTGAGAAGGGCCGTGAAGGCGTCGGCGGCGGGCTCGAACGTGTCCACGTTGAAGTCGCCGAGCAGGACGTTGACCTCGCCCGCGTTGACGGCGGCGATCTCGGGGACGAGCGCCATCCGCTTGACCCCGGCCCGCGCCGTGTCCGGGGAGGTGTGGACGGCGAAGAGGTTGATGGTGCGATTGCCGGCCACGTCGAGGAAGCGGGTGTAGAACGGCGCCCGGCAGCCGTCATTGGGGAACTGCAGGCGGTTGGGCGGCATCGGGGGCGGCGTCGGCGAGGGGATCGGCCGGACGGTGCCGGCGGTGTAGTACTGCCATTCGCCGGCCAGCTGGTTCTCGGCGATCGGCTGAGGGGTCCCCGGGAACGTGGTCGTCCGTCCCAGGGTCGCCGTCCTGGCGAGCCAGGGGGCGGGGTAGGGGGTCAGCTTCTGGGAGGTTGCCAGGGTGACCGGCTGGCTCTGCCCGACGACGGTGCCCGGCGGGCCGTAGAGCTCGTAGAAGAGGTTCGGGCCGGTGAACTGGAGCATGTTGGCGTTGTAGAGGACGGCCACGGCCTCCTGCCGGCCGAGCCCGCCGATGTTGATCGGCGGGACGAGGCACCAGTCGGTCCCGTTGCCGAGGGTGGCGTCCGCGCGGATCTGGCCCAGCAACCGCAGGACGGCCTTTCCCGCGTTGCTGCTCGGGTTCAGCGCGATGCCTTCGGCGTCGACGTCGGTGATACGCGAGAAGACCTCGACGACGACGATGAGGTCGGGGATGGGGCCGCCGGTGGGGCCGCGCATGACTTTGGTGACGATATAGCTTTGCCGGGCGGCGGACTCGTTCGTCGTGGTGACGGTCGTCGGGTCGGAGATCTTGGGCAGGGAGAAATTGCTGAGGTTCCAATAAAGGATGCGGATCACGACGGCACCTTCCCGCCCATCGGCCGTGGCGAGCCCTGGCGGTCACAGTACTTCGTGATGCGTCGGCGGCGGCGTACGCCATTCCCGGGCGGGCGGGTCAAATGCTCACCACCCGCTTTTACCCGCCCGCGGAATTGCGACCGTGAACCCAGCGGTTCCCGGCGCCCACAGGCGGCCTACCCCGTGCCGGAGCGCCCGCGTCCGGAGGGGCCCGCTAACATCGGGGTCCCCCGGTCCCGCCTCGCGGATGCCCCACTGCGACGGACGCCCGGCCGACCCGCCACGGAGCCCGCGTGCCCACGATCGACCCCCGACGTCTCCTCATCCTCCGCGCCTTCGTGCTGTCCGACTCTGTCACCGCGACCGCGGCGGCGCTGCACCTGACGCCGTCCGCGGTGTCGCAGCAGCTCGCGGCGCTCGAGCGCGAGGTCGGTCACGCGCTCGTCATACGCTCGGGGCGCAAGCTGGTGCTCACTCCGGCCGGGCGCATCCTCGCCGGGCACGCCGAGGAGATCAGCTCACGGCTGAAGATCGCCGAGGCTGACCTGGCCGCGCACGCGGGCGGTGTCCTCGGGCAGCTCCGGATCGGCGCCTTCCCCACGGCGATCAGCTGGTTGGTGGCACCCGCCATCGTCGAGCTGCGCCGTCAGGCCCCGGGTGTCGACGTCACCGTCGTCGACGCGGAGGCGCACATGAGCCACCGGATGCTGATGCGGGGCGACATCGACGTGACCGTCAGCATGGAGTACGAGTCCGACCCCGAGCGCGACTCCCCCGACATCGTGAAGTTCCCGCTCTACATCGAGCGGTTCAAGGTCGTCCTCCCCCAGACGCACCCGCTGGCCGGCGAGGAGGGCATCGGGCTCACCCAGCTCACCGACGAGGGCTGGATCATGCCCTCGCCCGGTAACCCGTGCCGCACGATGGTGCTGCAGGCGTGCGCGGAGCTCGGCTTCCACCCGCCGATCACCCACGTCTCGGACGACTACCGCGCCGCGCTGGCGCTGGTCGCGGCCGAGTCGGGGATCTGCCTGGTGCCGGAGTCCGCGCTCTCCGCCCGCGACGCCGAGTGGGTGACGATCCTGCCGACGCGCGGCATCGCGCCGCTGCGCAAGGTGATCATGACGACGCGGCGCGACAACCAGGGCCACCCCGTCGTACGCGCGGGGCTGGAGGCGATGCGGGCCGCCGTGTCCGAGCCGGACTCGGAGGTCTACGGCCCGCTCGCGCGCTCCGACACCTTCAGCGTCGAGTGACGGCTCCGGCCGGCGGCGCGTTCTCGCGGAGGAAGGCGTCGACGTGCCGGTGGTACTCCTCCGGCTTGTCGCGGCGCACGCAGTGATGGGCGCCCTCGATCACGACGACGTCGAAGCCGGGCGCGACGGCCGTGAGGCGCTCACGGGAATGCTTGTCCACGATGACGTCGCCGGTGCCGGTGACGAGCAGCGCCGGCACGCCGGCCGGGCCGACCGTGATCTGCCGCGCGGTCGGCGTCCAGATCCGGCGCTTCTCGTGGACCCGCTGCTGCATGTAGTCGATGTCGACGGCCTTCATCGCCTCGGCGAGCGGGCGCAGCTCCTGCTCCGCCCAGTGGGGCTTGAGCTCGCGCTGCATGTCCACGAGTTCCTCGACCGACGCCGTGTCGGCGTAGTCGAAGGGGTCCTTGGTGGTCTGCTCGACGCTGAGCCACGGGTTGGGACCGGCCTCCGGGACCCACCACGGCGGGTCCTCCAGCACCACGCCGGCCACGAGGTGCGGGGCGTCGGCGGCGACGAAGGCGGCGATCCGCGCGCCCATGGAGTGTCCGACGACGAGCGTCCTGCGCCCGGTCTCGTCGAGCATGTCCTTGAGGATGTCGATCGCGTCCTGCACCATCACGTCGGTGGACGGAACGCCCTCGTGCTCGGGCAGGCGGCCGGGCGACTTCCCGTGGCCCCGCGCGTCCGGCGCGACGATGTGGTAGTCGCCGCCCCAGCGGTCGACGGCGTCACCGTAGCAGGCGCCGGACTCCACGGCGCCGTGGAGGATGAGAATGGCAGGCGCATCTGCTGCGTCCCGCCCATACTCTCGGACGAACAGGTCTGTTCCCACGTGTCCTCATTCACTGCTCTGTCGCGCCGGCCCCCGGCCGGCTCACGACGGGGTTGTCGTTCGGTGGATCATGGTCTTGATCGTGGCACGCCTCTTCGGCGTCGCGCAACGCTCCCGCAGGTCAGATCAGCAGCTCGCCTCCGGCGTCGCCTCGACCAGCGCGCGCGTGCAGGGATGCCGCGGGGAGCGGAAGATCTCGTCGGACGAGCCGGTCTCGACGATACGGCCGCGCTGCATGACGGCGACGCGGTCGCTGTAGAGCCGGATCACCGCCAGGTCGTGGCTGACGTGGAGGAACGAGATCCCCTGGTCGCGCTGAAGGTCGGCCAGCAGGTTGAGGATCTGGGCACGCACCGACACGTCGAGCGCCGAGGTCGGCTCGTCGGCGATGATCAGATCCGGCTTGAGGGCGAGCGCGCGTGCCACGGCGACGCGCTGGAGCTGCCCGCCGGACGCCTCGTGCGGGTAGCGCCCCAGGTAGTCGGCGCCGAGGCCGACCGACTCCAGCAGCGCGACCAGTTCGGCGGTCGACGTCGTCTCGCCGTGCGCGCGGAAGACGTTCTCCAGCGTCTGCCGCACGGTCTGCAGCGGGTTCAGCGACGCCAGCGGGTCCTGGAAGACCATGGCGACGTTGCGCCGCAGCCGCCGCAGTCCTCGCCGGCCGAGGCGGGCGACGTCCTGCCCGTCCGTACGGACGGTGCCGGACGTCGGCACCACCAGGCCGTTGGCCATCCGCGCCAGCGTGGACTTGCCCGAGCCGGACTCGCCGACCAGGCCGAGCGCCTCGCCCCGCTCGACATGGAGCGAGACGCCGTCCACGGCGAGGAAGCCCTTGCGGCCTCGGCCGAGGCCACCGGCGGTGCGGTAGCGCTTGCTGACGTCGGTCATCTCCAGGATCGGCTCGCTCACCGGGTGACCTCCTGCGGTTCGGGGAGACGATCGAGGTGGCAGGCCGCGAGGTGCACGCCGCCGTCCTCGTTGGTCGGGCGGACGGTGGGCAGCGGTACCTCCACGACGCAGCGTGCGCCGACCTGGTCGGCGAAGCCGCAGCGCGGCGCGAAGGCGCAACCCGGTCCGGCGTCGCGCAGCGACGTGGGCGTGCCGGGGATGGCGCGCAGCCGGGTCCGCTCCCCACCGATGTCGAGCCGGGCGTCCAGCCGCGGCGTGGCCGCCCGGAGGCCGGCGGTGTACGGGTGGGCGGGCTGATCGAAGATGTCGCGGAGGCTGCCGTACTCGGCCTGGCGACCGGCGTACAGCACGAGGACGTCGTCCGCCGCACTCGCCACCACCCCGAAGTCGTGGCTGATCAGGAGCATCGCCATGCCGTACTCCTGCTGGAGCCCGCGGAGCAGGGCCAGGATCTGCGCCTGCACCGTCACGTCGAGCGCGGTGGTCGGCTCGTCGGCGATGAGCAGAGCCGGCCGGTTCACCAGGGCCATCGCGATCACCGCGCGTTGCCGCATGCCGCCCGAGAACTCGTGCGGGAAGCGGCGTACGGCGTCCGCGGGCTCGGGGATGCCGACCCGGTCGAGCATCTCGACCGCACGGGCCCGCGCAGCGCGACGGGTGACCGACGGGTCGTGCAGGCGGACCGCCTGGGCGATGTGCGCGCCGATGTCGAGGTACGGGCTGAGCGCGGACATCGAGTCCTGGAACACCATGGCCACCTCGGAGCCGCGGGCCCGGCGCAGCTCACGTTCGTCGGCGGAGAGCATCTCCCGGCCGGCGACGACGATCCGGCCCCGGGCGCTCGCCCCGCGCGGCAGGAGCCGCATGATCGCCCGGCCGGTGATCGTCTTGCCCGACCCCGACTCGCCGACCACGGCGAGCGTGCGGCCGCCGTCCAGCCTCACGGAGAGGTCCCGCACGACATCGGCGGTGACGCCGCCGCCGGTGAACGAGACGCACAGGTCCTCGACCTGGAGTACGGGGTCAGGCACGGCGGATCCTCGGATCGAGAAGCGGCATCAGCAGGTCGGCGATCAGATTGCCGACGATGATGAGGAAGGCGGAGAAGAGCGTCACCCCGACGACGATGCTCAGGTCGGACTCGTTCACGCCGGACAACAGCAGGTCGCCGAGCCCGTGCAGGCTGAACACCTTCTCCGCGATCACCGAGCCGCCCAGGAGCGCGGTGACGTCGAGCGCGAACATCGCCACGACCGGCACCATCACGCCGCGGACGGCGTGCCGGTTCACCCGCCGGGCCGACGCGCCACGCGCGGTCATCGCGACGAGGTGGTCGGCCGAGAGTTCGTTGAGCAGCTGGGTGCGGGTGACCCGGATGTAGCCGGCGGCGAGGATGAACGACAGCACCATCCACGGGCCGATCAGGTGCCAGGCCCATTCCGCCGGTGACTCCGAGAACGGCACGAAGCCGGAGTACGGCAGCACGTTGAGCATGAAGCCGAAGACCTGGACGACGAGCAGGCCGACGAGGAAGGTCGGGACCGACAACCCGAACATCGCGAAGCCGATCGAGAACCGGTCGACCACCCCGCCCTTGCGTATCGCCGACAACGCGCCGAGGCCGATGCCCACGACGAGGCACAGGACGGCCGCGCCCAACGCGAGCGACAACGTGACGGGCAGCCGCTCGGCGATGAGCGTCGTGACGTCGCTGCGGTTCGGGAACGAGTAGCCGAAGCAGGGCGCCTGGCAGTGCACCTGCTGGGCGCCTTCGCCGTACGTACGGCCGGCGAAGAGGCCCTTCACGAACTCGGCGTACTGCCACACCGGGCTCTGGTCGGTCTGCATGTAGGCGCTGACCTTGGCCCGGGTCTCGGGCGGGCACGGCTTGCCGCACATGGCGCGGGCCGGGTCCTTCGAGGCCCCGAAGAAGAGGGCTATCGTCACGAAGGCGATCGCGAGGAGCATGAACACCGCGGTGGCCATGCGGCGGGCAATGTAGACGATCATGCAGCATCCTCCATGCGCACGTCGAGGACGTCGCGCAGCGCGTCACCGGCGAGCGTGGCGCCGAAAACGATCAGGAACACCACGGCGCCCGGGAAGAGCATGTACCAGACGTCCGCACCGCTGTAGATCCACGGCAGCGAGTCCGAAAGCAGTTTGCCGAGGTCGGGCACGTCGCCACGCATGCCGACGCCGAGGAACGACAGTCCCGCGACCACGCTGACGTTGCCGGGCAGTGACATCGCGAACAGGACGACGACCAGGCCGAAGAGGTGCGGCAGCATCTCCCTGCGGATGATCTGCCAGGGCGCGGCCCCGCTCGCGCGCGCCGCCTCGACGAAGGCGCGGGCGTTGAGGGCGCCGGCCTGGGCGCCGATGATCCGGGCCGGAACGGTCCAGCCGAAGAAGGCCAGCACCAGCACGAGGACCAGGCCCCGCGGCATCTCCGGCGGCACGATCGCCATGATCGCGATGACGAACATCAGGCCCGGGAAGCCGAACATGAAGTCGATCACCCGCCCCGCGACGGCGTTGAGCCAGCCGCCGAAGTACCCGATCGCCGTACCGAGGACGGCGGCGAAGGCGATCGACAGGATGCTCGCCCCGAACGCGATGAACAGCGACGAGCGGATGCCGTAGACGATCTGGGCGAACAGGTCGACGCCCGTCACCGGGACGACGCCGAGCCAGTGGTCGGCGCTGACGCCACCGAAGGCGCCCAGCGGACGGCCGCCGTCCGGGTCGAGCAGGTCGGTGTGCAGGGTGTTCGGGTCCTGCCCCTCCATCCGCACCAGCAGCGGGGCGCAGAGCCCCGCGACGAGCGGCACGACCAGCATGACCAGGCCGGCCACGCCGGACCGCTTCCGGAGGAAGCGGCCGAGGACCGAGGTGCCCCGGCCCTCCGCCTGCTGGATCTCAGCGATCGACACCGACGACCAACTCGTTCGCGAACGGCGGGTAGGCGGGGATGAAGTAGTTCATGATCTTCGAGCCGGCCAGGGCCTGCGTGCGCTGCACGAGGATCGGCACGACCGGGGCGTGCTCCATGATCTGCTTGTCGATCGCGGCCCACATCTTGGCGGCCTTGTCGAGGTCCGGCTCCGCGATCGCGGCGTCGATCGCGGCGTCCACCTTGGGGTCGGAGAACTTCGAGGCGTTTCCGCCGCCGTTGCCGATCTCGCTCGACGCGAACAGCGGCTGGATGGTGCTCATGCCGCTCGGGAAGTCCGCTCCCCAGCCGTTCGTCGTCATGTCGTAGTCGCCGTCGGCGGACGAGACCAGCTCGGACCAGGTGTTGCTGTCCAGGCCCTTGAGCTCGACCTTGACGCCGACCCGCGCCAGCGAGTTCTTGATGCTCTGGGCTTCCTTCTCCTCGATCGCGCTCACGTCGGTCGGATAGGTCAGCGTGAGCTTCAGGTCGGAGACACCGGCGGCGGCGAGCAGTTCCTTCGCCTTGTCGACGTCGCCGGTGTCACCGCCGTCGTACAGGTTGTACTCGGTGTGGCCGGGGATGCCGGGCGTCATGATGGTCGAGGTGATCTGGCCGCCGAACTTCGGGCCGCCGTACACGCTCTGCACCTCGGCCTTGTTGACCGCGTAGTTGATCGCCTGCCGTACGCGGACGTCGGACAGGCCCGGGCGCTTGACGTTCATGGCGAGGTAGCGGAAGTAGCCCGACGGGCTGTTGGCCATGCGGTCGGAGATCGACGGGTCGGACTGGATCCGCTGGAACTGCGACGGCGAGATGAGCGCGTTGCTGATGGCGGTCCGGTCCTCGCCCTTGTCGTCGATGAGGCGCTGCACGATCGTGTCGTTGTTCAGGCCCATGTCAAGGACGATCTTGTCCGGGCCGGCGAACCGCACCTGGTCGCTGTCGGCCGTCCAGTTCGGGTTGCGGTCCAGCACCGCCTGCGCCCCCTTGCGGAAACTCGTCACCTGGTACGGGCCGCTGGCGACCGGGTGCTCGCCGTACGTCTCCGGCTTGGTGTCGGCCGCGGCCGGCACCGGAGCGAAGGCCGGCATGCTGACGATCCACGGCCAGTTGCCGAACGGACGCTTCAGCCGGAAGACGATCTCGTGGTCACCGGCGACCTCGATGGAGTCGAGCTCCTTGCCGTCGTACGGGCCGTCGTAGTCGGTGCCGCCGACCAGCAGCGTCTTGTGGTAGCCAAGGCCCCCCTGGAACATCGGCGCGAACGACCGCTCGATGCCGTACTTCACGTCCTTGGCGGTGATCGGGCTGCCGTCGGAGAACTTCAAGCCCTCCTTCAACGTGAAGGTCCACGTCTTGCCGCCGTCGTCCGTCTTGCCGGTGTCGGTGGCGAGGTCCGGCACGAGGACCGTGTCCTTGTCGGGGAGCGTCCGCCACGACGTCAGCCCGCGGTGCACCCACCGCAGCCGGCTGGTCGGCACCATCTGCGCGTTGGCGGTCTCGAAGGACTCGGTCGCGCGCCGCGAGAGGTAGTGCAGGGTCCCGCCCTTGGGCACGGACTCGAGCGGCGCCGCGTTCTTGCTCTTCGCCGGCTCGGTGGACTGCGAGGTGGACTGCGAGTTCGCGTTGCAGCCCGCCGTCACGAGGGCCAGGACGAGCGCGAGCCCTGCGGGCACCACTCTCCGGGATCGATTCGCCATAGATCGCGCTTCCTGTGAAGCGGCCCCGATCGGTCGGGTCCGCTGCTGGATCTCAGGAAGGGAGTCTGTTGGCGAGCGAGAGCGCGCGTCCATCGAGGAGTTCTGCAACGGATCTTTCAGTTTTTCTGAAAGATCGTGGGAATCCGCGCGCGCGGCGTCCATGATAGTCCGGCGGTCCCGGTGGTCGGAAGACCGCGGAAGAGACGATTGCGCACTCGGGAGTGAGCACTCCGAATCTCGGCGCCTAGGCTCCCGGCTCGCTGTAGAGGGAGGTCATCCAGATGTGGGTGAGGACCTCGACGAGGGTGTCCTCGTCGTTGAAGGGTGCCACGTCGAGGGCGGCGAGATAGTAGAGGCGCTCCCCGAGCCAGGTCAGCGCCGCGCCCAGGGCGGCCGGATCCACGTCCGGCGCGGTGGCACCCCCGGTGGTGATGCGTTCGGTGGTGATGCGTTCGGTGGTGATGCGTTCGGTGGTGATGCGTTCGGTGGTGGCAGCCGTGAAGCTCGCCATCTGGTCGTGCCAGAGTGCGGTGAGCTCCGGGTCGGTGCGCCAGTTCTCCACGATGGCCCGCAGCACGGGCGCCTCCTCGCGCCACAGGCGGGCGCCGTGGCTGATGCCGTGCCGTACGGAGGCCCGCCGCTGGTCGGGTTCGTCGTGCGTGAGCCAGGGCTGCGCGACCTCGTGGCCGCGGGCGATGGCGCGACGGACGAGCTCGGCCAGGACCTCGTGCTTGCTCGCGAAGTAGAAGTAGAAGCTGCCGCGCGCCACCTGGGCGGCGGCCAGGATGTCGGCCACGCTCAGCTCGTCGAAGCGCCGCTCGTCGAGGAGCCTGCGCGTGGCGGCCAGGATCACCTCGCGTAGGTCACGGTCGTCGTCCTTCGGCCGTGGGGCGCGACGGCCCGCTCTCGCCTCCATTCTGGAATTCTAGCGGCTAGACAGCTTGTCTAGACGCTATGTACAGTCCTTTCCATGAGATACACGACGTTCGGGACGAGCGGGTTGCGAGTGTCCGAGATGATCCTCGGGACGATGGGCTTCGGCGAGGACTGGGGCTGGGGCGCTCCGCTCGAGGAATGCCGCAGGATGTTCACCGCGTACGCCGAGGCGGGCGGGAACATGATCGACACGGCGAACAGGTACACCGAGGGCTCCAGCGAACGCATCGTCGGTGAACTGATCGCCAAGGAGCGCGACCGCTACGTCCTCACCACCAAGTACACGCTGTCGATGGACGGGGACGACCCCAACGCCTCCGGCAACCACCGCAAGAACCTGAGGCGATCGGTGGAGGAGAGCCTGCGGCGCCTGGGCACCGACTACCTGGACGTCCTGTGGGTGCACATCTGGGATCCCGCCACCCCGATCGAGGAGACGTTACGCGCTCTCGATGACCTGGTACGCGCGGGCAAGGTGCTCTACCTGGGCTTCTCCGACGTGCCCGCCTGGGTGATCGCGCGCGCCAACACCATCGCCGAACTGCGCGGCTGGACGCCGTTCATCGGCCTGCAGCTGTCCTACAGCCTGCTGGAGCGCGATATCGAGCGCGAGCTGCTGCCCATGGCCGAAACCCTGGGCCTGTCAGTGGCCGCGTGGGCGCCGCTGGCTCGCGGTGTGCTGTCAGGAAAGTTCACCCGCACCGACGCCGCCGCCGGGTCCAGGATCAGCCGCGACGCCGTACCCGACCACCACCTGGCGATCGCCGCCGAGGTCGACGCCGTCGCCGACGAGCTCGGCGTCTCCTCCTCGCAGGTGGCCCTCGCCTGGACCCGGGCGCACCGCACCTGGATCCATCCGATCTCCGGCGCCAGGACTCTCGACCAGCTCACCGACAACCTCGCCGCCTTCGAACTGCGGTTGCCGTCGGAGGTGGTGGACCGGCTCGACGAGGCCAGTGCCTTTCCACTCGGGTTCCCGCAGAACTTCATCCAGATGTCGCGCGAGTTCGTCTACGGCCCCTCGCTCGGCCGCTTCGACCGCCGAGTGCCGTAGGCGCTGGGCATGGCAGGAGTCGTTCGCGGCCGCAAGAACTGCGGGCGGACCCTCGCATGGTACTTGCCGTTGAGCGCCGACAGCGCACTGCAGGAGGTACCTGCCCATGGTGGTCCCGGTCATATCGGATCTCCTTCCCAGTGAGAATCGGCATTGTTCTCCAGGTAGGAGAAGTCTTTCTCCTTTGACTTGCTCCAGTGCCGTGTCGGAGAAGATACCCAAGACGCATCTGGACGGTCTTCGCGAAACTGGACGAGAGGCCAGGGCGGCGGCCATCAGACGATGGCTCCGCCGGATGCGCCAGCCGTCGGAGAGCAGCGCATGCGCGGGTTCGCGGTGGTTCTGGTCCGGAGACCCCGCAGGAGGACACGCCGTTGCCCGCGGGGGATGTTCTCGTTCCAGGTGGCTATTGCGTTAAAGCATGTCCGATGGCGCCGAAATTACTTGGCAATGCCGCCGAATGCATGCATGTGCTATAGCATGCCAGCCCTGGCAAATCGGTCGAAATTTCCCCTTTCCCCCATGCTATGCTCTCGATATTGCGAGAATTGTTGCGTTGTCGCGCAATTGCCGACAACTTCCTTGAGGTGCTGGTCGTCAATGTCCGGGTGGCGGAACTTTGTTTTCAGCCGTTTTCGGCTTGTGGACGGGCTCGCGGATTTTGCCGAGCGAGGATTCGCCCTGAATCGTCCCGTCAGCCGTGCTGTCCTCGAAGGGCATGCCAGATCGTTCCTGTACGGGTTCAACACCGCGATGGCCGGTTCTCCGATCGGCCAGGTGCACGTGCGGCTCGGTTCGGTGGAGCCCGAGGAGCGTGGCTTCGCCTTCGAAGGGGCCGCGATGGCGTGCTCCCTGATGGACGGCCTTCTGCTGTCCCGAGGACGCCGCACGAAGGCGCTGCTCGCAGGGCCGGGTGAGGAGCACCCCTACGTGATCCACGTCGGGGCGGGATGGGCGCTTGCCCGGCTCCGTTACCCGGGCGCGCGCCGGCTGCTGAGCCTGGATCCTCTGCTCGGGTGGCTCGCGCTGGACGGATGGGGATTCTCCCTCGGGTTCTTCGGTGGCCGACGCGCGCTGCGACGACACAGAAGCCGCCGTCCGCTGCGCGCGACGGACGCTGTCCGGTGCCAGGGCATGGGCCGGAGTCTGTGGTTCATCGAGTCCGCTGACCCTGAGTCGGTGGCGGTCGCGATCGAGGCCGCCCCTCCGGAGCACCGGCCCCATCTGTGGAGCGGTGTGGGGCTCGCGGCGACCTACGCCGGCGGCGCCACCGGGGAGGAACTCGGCCGTCTGGCGGAGTTGTCCGCCGGACATCGGGTCCATGTGGCCCAGGGGGCCGCCTTCGCCGCAGAGGCACGGCGTCGCGCCGGCCATGTGCCCGGGTACACGCGGGCGGCCGTACGCCGCCTGACCGGCGTCGATGTCGACACCGCCGCCGACTGGACGCAGAAGGCGGCTGCCTCGCTCTCCGGTGAAGGGACCGTCCAGGAATTCCTCCTGTGGCGACGTGAGATTCGCCGGCTCGCCGGAGCCGAGTAGACGGATCGAAGAGTACGGCGAGAAATCACAGCACGTGTGCGGGGGGATCGTGTTGCAACGAATTTGGCGCGGACTGCTGGTGCCCGCCGTGGCGCTCGCGGTCGTGGGGGCGCTCGTGATCGTGAGCCGGGAGCCGACCGTGGCGGAGGACGAGCGGGCGCGACTGGCCGAGCGTTTTCGCTTCGTCCGGATGGATCTGGACGGGGATCCCGCACACGCGAGAACGGTCCGTCGGGTGGCACCCGGCCTCGCCCGGATCTCGGCGTGGATCTCGGCGGTCGGCGCGGCCGTGGCCATCGCGGACATCGCAGGCAGCGGCCGCGACGGCGATGTGTGCCTGGTGGACCCGCGCGATGACTCAGTGACCGTACGCCCGGCGCCGGGCACGGGTGATCGTTTCACGCCGTTCCGGCTGACGCCCCAGGGGTTGTGGTGGAATCCGGCGACGATGGCGCCGATGGGCTGCGTGCCGGGCGACTTCAACCAGGACGGGCGCACTGACCTCCTGGTCTCCTACTGGGGGCGGTCACCCGTCCTGTACCTGCGGCGTGACGGGCTCGATCGGCCCCCCACCACGGACGGCTTCCAGTCACGCGAACTGATCTCGCCTCCGCGGATCTGGAACACCGAAACCGTGAACATCGCCGACGTCGACGGCGACGGCCGTCCGGACGTCATCGTCGGGAACTACTTCGCCGACGGCGCCCGCGTGCTGGATCCGGAGGCCGGGCCGGATCCGCTCATGAAGATGCAGGACGGCATGTCCAACGCCGCGGGCGCCGGCACCACGCACGTGCTGCGGTGGAAGCGAGGGCTGGGCGGGGCCGCTCCGGACGCCTCCTTCCAGGAAGAACCGCAGGCTCTGCCACCGGACGCTCGCACCTCTTGGACGCTGGCCACGGGCGCGCAGGACCTCACCGGCGACGGGCTGCCGGAGCTGTACCTCGCCAACGACTTCGGACGCGACCACCTGCTGGTCAACCGCTCCTCGCCCGGCCGCGTCCGCTTCACGACCGCCGCCGGGCCTCGCACGCCCTCCACGCCGAAGTCGAAGGTCGTCGGGCGTGACTCGTTCAAGGGCATGGGCGTCGCGTTCGCCCAGCTGAGCCCCGATCCGTTGCCACACATCCTGGTCAGCAACATCACGCTCCCCTACGCGCTCCAGGAGAGCAACTTCGTGTTCGCCCCCGCCGGAACGGCCGACGACCTGCTCAAGGGCGTTGCCCCGTACCAGGACCGCAGCGAGGAACTGGGCCTGTCCAGGTCCGGCTGGGCCTGGGACATCAAGACCGGTGACTTCACCAACAGCGGCGAGCAGCAGATCCTGCAGGCCGTCGGGTTCATCAAGGGGGAGACCAACCGCTGGCCTCAACTTCAGGAACTGGCGATGACCAACGACTCCCTGCTGCGGGAACCCATCGCCTGGCCGGACTTCGGGCCAGGGGACGATCTGTCCGGGGCCGCGCACAACAGATTCTTCGTCCGGACGCCGCAGGGCCGCTACACAGACCTGTCCCCCATGCTGGATCTGGAACAGGAGACGCCCAGCCGGTCTTTCGCCCTGGCCGACACCGACGCCGACGGCCGTCTGGATTTCGCGGTGGCCAATCAGTGGGGCCGGTCGACGTTCTACCGCAACGCCGGCCCGGTCGGTGACCACGTGGGCCTGCGGCTGCGGGTGCCGGCACCGGCAGGTCGTGACCGCGCGCTCACCCCGGCCATCGGCGCCCGCGTCACCGTGTCGGCACCGGGTTCCCCCACGCAGACCCAGCAGGTCTACCCGGCCAACGGGCACACCGGCGTGTCCAGCCCCGACCTGCTCTTCGGCCTGGGCGACCGCCCGCTGCGGGACGTGACCGCTGAGATCACCTGGCGGGACTCATCCGGCCTGCACCGCATCACCCGGACCCTGCGGCCGGGATGGCACACCGTGATCCTGGAGCACGGCTCGTCGAACGGAGGCCGACGTGGCCGCTGAACTCTCGCCTGACCAACGGCGTATCAAGGCACTACGACGCTTCGCACTGTCCATCACCGTCCTCACCGTGCTGGGGCATGCGTGGCTCGGCTTCGAGCAGGCATACCTCACGCCGATCGTGACGGTGCTGACCGCCTACGCCGTCGAACTGACCCTGGAGAGCCTCGAAGCCCTGGCCTCTCGACGGCGGCCCCGGTTCCTGGGCTCGGCGGCGACATTCGCCGACTTCCTGCTTCCGGCGCACATCGCCGGGCTGGCCTCGGCGATGCTGCTCTTCGCCAACGACCGGCTGGCCCCGTACATGCTCGCGGTCGCGGTCGCCATCGCCACCAAGTACGTCGTCCGGATACGCGTCCACGGGCGGCTCAGGCACGTCCTGAACCCGTCCAACACCGGAATCACCGTCGTCCTCCTGCTGTTCCCGTGGGTCGGCATCGCGCCGCCGTACCAGTTCACCGAGTACAGCCCCGGTCTGTGGCGATGGGTGATCCCGCTCGCCATCCTTGCCGCCGGGACCATGCTGAACGCCCAGCTGACCGGAAAGATGCCGCTGATCCTCGGATGGCTGGGCGGGTTCGTCCTCCAGGCCGTGGTGCGGGCGGTGCTGACGGAGGTCTGGCTGCCGAGCGCGCTGCTGCCGATGAGCGGCGTGGCGTTCATCCTCTACACCAATTACATGATCACCGACCCGGGCAGCACCCCGGTCGCCCCCCGCCGCCAGGTCGCGTTCGGGCTGGCCGTCGCCGCCGCCTACGGGGTGCTGGTGGCGGCCGGCGTGTCATTCGGGCTGTTCTTCGCCTTGACGTCGGTCTGCGTGACGCGCTGGCTGGGACTGGCCGCATTGAACCTGTGGCGACGCACGGCCCCCGACCGGCGGCCCGCCCCTGTCACCACCCCTCTCGAGGTGGCCGCCGAATCGAGGAACTCCTGATGGACGAGCCCATCGCGGTCGTGGGAATCGGATGCCGCTTCCCTGACGCGGACGACCCGAGCCGCCTGTGGGAGAGCGTGCTGGCGAGGCGACAGGCGTTCCGCCGGCTGCCCGCCCAGCGGCTCGCCCCTCGGGGTTACATCTCCTCCGACCGGTCGGCCGCCGACACCACCTACGTCAAGCGTGCGGCACTCCTGGAGGGCTGGACGTTCGACCGCGAGCGCTTCCGAGTGCCGGGCTCCCTGTTTCGCGCTGTGGATCCGGCGCACTGGCTGGCACTCGAAGTCGCCGACGCCACCTTGAACGACGCCGGAGCACCCGGCGGCGAGGGGCTGGACCGTGACAGGGTCGGCGTGGTCATCGGCAACTCCCTGACCGGCGAGGTCACCCGGGCCCATGGACTACGCACCCGCTGGCCGTATGTGCGCCGTACCGTCGCCGCCGCGCTGTCAGCCGAGGGCCTGACGCCCGAGCAGCGCGACCGGATGCTGGCCCGCCTGGAGGAGGACTTCAAGCGGCCGTTCCCCGTACCCGGGGACGAGTCGCTGGCCGGCGCGCTGGCCAGCACGATCGCCGGGCGGATATGCAACCACTACGACTTCCATGGCTTCGGCTACACCGTTGACGGCGCCTGCGCGTCGTCGCTGCTCGCCGTGAGCAACGCGTGTGCCGCGCTGCAGCGGGGTGAACTGGACCTCGCCCTGGCGGGCGGGGTCGACCTGAGCCTGGATCCGTTCGAACTGGTTGGATTCGCCCGCCTCGGCGCGCTGGCCGAGGACGAGATGCGTATCTACGATCGTGATCCGACCGGCTTCCTTCCCGGAGAAGGCTGCGGAATGGTGGCGCTCACCCGCCTGTCCCACGCCCACGAGCGCGGCATGCGGGTCTATGCCCTCATCCGCGGTTGGGGCGTGTCATCCGATGGCGCGGGCGGCCTGACCCGGCCGGAGCAGCGTGGTCAGGCACTCGCGCTGGACCGCGCCTACCGCATGGCCGGCTTCTCACCCGCGACGGCGGATCTCTTCGAAGGGCACGGCACGGGCACTCAGGTCGGCGACGCCGTCGAACTGGACGCGCTCACTGCCACGCTGAGACGGGCCGGCCGCGAGGGCACCCCTGCGGTGCTGGGCAGCATCAAGGCCAACATCGGCCACACCAAGGCGGCCGCCGGCATCGCCGGCCTGCTCAAGGCCGTTCTCGCCGTCCACCACGAGCTGCTGCCGCCGACCACCGGCTGCCGGTCGCCGCGTCTCGAGCTGACCGGCAACGCGCCGGTGCTCCGTACGGCGCAGGACGCCGAACCATGGTGCGCCCCGCACCGCCGCGCCGGGGTCACCTCCGCCGGGTTCGGCGGCGTCAACACCCACATCGTCGTGTCCGAGGCACGACCCGGCCGGCGGACGACTCTGACCGCGAGAGAGCGGCGATTGAGCATGCGGGCCCCGGGCTGGGAGGTGCTCACGCTCGGCGCCGATGACCGCGAGGGACTCGCACGCGAGCTGCGGATGCTGGCCGGGCACGCCGCCGAACTGTCCGACGCCGAATTCACCGACCTGGCTGTGACGCTCACCCGGCGGGCCCCACGCGACCGGCCCTGGCGGGCGGCCGTCGTCGCGGACGGCCCCTCCATGCTCGCCGATCGGCTGCAGGGTGCGCTCGGGCTCGTCATGGCCGGGGAGGACGCGCATGTCGGCGTGCGTGCCGGGACGTTCCTGTGGGGACGCCGACCGGCACGACTCGGGCTGCTGCTGCCCGGTCAGGCCGCGCCGGTGTATCCCGACGCAGGCTGGACGGGGCGGCTGGTCGACACGGGCGACCTGTTCGCCGACGGCCCGGTGGAGGCGGGCACGGCCGACACCACCGTTGCACAGCACGCCGTCGTGCGTTCCTCGCTCGCCGGGCTACGTTACGTGGCCGCGCTGGACGTGACCGCCGTCGGCGCAGCGGGACACAGCCTGGGCGAGCTCACCGCACTGTGCTGGGCCGACGCGCTGAGCGAGCAGGAGGTCCTGCGGCTCGCCCGCGCGCGGGGCGAGGCGATGGGCCAGATGCCCAGAGAAGGGGGCATGATCAGTCTCGCCGCCGGTCCCGAGTCGGCCCGACGTCTCGTCGAGGGCACCGCGGCCGTCATCGCCGCCTACAACGGTCCCGCGTCGGTGACCGTCGCCGGTCCCGCGTGTGACCTGGAGACGGTTCTGGCTCGGGTGCTTGAGCATGGGGTGCAGGCGACGCGGCTGCGTGTGTCCCACCCCTTTCACACGTCCGTCATGGCTCCGGCGGCCGAGGAACTGGAGCCGCACTTCAAGGCGGCCCGGCTCCGTCCCGCGCAGCGCGACGTGTACTCCTCGGTCACCGGAAAGCTGATCACCGCCGACGTCGACCTGGCCGCCCTGCTGAGCGAGCAGCTCACCGCGCCGGTGCGATTCGCCGACGCCCTGGAAGGCCTGCTCGCCCACGCCGATCTGCTCATCGAAGCCGGGCCGGGCACGATGCTCACCGGCATCACGGAGCAGGCGGGCGTGCCGGTACTCGCTCTCGACAGCGGCAACCCCTCGGCGCGCCCCGCTGCGGAGGTGACGGCGGCCCTGTTCGCCGCCTGCGGTGCGAACGCCGGTGCCTTCGTCCGCGGCAGAGGAGCACGGCATATCGACGCCTCACAGCCGAGGCGGTTGCTGACCAGCCCGTGCGAAACGCCCTTTCCCGCCTCACCTGAGCACGAAGGAGCGGGCGAACCAGCCAAGACCGGGATGCCCGCGCGTCGAGTGCCGCCCGAGGCGGCTTGCGACGCGCGGGCCGTGGTCGAGGAGCTGCTCGTCACCGAACTGGAACTGCCCGCAGTACGGCCGCAGGACCGGCTCCTCACCGATCTGCACCTCAACTCGCTGAAGGTCGGCCGGCTCGCCGCCGAAGCCGCGGCGCGCCTGGGCAGGGCCGCGCCCGTGGCGCCGCCCGCACTGGCCGGCGCCACGGTCGCCGACCTGGCCGCCTACGTGGACGAGCTGCCCGAGGCCGGCCAAGAGCCCGATGCCCTCATCGCCGGGGTCGCCCCATGGGTACGGGCGTTCGAGCACCGATGGGTGCCCGCCCCGCCGCCCGGTCGGGCCGCCGCCCGGGACTGGAAGATGTCGGCCACACACCATCCTCTCGCCGCCGAGCTTTCCGCCTGCTTCCCGCCTGGAGAAGGCGCGCCGAGCCGGCTCGTCGCGCTACCGCCCGGTGACGAGGACGCCGCCGACGTCCTCACCGCCGCGCTCCAGGAGGCCGCGGCCGAGAACGTGCCGATTGTCGTCCTGCACCACCAGGGCCTGGGCGCCGCGCTCGGCCGGAGCCTCGTAGCCGAACGTCCCGACACCGACTGCCTGGTGATCGACGCACCTGCTACCAAGGCAGGGCTGGAGCAGGCCGCGAAGGAGGCATCGCGGGCCTTCCACGGGTACACCGAGATCACCGTCGACGGCCGAGGCGGGCGGACCACGCCGGTGACACGCCATCGACGGCTGCGTCGCCGCGGCGACCCGGACCGGACCCTCCCGCTCGGACCCGAAGATGTGTGCGTCGTCACCGGCGGAGCCAAGGGAATCGGCGCAGAGTGCGGCCTCGCACTCGCCCAGGCCACCCGCGCCCGTGTCGTCCTGCTGGGCCGCAGCAGCGCTGACGATCCGGAGGTCGCCACGAACCTGGAGCGGTACGCGGCCGCAGGCACGGAGGCCGTCTACCTGTCCGCGGACATCACCGACCCCGCGGCGGTGAGGCATGCCGTACAGCAGGCTCTCAGGCTGGGACCGATCCGCGGCCTCTTGCACTCCGCCGGGCACAACCAGCCCGGACGCATTGAGGACCTAACCCCGGAACGCATGCGCGCGACGTTCGCCGCGAAGGTCGGCGGCCTGGACCTCCTTCTGACCGAGCTCGACGAGGCGGACCTGCGCATGCTGATCACCTTCGGGTCGGTCATCGCCCGGATCGGCCTGCCAGGTGAGAGCGACTACGCGCTGGCCAACGAGCGGCTGCGGCTCCGCGTCGAGAAGGCGGCCGCGCGGCTGCCCCGATGCCGCTGCCTCAATATCGAATGGTCGGTCTGGTCCGGCACCGGCATGGGGGCACGACTCGGCGCTGTTGACACGCTGACTCGTCAGGGTGTCGTACCCATCCCGGTGCCCGAGGGCGTCGCGGCCTTCATGGACCTCCTCACCGAGAACGACCTGCCGTTCGACGTCATGGTCTGCGGACGGCATCCGCGGGGGCAGACGCTGGTGTACGAGCGGGAAGCGGTGCCGACCTGGCGGTTTCTGCAACGCCCCCTGATACATCATCCGGGCGTCGAACTAGTCACTGAAGCCGGCCTGTCCATGCCCGAAGACCTCTATCTGGAAGACCACGTGCTGGACGGTGGGGCGCTGCTGCCCGCAGTCGTGGGAATGGAGGCGATGGCTCAGGCCGCCGCGGCGGTGGCCGGCCGCACGGACGCGCCCGCCTTCGAGCACATCAGATTCAGCCGGCCGGTGGCGGTGCCGACGGACGGCGTTCGCACCGTTCGGCTCGCGGCGCTCAGCCACGACGACGGCCAGATCGAGGTCGTCCTGCGCGCCGCGGAGACCGGCTACGCGGTGGACCACTTCTCCGCAGTGTGCCGGTTCGCCGACCGGGCACCCGTCCGCACCCTCGTCACCGGCAAGGGCCCAGGCGACGCCGTCCGTGATTACTACGGCACCCTGTTCTTCCACGGCCCCCGCTTCCACCGGCTCCGGCGCTACGAGCTGCTCACCGCACGCCGATGCGAGGCGCTCGTCGACGCCGACCTCACCGCGACCTGGTTCGCCGGATTCCACGATCCGTACCTGCTCCTAGGCGATCCCGGTGCCCGCGACGCCTACATCCACGTGCTCCAGGGCTGCGTACCGGGCCGGCGTGTGCTGCCCGTCGCGGTGGAATCGGTGCAGAGCATCGCATTTCCCACAGGAACTGTAAAGGTACATGCCCGGGAACGCAGCCACGACGGCGCCACGTTCGTCTACGACCTCGACGTCACCGACGCGAACGGCACCGTGATCGAGACCTGGCGTGGACTGCGGCTCACCGATACGGGACCGATGCCAGACACTCAAGCGCTGCCCCTGGAGATGCTCGGCCCGCACCTGGCCCGCGCCCTCGACCGGCTCTTCCCCTCGATCACGACCGATCTGGTCTGCGTCGCGAGCGGTACACGCTCGTCCCCCGCGACCACGGAACGTATGGTGCGGACGCTCCTGGACGGGAAGCACGCCGTGAGCCACAGTCCGGAGGGTCGGCTGATCGTCTCTGGCGCGTACGCCTCCGCGAGCCATCACGCCGGGTACCTGATGGTGGCCACCGGGACGCGGCCCATCGCGGTCGATTGGGAAGCCGTCGACGGCGCGCCCGCGCAACGCTGGGACTCGCTCCTGAGCACATCAGACGCACAGGTCGCTCGGCAGATCACCGCCACGGCGGGAGAGCCGAACACCTGGGCGGCCGCTCGGATCTGGACCGCCAGGGAAGCCCTGGCCAAGCTCGGCGCCGGTCCCTCCGATCCCCTCATCCTCGTCCCCGAGACCCGGGACGACGGCTGGCTGATCATGCATTCGGGACAACGGCGGATCGCCGGTCTGGTCACCGCGATCCGCGAGCTACCCAGCCCCGTCGCGATCGCCGTCTGTCTTCACGAGGACCGACCTGGGAGCACCCCCCTCACCTGGGACGGCGCCTCATGACACGCACCTACGTCCACCGCCACCGTGTCACCTTCGAGGAGACGAACTTCACCGGCAACGCCTACTTCGCCCACTATGTGCGCTGGCAGGGACACTGCCGCGAAGCCTTCCTCTCCGAACATTGCCCCCGCGTCCTGGACATGCTGCACGACGGGCACGCCCTCGTCACCGTCTCTTGCGGCGTCGACTACCTGCGCGAATGCTGGCCCCTGGATCTCATCGAGATGCACATGTCACTGTGCGACACCACCACGAACCGGATAACGATGATCTTCGACTACCAGCGCGTCGCGGACGCGGGCCCGGAACTCGCCGCGCGTGGCCGGCAGACCGTCGCCTTCATGCGGCGCCGATCCACCGGCCTGGAGCCGGCTCCGCTGCCCGCGCAGCTCATCGCGGCGCTCGGCCCTTACACGAAGCGCGCCGGAACACATTCGCCGGCGCCGTCCACCGCCACGGAGTGAATGGACGAGAGACGGCCCGATGCCCGCGCGGCACACTCCACGATCGCGGCCCTTGCCCGGCCGATCGAGTCGGCCATCGCGTACATGCGCGAGAACGTGCATTCGGAACTTTCCTCAGAGGTCGATGTCCCACCGCCTGTCTTCCGCCGCGCCTCAACCATGGGCGCGCTGGTGAATCTGCTGGGCCGCGTCCCAGACGGCCCGCGCGGGCAACGGCTGCACGGGGGCCTTCTGGGGGCGAAAGGCCGGCAGGGCGCCGTCATGGTGAGCGTCTCCCCCGAAGCGCTTGTCACCAGGTGACCACCCGCCTGCGATCACGCAGAACAACGGCTCGTTCTCGCTCCCACGCCGTCGTTCCGCTCCTACCATCTCTTGCCATTGGGCGTGCCACGGGTCGGTCATCGCAAGTTCCCACTCCTGGGAGACAGCGGTCATCAAATCGGAGCGGCCGGCGATCGCCCGATGGGCCATGTACAAGAGATCGCCATCCGAATCCACACCCTCAGTGCGTGTTTGAGAAGATCGTTCATGTATGGCGTGGCGGCGTGACGACCAGCTCGAAGGGGGCCAAGGTGTCTGGATGCCCCCGCAGCGCTACC
>NZ_JBEXYK010000053.1:0-75147 GCF_040630865.1 Nonomuraea sp. NPDC005730
ATCGGCGACTGGCTGGGGGCGCCGTTCGCGGTCCCGGCCGTGCTGGGGGCGCTGGCCGTGCTGACGGTGGCCGGCGTGGCCACAACTCCCTTCTGGTACGGCGTGTGTCACAGGAACCGGTGGGAGACAGGGGAAATCCGTGGCGTTTGGCGTACAAGGGGGCGCCCGCCGTCGTGTTGCGCGTGCTACCTCACGGTGACGCGCTTGATGATGATCGGGTTCTTCGGCGCGGTCGAGCCGCCGTCGCCCACGATGTCGTCGCCGTTGACGATGACGCCGTCCTTGGCGACCTTCTCGATGATCTCCAGGCCCGAGCGCACTATGCCGAGCACCGAGTACTGCGGCTCCAGCTGGCCGTTCTCGTCCGACAGCGAGATGGCGAACTGGCTGCTGTTCTGCCCCGACGCGCCGTCGGGCTGGGTCAGGAAGACCACGCCCTTGGTGTAGGACATGCCGACGGCCTCGTCGCCGAACACGTAACCGGCCGTGCCCTGCCCGTCGGTCGGGTTCCTGCCGTCGGCCTTGGCCTGCGGGTCGCCGCACTGCAGCAGGAACAGGCCGGCCGTCTCCGGCGTCACCAGCCGGTGGCACTTGGTGTTGTCGTAGAAGCCCTTCTTGGCCAGGAACGCCATCGAGTTGACCGAGCACGGGGTCGCGTTCGCGTCGACGTCGATCACGATGTCGCCGTGGTTGGTGCTCACGGTCATCGTCTTGAGCTTGAGGTTGGGGCGCTTGCCCGGCAGGCCGACGAACTTGTTGGGCGCGGACTCGTCACGCTTGTACGTGCACGACACCTTGCCCGCCTGCTTGGGCGGCGTGGTGCTCGGCAGCGCCGTCGGGGCGGGGGAGCTGGTGCTGGCGGAGGGCGAGGGGGTGCTCTCCGCCGCGACCGTCTTCTTGTCGTCGCCCATCAGGGTGGTCGCGGCGAAGATGCCGCCCGCCACCACGACGACGGCCACGCCCGCGCCGATGAAGGTGTTCCGCCTGGCTTTGGCGGTCTGCTCGGCCGCGCGCCTCGCCTGCCGCTCCTTGTGCTCCCGGGCCAGCTCGCTCTGGCGGTCGTCGCCGCTCACCGGTTGTCTCCTTCATCTTTGCCGACACATGACCAAACAACTCCGCGAATGCTACCGGCCTCCGATATGTGCCGGGCGTAAGTGGCGGAAGCCGCAGAGTGGGGCAAGTGAGGAGAGAACCATTTCGCAGCCGGATACGTAGTCCAGTCAGCCCCTCCAAGGAGTGACCGTGTTCGACCAGATCCTCGGCCTGCCGGCCCATCCGCTGATCGTGCACCTCGCCGTGGTGCTGACGCCGCTGCTCGTCCTCGTGGGCGGGGCGTACGCGCTGGCGCCACGCGTACGGGCCGTGACGGCGTGGGCGGTGGTGCTGCTGGCCGTGGCCGCCCCCGCGGCGGTCCTCGCGGCCAAGGAGAGCGGGGAGAGCCTCGAACGGGCCCGCTTCGCCGGCGTGGACGGCCCGCTCGGCGCGCGCGTCGCCGTCCACGAGGGCTTCGCGACCCCGCTGCTGCTGTCGGCGGCCGGGCTCGCCGCCGCCTGCCTGGCCCTGGTGTACGCCACCACCCCCGCACGCGGCTCGCTCACCTCCGACCGGTTCGGCAGGCCCGTCACACTGGTCCTGTCGGCGCTGACGGTCGTCCTGGCCGCCGTGGCGGGCTACTTCTGCTTCCGGGCGGGCGACTCCGGGGCCAGGGCCGTGTGGGCCGCGGCGGTTCTGACCGGCGTGTAATCTCGCGTTGTGGATAGCCTGTTCGATTCGGCGGCTGAGGAGGCCACCCCGCAACCCCTCGCGGTGCGGATGCGCCCGCGCACCCTCGACGAGGTGATCGGCCAGCGGCATCTGCTGGGCCCCGGCACCCCGCTGCGGCGGCTGGTCGAGAGCGAGGCCCCCATGTCGCTGTTCCTGTGGGGCCCGCCCGGCACCGGCAAGACGACCCTGGCCTACGTCGTCTCCAACGTCACCAAGCGCCGCTTCGTCGAGATCTCCGCCGTCTCGGCCGGCATCAAGGACGTCCGCGCCGCCATCGACAACGCCCGCCGCGAGCTGGGCATGAGCGGCCGGCAGACCGTGCTGTTCGTCGACGAGGTCCACCGCTTCAACAAGGCTCAGCAGGACGCGCTGCTGCCGGCGGTGGAGAACCGCTGGGTCACCTTCATCGGCGCCACCACCGAGAACCCCTCCTTCTCGGTCATCTCGCCGCTGTTGTCGCGCTCGCTGCTGCTCACGCTGGAGTCGCTGTCCGACGACGACGTGCGCGCGGTCCTGGAGCGCGCGGTGGCCGAGCCGCGCGGCCTGGGCGGGCGGCCCCGGCTCGCGCCCGAGGCCCTCGACCACCTGGTGCGCCTGGCCGGCGGCGACGCGCGCAGGTCGCTGACCTACCTGGAGGCCGCCGCCCTGCTGGCCGACGACATCACCGTCGAGGTGGTGGAGAAGGCCGCCGACAAGGCGGCCGTGCGCTACGACCGCCAGGGCGACCAGCACTACGACGTGATCAGCGCGTTCATCAAGTCGATGCGCGGCTCCGACGCCGACGCCGCGCTCCACTACCTCGCCCGTATGATCGAAGCCGGCGAGGACCCGCGCTTCATCGCCCGCCGCATCGTCATCTTCGCCTCCGAGGACGTCGGCATGGCCGACCCCACCTGCCTGCAGACGGCGGTGGCCGTGGCCCAGGCCGTGCAGCTCATCGGGCTGCCCGAGGGGCAGATCAACCTGGCCCACGCCGTCATCCACTGCGCGATGGCGCCCAAGTCCAACGCGGTCGTCAAGGCCATCGGCGCGGCGGTCGGCGACGTCCGCAAGGGGCTGATCGGCCAGGTCCCCGGCCACCTGCGCGACGCCCACTACCCGGGCGCGGCCAAGCTCGGCCACGGCGACGGCTACAAGTACCCCCACGACTTCGACCACGGCCTGGTGCGCCAGGACTACGCGCCCGAGCAGGTGCGCGACCGCCGCTACTACGAGCCCACCAGGCACGGCGCCGAGGCTCCGGTGGCCGACCGCTGGGCCCGGATCCGCGACTTCCTGCGCGGCTCCTGAGCCCTGCCCGGACGCTAGATTGATCGCCATCATGACCGACCACCGCGCGAGCTTCGACGCCCGCATCACCTTCGGCAACGGCGGCGACCTGGCCGTCCACGGCTTCCGCGTCGACCTGCCCGGCCCCCACGCCGCCGAGGACGAGATCGCCGCGCTGTTCGTGGCCTCGCTCGGCCTGCTGATGACCGACGGCGTCGAGCTCGACAACGTCGAGATCTTCGCCGAGCCGCACAAGGGCACCAGGGGAGGGCCGTCCGACAGGGCCGCGCAGGCCGCGCCGGCGGCCGGGGGAGCGCTGGTCGAGCTGGCCCGCCGGCCCGCCGACGGCGGCACGTACCTGGTGGCGCCCGGCGGTGACCTGACCGGCCTGCCCCTGGCCCGCACCGCCGAGCTGCCCGCCGTGGTGGTGCGCGTGGCGGGAGCGGAGCCGGGGAACGGGGCGCGGGAGGTCGGCGTGGGGGCGCTGGCCGCCTTCGACGTGCGCGGCAGGGCGGTGCTGCTGCACACCGGCGCGCCCGGCGGCGGGCGGCTCACCCCGGAGGCCGCCGCGTGGCTGGCGGGGCACGGCGCGTCCCTGGTCGGCACCGACGCCGACGCGGCCGGGGGTTCGGCGGCTCTCGACGTGCTGCTGGCGGGGGGCGTGCCGGTCGTGGAGCGGCTGGCCGGGCTCGACCGGCTGCCGCCCACCGGCGCCCTGTTCACGGCCGCGCCGCCGTTCCTGGAGGGCGTCGGGAGGGTTCCCGTACGCGCCTTCGCCCGCGTCCCCGAGGCGTGACGAGAGGCGGGCCGAGCGGCGGAACGCCTGGTCGGAGCGGCATGTGATCGGTCAACGAAGTGTCCGCAGGTGGCCTCGCCGCCGGATCCGGCCCGTTTTCCTCACTAACGTTGTCGCCGGGACGCGATAGGGTTCTTGCCGTTCCGGCCCAGCGTACGAGGGAGATGAGCGGATGCTTACCGCTGGAGAGGTCGCCGGCCTGATCGCGGCCACGGGCTGGATTGTCCTGGTCTGCGTTCTCGCCATGGTGCTCGTCAAGCTCGCCAGGCTGCTCACCGAGACCACCAAGGCGGTCTCCGACCTGAACAACCGCCTGGTACCGCTGCTCGACGACGTGAGCGTCACGGTCAACGAGACCAACAGGCAACTCGTCGCCGTCGAGGCCATCGCCCAGGACGTCAAGCAGGTCAGCGCGCACGCCGCCAAGCTCAGCGCGGTGACGCAGACCATCTTCACGGGCCCGTTGATCAAGGTGTCGTCGCTCGGCTACGGCGTGCGGCGCGCCATCGAGGCCCGCAGGCCCGCCCGGGTGAGGCGGTCCCGGTGATCAGACGGCTGTTCTACCTCTCGCTCGGCGCGTTCCTCGCCTTCTGGGTGATGCGCAGGCTGCAGGCGCTGCACCCGACCCACGTCGTGCGGCGCACCGCCGACGGCGCGGCGGGGATGCTCGCGCGGGTGAGAGACTTTACCTCTGACGCGCTCGGCGAGGCCGCCGAGCGCGAAACCCAGTTGCGGGCGCGCTTCGGGCTCGACAACGCTGAAATCGACAACTGACTACCAGCAAAGGATGGCCACAATGGAGTCGGCAGAGATAGCCCGCCGCTTCCTGCGCTTCTTCGAGGAGCGTGGGCACAAGGTCGTGCCCTCGGCCAGCCTGATCGCTGAGGACCCCACGCTACTCCTGGTTCCTGCCGGTATGGTGCCGTTCAAGCCGTACTTCCTGGGGCAGCGCAAGCCTCCGGCGTCACGGCTGGCCACCGCGCAGAAGTGTGTGCGCACGCCCGACATCGAAGAGGTCGGCAAGACCACCCGGCACGCCACCTTCTTCCAGATGCTCGGCAACTTCTCCTTCGGCGACTACTTCAAGTCCGAAGTGATCCCGTTCGCGTGGGAGCTGCTCACCAGGTCCGAGTCCGACGGCGGCTTCGGCTTCCCCGAGGAGCGGCTGTGGGCCACCGTCTACCTCGAGGACGACGAGGCCTACGACATCTGGCGCAACAAGGTCGGCGTGCCCGAGAGCCGTATCCAGCGCCGCGGCCTGGAGGACAACTACTGGCACATGGGCGTGCCCGGCCCCGGCGGCCCCTGCTCGGAGATCTACTACGACCGCGGCCCCGAGTACGGCAAGGAGGGCGGCCCCGTCGCCGACGAGGACCGCTACCTCGAGGTCTGGAACCTCGTCTTCATGCAGTACCAGCTCAGCCAGGTCCGCACCAAGGTCGACTTCGACATCTCCGGTGAGCTGCCGGCCAAGAACATCGACACCGGCATGGGCCTCGAGCGCATGGCGACGATCCTGCAGGGCGTCGACAACCTCTACGAGATCGACACCACCTACAAGATCCTCGACAAGGCGGCCGAGCTCACCAAGACCCGCTACGGCCGCGACCACCGCGCCGACGTGAGCCTGCGCGTGATCGCCGACCACGTGCGCACCGGCACCATGCTGGTCGCCGACGGCGTCATGCCCGGCAATGAGGGCCGCGGCTACGTGCTGCGCCGCATCCTGCGCCGCTCGGTGCGCAACCTGCGCCTGCTCGGCTCCGGCGACGAGCGCTACATGCACGAGCTGACCGACGTCGCGATCAACGTGATGGGCGAGCAGTACCCCGAGCTCAAGGTCGACGCGCCGCAGATCCACGGGATCATCGACGCGGAGGAGGCGTCCTTCCTGGGCACGCTCCGCACCGGCACCGCGATCTTCGACGTGGCCGTCGAGGAGACCAAGCGCAAGTCGGGCACGACGCTCTCGGGCGACCAGGCGTTCAAGCTGCACGACACCTACGGCTTCCCGATCGACCTCACCCTGGAGATGGCGGCCGAGCAGGGGCTCAAGGTCGACGAAGAGGGCTTCCGCCGCCTCATGAAGGAGCAGCGGCAGAACGCCAAGGCCGACGCGGCGGCCAAGAAGACCGGCAACGCCGACATCTCCGTCTTCGGCCACCTGCTGGAGAAGGCCGGCAAGATCGACTTCCTGGGCTACGACGAGACCGAGGCCGAGACCTCCGTCGTCGGCATCCTGGTCGACGGCGTCAGCGTGCCGGCGGCCGGCGCGGGCACGACCGTCGAGATCGTGCTCGGCCGCACCCCGTTCTACGCCGAGGGCGGCGGCCAGCTCGCCGACCAGGGCGTCATCCGCACGGCGGGCGCCGAGGTCGAGATCCTCGACGTGCAGTCGCCGCTCAAGGGCCTGATCGTCCACCGCGGCAAGGTCCGCAGCGGTGAGCTGAAGGCCGGCGACGAGGCGCAGGCCGAGATCGATGTCGAGCGCCGCCGGGCGATCTCGCGCAGCCACAGCGCCACCCACCTGGTCCACCGCGGCTTCAAGAACGCGCTGGGCGAGACGGCCGCGCAGGCGGGCTCGGAGAACTCCCCGGGCCGCTTCCGCTTCGACTTCACCGCGGCGGGCGCCGTCCCGGCCAGCGTGCTGCGCGACGTCGAGGACGAGGTCAACGCGGTGCTGATCAACGACCTCAAGGTCAACGCGTTCTACACCTCCCAGGCCGAGGCCAGGGCGATGGGCGCGCTGGCGATGTTCGGCGAGAAGTACGGCGACGAGGTCCGCGTGGTCGAGATCGGCGACTACTCGCGCGAGCTGTGCGGTGGCACCCACGTCCACAGCTCCGGGCAGCTCGGCCTGGTCAAGGTGCTGGGCGAGCAGTCGGTCGGCGCGGGCGTGCGCCGGGTCGAGGCGCTGGTCGGCATCGACGCCTTCCGCTTCCTGGCCCGCGAGAGCGTGCTGGTGGCCCAGCTGTCCGAGCAGCTCAAGGCGCGCCGTGAGGAGCTGCCCGAGCGCATCGAGGGCATCGTCACCCGCCTGCGCACCGCCGAGAAGGAGCTGGAGAAGGTCCGCTCGGCGCAGGTGCTCCAGGTGGCCGGCGAGCTGGCGTCCCAGGCCCGTGACCTGCACGGAGTCTCCGTGGTGACACACCGCGCGCCTGATGGCACCGGCGCCGACGACCTGCGTAAGCTCGCGCTTGATGTGCGTGGCAGATTCCCGGCCGACCGGCCGGCGGTCGTGGTGATCGCCGGCGCCCCCTCCGACCGGCCCGTGGTGGTCGCCGCGGTCAACGAGGCGGGGCGCGAGCGGGGGCTCAAGGCCGGAAGGCTGGTCGGCGTCGCCGCCAAGGCTCTTGGGGGTGGCGGTGGCGGCAAGGACGATGTCGCGCAGGGCGGCGGTACGCGGCCCGAGGCGATCGGCGACGCGCTCGGCCTGGTCGAACAGGCCATCGGCGAGCAGATCGGATGACATGAGGTTCGGTTCGCGGATCGGCGTCGACGTCGGTTCCGTACGCATCGGCGTGGCGCGCAGCGATCCCAGCGGGACGCTGGCCACGCCGGTCGAGACCGTGCGCCGGGGCAAGGGCGACCTCGACCGCCTCGCCGAGATCGTCGCCGAGCACGAGGCGATCGAGGTGATCGTGGGGTTGCCCACGTCGCTGTCCGGGCGTGAGGGGCAGGCGGCCGGGCTGGCCCGCGCGTTCGCCGCCGAGCTGGCCGGCCGGCTGGCGCCCACGCCCGTGCGGCTGTTCGACGAACGGCTCACCACGGTCGCGGCCCAGCACGGGCTGCGGGCCAGCGGCGTGAGCGCCAAGAAGCAGCGCGGGGTCGTCGACCAGGCGGCCGCCGTCGTCCTGCTCCAGGATGCCCTCGACTCCGAACGCGCCACCGACAGACCACCAGGCAGGCCCGTCGAACCGCCCCCCGCGGCGGCCGACGGACCTGCCTCATGACCGGGCGGCACCGTGAGGCCCGTGACGGGGCCCGCTACGAGGGCATGGCCCGTGCGCAGGCCCCGATGCCGCCCGCCGGGCGTGCGACCGGCGAGGTGGCCGCGTGAACACCACCCCCGACGACGGCGGCGGCGAGGTCATCCCGTTCCGGCGGACGGACTCCGAGCAGGAGACACCGCCGCAACCGGCGGCCGAGGAGCACCCCGGAAGCAGCCCGCGACCGGTGGGCGAGGACCCTGCCGGGACCATGCCGCACCCGGTGGCCGAGGACCCTGCCCGTAGCAGACCATGGCCGGTGGGTGCGGACCCTGTCGAAAGCAGCCCGCAAACGGCAGGTGAGGACCCTGCCGGGAGCATGCCGCACCCGGTGGCCGAGGAGCCTGCCCGGAGCAGCCGGTCCTCGCGCCGTGGCCGGGCCCTGGGCAAGGCCGGGCTGATCTCCGCCGCGCTGGTCGCCGCTCTGGTGGCGGCGGGCGCGGGCGTGCTCATGGTGGTCAGGCCGTACCTGAGCCCCGAGGACTTCGAGGGCGTGGGCAGCGGGACGGTCACCGTCCGCATCCCGCCAGGGGCGAACGCGGAGGACATCGGCACGGCGCTGGCCGACGCCGGCGTGGTGGCCAGCTCACGTTCGTTCGTGAACGCGGCCCAGGAGCGGGCCGTGGCCAACCGGCTGCGTCCCGGCCACTACCGGCTGCGCAAGGGCATGGCCGCGGGCGCGGCGCTCGACCTGCTGCTCGCACCCGCCTCCCGGCTCGTCAGGCGGGTGGCGGTGCCGGAGGGGCTGCGCGCGGGCGAGGTGCTGCGGCGCGTCGCCCAGCTGGCCGCGCTGCCGCTGAAGGAGCTGCAGAGCGTGGACAAGAGCCTGCTCGGGCTGCCCTCGTACGCGCCCGGGATCGAGGGTTTCCTGTTCCCGGCCACGTACGACGTCGAGCCCGGCGACAAGGCGGTGGACGTGCTGGCCGCCATGGTGGAGCGGTGGGGCGTGGCCGCCCGGCAGATCCACCTGGCGGAGGGGGCCCGCCGGCTCGGCCTGAGCCCGCTGGAGGCGCTCACGGTCGCCAGCCTCGTGCAGGCGGAAGGCGGCACCGACGCCGATTACCCCAAGATCGCCAGAGTGATCTACAACAGACTCAGGAGCAACACGCCGCTGGAGCTGGACACCACGGTGCTGTATGCGCAGAACCGTCGGTCACTGAAGGTCACGGAGAGCGACACCAAGGTGAACTCGCCCTACAACACCTACCACCGCCGCGGACTGCCGCCGGGGCCCATCGACAATCCCGGTGAGAAGGCGCTGTTGGCGGCGCTGAACCCAGCCGCGGGTGATTGGCACTGGTTTGTGACGACGGATCCGGCGCATAGAATCACCAAATTCACCAACAAAGAGAGCGAGTTCGTGAGATACCGGGAAGAGTTGAACAAGAACCTCGGGACGGACTGATGTTCGGCGGGACCCCCCCTGTGCCCGCGCAAAAGCCCCATACCGGGTCATGCGCCCTCTTCCCATCCCCTAGCATGGCTACCCAGAGTGATCTCCGCTGGTCGTGGGAGCATGCCCGGCGGATCCCCCCGTTTCGCCCGGTGAGCTCCGCCGGTTCGGCACAACCGCTTGACGCCGAACGGGCCGTACCGGGAGATTGGCCAGCGCATCTATGAGCGATCTCGATCTGAACTCCCTGCTCGGCACCGAGGACGACGAGGGTCGGTCCCGGCGCCGTACCCGTGGCTCCGGCAAGCGCGGCGGCAGCCGCCGGCGGCGCAGACGCCGTAACCGGGGCGGTTTCGTCGCGCCGTTGCTCGCCTTCGTCGTGCTGGCGGGCATCATCGGCGGCGGCGGCTACTACGGCTACCTGTGGGTCAGCGACGCCCTCGTGCCCGACGACTACACCGGCCAGGGCACCGGCGAGGTGATCGTCGAGATCAAGGAGGGCCAGAGCGCGTCGGAGGTGGCCGAGGAGCTGGTCCGCCTCGGCGTCGTGGCCAGCGCCAGGGCGTTCAGCACCGCCATCGGCAACGCCGGCAAGAGCGGGTCGCTCCAGCCCGGCCAGTACAAGATGCGCAAGAAGATGTCGGCGGCCGGCGCGGTGGCGATGCTGAGCCCCGAGAACAAGCTGCTGGCCAAGGTGGCGGTCAAGGAGGGCCTGCGCCTGTCCGACACGCTGTCCACGCTGGCCAAGGCGACGGGCAAGCCGGCCAAGGGGTTCGCGGCCGCGGCCAAGGACACCGCCGACCTCGATCTGCCGTCGTACGCCAAGGGCAAGCTGGAGGGCTACGCCTTCCCGGCCACCTACGACTTCCCGCCCAACGTCACCCCGGCCCAGATCCTGGGCGCGATGGTCAAGCGGTTCAACCAGACGGCCGAGGAGGTCGACCTCGAAGGCGGCGCCAAGGCCCTGGGCCGCAAGCCGCAGGACATCGTGGTCATCGCCAGCATCATCCAGGCCGAGGCCGGCCGGTTCGAGGACATGCCCAAGATCTCCCGGGTCATCTACAACCGGCTCGACCGCGACCCGGAGATGAAGCTGGAGATGGACAGCACGGTCATGTACGCACTCAACAAGTACCGCACCGCCGCCACCATCGCCGAGACGAAGACCAAGAGCCGGTACAACACGTACATGTACCTCGGCCTGCCGCCGGGCCCGATCTCGAACCCGGGCCAGCACGCCATCGAGGCGGCGCTCAACCCGGCCAAGGGCGACTGGCTCTACTTCGTCGCCACCGACCCCAACAGCAGCGTCACCAAGTTCGCCACCACCGAGGCCGAACGCCAGGCGCTGCTGGCCGAGTACAAACGGAACGGCGGCTGACCTCCGCCACGGGGGCCGTCCGACGCCGGCGGCCCCCTGTGGCGTGGTAGGAGTAGGGACCGTGTTTCCGGAAGGAGTGTCGATGCGGGCTGCGGTCATGGGCTCGCCGATCGGGCATTCGCTCTCGCCCCACCTGCACAGGGCCGCCTACGCGGCGATGGGGCTCGACGGGTGGAGCTACGAGGCGATCGAGTGCGACGAGGCGCGGCTGCCCGGCCTGCTCGCCGGGCTGACCCCCGTGCGCGGGCAGCGCGGTGGTGAGCAGCGCGGCGGTGAGCAGGGCAGCGGTGATCAGGGCGGCGGTGAGCGCGCCTGGGCGGGGCTGTCGCTGACGATGCCGCTCAAGCGCGCCGTGCTGCCGCTCCTCGACACCGTCTCCGACCTGGCCGTCGAGGTGGGCGGGGCCAACACCGTGGTCTTCGCCGACGGCCTGCGCCACGGCCACAACACCGACGTCCACGGCATCGAGCAGGCGCTGGCCGAGGCGGGCGTGCCCGCGCCACGGTCGGCGACCGTCCTGGGCGGCGGCGCCACGGCCGCCTCCGCGCTGGCGGCCCTGCGCAACCTGGGGCTGTTCGCGGCCACGCTGCTGGTCCGCGACCCGGCCAGGGCGGGAGAGACCGCCGAGGTGGCCGAACGGCTGGGCGTGGCGCTGGCGGTGGAGACGTTCGACAAGCTCGACGCGTACACGGGGGTGGACCTGGTGGTCTCCACGCTGCCCGCGGGGGCCGCCGACGCCTTCGCCGGGCGGCTGGCCCGCGTGCCGGCGCTGTTCGACGTGGTCTACGCCCCCTGGCCCACGAAGGCGGCCACGGCGGTCCGCGACGCGGGCGGCACGGTGGTCGGCGGCTTCGCGATGCTTCTCCACCAGGCGGCGCGCCAGGTGGAGCTGATGACCGGCCGTCTCGACGTGCCGGTCGAGGCCATGCGCGCGGCGGGCGAGGCCGAGATCGCCCGGCGGTCCGCGGCCCGTCCGCGGTGATCTCCCCGGCGATTGCCCGCGCCGGCGGGAAGATTCGAGGCGCGTGCGTGGTTGTGGTAATGTAGCTCTCTGATCGGTCCGGCATGCCTTGCTGGACGCGCAAGCGGAGGTCTCCCTCCCACCCGAGTCGCCGAAAGGTGGCCGGGTCCAGGATCACGCCGGACTCTCCGGGGAGCTCGAGGCCACGAAGCCACAGAGCTCAGTGGCCCCGCATGCGCGACGTGCGGGGTTTTTCGCGTCTTCGGCGCGGAAGGCCCCCGCCACGACGAGCACGTAGGGAACGCAAACCTAGGAGGCCCCATCAGCACTGAGCCCCGCATCAACGAGCGTATCCGAGTTCCCGAGGTTCGCCTCGTGGGCCCGAACGGCGAGCAGGTAGGCATCGTCAGCATTCACGACGCGCTGAAGCTCGCCCAGGAGGCCGACCTCGACCTCGTCGAGGTCGCGGCCACGGCTCGACCGCCCGTGTGCAAGCTCATGGACTACGGCAAGTTCAAGTACGAGTCCGCGATGAAGGCGCGCGAGGCGCGCAAGAATCAGGCGCACACGATCATCAAGGAGATCAAGCTCCGGCCGAAGATCGACCCGCACGACTACGAGACCAAGAAGGGTCACGTGGTGCGGTTCCTCAAGGCGGGGGACAAGGTCAAAGTCACGATCATGTTCCGCGGGCGTGAGCAGTCCCGGCCGGAGCTCGGCTTCCGGCTGCTGCAGCGGCTGGCCGAGGACGTCCAGGAGCTCGGGTTCGTGGAGTCCCAGCCCAAGCAGGACGGCCGTAACATGATCATGGTGATCGGTCCGCACAAGAAGAAGGCCGAGGCCAAGGCCGAAAAGGCTGCCGCCAAGGCGCAGCGTGACGGCGAGGAGCCTTCCGCATCGGAAGAGGAGCCTTCCGTGCAGGAAGAGTCTTCCGTACAGGCAGCGGAACCTTCCGTACAGGAAGCGTGACCTGCGGCTGGGGTTAGCCTTGCAGCACGCGCCCCGGCAGCCACCGGCAGACGAACAAGCCGCGACCGGGCCGGCCAGCACCGGCCCGGCCACCGGCACGACCGAATTGAGGAGAGACGGCGACATGCCGAAGATGAAGACGCACAGCGGTGCGAAGAAGCGGTTCCGGCTCACCGGCACCGGCAAGCTCAAGCGCCGCCGCGCCAGCCGCGCGCACTACAACGAGTGGAAGTCGTCCACGCTGACGCGTCGTCTCAAGGGTGAAGTCGTCGTTTCGCCGGCAGACACCAAGAAGATCAAGAAGCTGCTCGCCAAGTAGCGCGAACCCCCGGGGAGAAGAAACATGGCACGCGTGAAGCGGGCGCTCAACGCCAAGAAGAAGCGCAAGGTCGTCCTCGACAGGGCGAGTGGTTACCGTGGCCAGCGGTCGCGGCTGTACCGCAAGGCCAAGGAGCAGATGCTCCACTCGATGACGTACGCCTACCGGGACCGCAAGGACCGTAAGGGTGCGTTCCGCCGTCTGTGGATCCAGCGGATCAACGCCGCTGCCCGCGCCAACGGCATCACCTACAACCGCCTGATCCAGGGCCTGCGTCTGGCCAACATCGAGGTCGACCGCAAGATCCTCGCTGACCTCGCGGTCAACGACGGCCCGACCTTCGCCACGCTCGTCGAGGCCGCCAAGAAGGCGCTCCCGGCGAACGTGAACGCTCCGGCCACCGCGAGCTGAGGTCGCCTTCAGACACAGAGGGCCCACCGTCACGGTGGGCCCTTTTGCTGTATCCACGCACGATCAGGGGGAGAGCATGGCCGGGTCCGAGCTGACCAACGTGAAGTCGCCGAGGGTGAAGGCCGCACGCAGGCTCGCCAAGCGCGCCTTCCGGGAGCAGGACCGCAGGTTCCTGGCCGAGGGGCCGCAGGCGGTGCGCGAGGCGCTCAAACTCGACGGGGTGACGCTGGAGCTGTTCGCCACGGCCGAGGCCGAGCTGCGGCACGCCGAGCTCATCACCCAGGCCACGCTGCAGGGGGTGCCCGTCCACCGGGCCAGCGGCGAGGTCATGTCGGAGCTGTCCCAGACCGTGACCCCGCAGGGGCTGCTGGCGGTGTGCCGGCTCGTGCACGTGCCGCTGGAGGAGGCGCTGGCCGGGGAGCCGAAGCTGGTCGCGATGCTGGCGCACGTACGCGACCCGGGCAACGCCGGCACCGTCATGCGGGCGGCCGACGCCGCCGGGGCGGACGCGGTGATCTTCACCGACGCCTCCGTCGACCCCTACAACGGCAAGTGCGTACGCGCCAGCGCGGGCAGCCTGTTTCATCTGCCGGTCGTCATCGGTGCACCGGTCGCCGCCGCCGTGCGTCAACTGAGGGAGCGGGGCATGCGCGTGCTGGCGGCCGACGGCGCGGGCAAGCACACGCTCGACGACGTGGATCTTTCCGGACCGACTGTGTGGATCTTCGGGAACGAGGCCTGGGGACTGCCGGAGGAGATACGCGCCGAGGCGGACGATGTGGTCAGAGTGCCCATCTACGGACAGGCTGAAAGTCTCAACCTGGCCACCGCCGCGGCGGTGTGCCTTTACTCCTCCGCCAGGGCTCAGCGAGTGCCCTAGGCGGCCGGAAACCCGCTATTGTCGGCGTTGTAGGCGGAGGAGGCGAGGTCGTGCACGGCGCAGAAACCGACGGGCGAGTCGTGGCCGCCGCGTGCACGATCTCCATCGACGACCTCCCCGACGGCCTTATCGTGACCGACCGATATGGGTGCGTGCTGGCCGTCAACCGGGCCGCCGCCCGGCTCACCCGGGTCGCCATGGAGCGCGCCGTGGGCCGGGAGATGAACGAGGTCTTCCCCTTCCGCGACCACGACGGGCGCGAGTGGTGGAAGGCGCTCGATCCCGAGGGCGGGCTGCGTACCAGGACCAGGGTCCCCGAGCGGCCGCTGCACCTGCCGGGCGGCCAGGAGCTCTACGTCGCGGCCCGGCTGGTGCGCGAGCCCGAGCGCGGTGGCGAGGTCGAGCGGGTGACGATCACCCTGCGCGACGGCGGCGCCCGCGCCCGGCTGGAGCGCAGCCGCGCCGACCTGGTCTCCACCGTGGCCCACGAGCTGCGCTCGCCGCTGACCAGCGTCAAGGGCTTCACCGCCACCCTGCTGGCCAAGTGGACGCGCTTCACCGACGAGCAGAAGCGCGTCATGCTGGAGACCGTCAACAACGACGCCGACCGCGTCACCCGGCTCATCACCGAGCTGCTCGACGTCTCGCGCATCGAGTCCGGGCGGCTGGAGGTGCGCCGCCAGGTCGTCGACCTGCCGGCCAGGGCGCACCGGCTGGTCGCCGGCCGGGTCGCGGCGGGCGACTCGGAAGACCGCTACCGCCTGATCGTCGGCGACCGCCTGCCGGAGATGTGGCTCGACCAGGACAAGATCGACCAGATTCTGGGTAATCTGGTGGAGAACGCGGTGCGCCACGGTCGTGGCACCGTGACGATCGAGATCGAGTCCGTCGGATGGGGAGTGGCCGTGTCGGTGCGCGACGAGGGCGAGGGCATCGAGCCCGAGCTGGCTCCGCGCGTCTTCCGGCAGTTCTGGCGGGGCGGCAACAGCCGCAGGCGCGGCGGCACCGGGCTCGGCCTGTTCATCGTGAAGGGCCTGGTCGAGGCGCACGGTGGCACGATCACCGTGCAGCGCGCGCCCGAGGGCGGCGCGGAGTTCCGATTTACCGTGCCCACCGGCACACCCGACTTCGCCACGGTCTGAAGCCCCGAGCGGCTTGACGCCCGTCGAAGTCGGTCCGGTGGGCGGGCCCCACTAGACTCATTTCCGCTCAAGCCCTGGATACGGAGCTCACTCTTGTCTGACTACGACCCCGTCGAGGTGACGCCGTTGCACGCCGACGAGCTGTCCCGCATGGAGGCCGACGCCCTCGCGGCGATCAAGGCGGCCGACAGCCTCGACGCACTCAAGCAGGCCAGGCTGGCGCACGCGGGCGACCGCTCGCCCATCGCCCTGGCCAACCGCGAGATCGGTGCCCTGCCGCCGGCCGCCCGCGCCGAGGCCGGCAAGCGCGTCGGCGGCGCCCGCAGAGCGATCAACGAGGCGCTGGCCGCCCGCCAGGCCGAGCTGGAGGCCGAGCGCGACGCCCGGGTGCTCGTCGAGGAGAGCGTCGACGTCACCCTGCCCTGGGACCGGCGGCCGCGCGGCGCCCGCCACCCGCTGACCACGCTGCAGGAGCGCATCGCCGACGCGTTCGTCGCCATGGGCTACGAGGTCGCCGAGGGCCCCGAGCTCGAAGGCGAGTGGTTCAACTTCGACGCGCTCAACATCGCCACCGACCACCCCGCCCGCTCCGAGCACGACACGTTCTTCGTGGACTCCACCGAGTCGGGCATGGTGCTGCGCACCCAGACCTCGCCGGTGCAGATCCGCGCGCTGCTCCAGCGCGAGCTGCCGGTCTACGTGATCTCGCCGGGCAAGACGTTCCGCACCGACGAGCTCGACGCCACGCACACCCCGGTCTTCCACCAGACCGAGGGGCTGGCCGTCGACGAGGGCCTGACCATGGCCCATCTCAAGGGCACGCTCGACAGGTTCGCCGAGGTCATGTTCGGCGAGGGCATCACCACCCGGTTCCGGCCGAACTACTTCCCCTTCACCGAGCCGTCCGCCGAGATGGACCTGAAGTGCTTCGTCTGCCGCGGCGCCTCGGCGATCCCCGGCAACCCGCCGTGCCGCACCTGCAAGTCCGAGGGCTGGATCGAGTGGGGCGGCTGCGGCATGGTCAACCCGCGGGTGCTCATCGCCTGCGGCGTCGACCCCTCGCGCTACTCCGGGTTCGCGTTCGGCATGGGGATCGAGCGCACGCTGATGTTCCGCCACAACGCCGAAGACATGCGAGACATGATCGAGGGGGACGTGCGTTTCACGCTCCCGTTCGGAATGGAGATCTGATGAAGGTCCCGCTCTCCTGGCTGCGGGAGTACGTCGATCTCCCGGCGGCCACCGCGCACGAGGTGGCCGACAGGCTCACCATGGCCGGGCTCAAGCTCGAGGCCATCACCTCCTACGGCCACGACGTCAAGAACGTCGTCGTCGGCGAGGTGCTGGAGATCGAGGAGCTCACCGGCTTCAAGAAGCCGATCAGGCACTGCAAGGTCGAGGTGGGCGAGGCGACGCCGCGCGAGATCGTCTGCGGCGCCACGAACTTCGTCGCCGGCGACCGCGTCCCCGTCGTGCTGCCCGGCGGCGTGCTGCCGGGCGGGTTCGAGGTGGGTGCGCGCAAGACGTACGGGCGCATGTCCGAGGGCATGATCTGCTCCGAGCGCGAGCTGGGCCTCGGCGACGACCACAACGGCATCATGGTGCTGCCCGCCGGCACGCCCATCGGCACCGACGTGGTCGAGCTGCTCGGCCTGCGCGACGACGTGATCGAGCTGGAGATCACGCCCGACATCGGCTACGCGCTGTCCGTCCGCGGCGTGGCCCGCGAGGTGGCCACCGCGTTCGGCGTGGCCTTCCGCGACCCGGCCGACGTCGAGGTGCCCGCCGAGACCGAGCCGTCCTGGCCGGCCTCCATCGGCGACCCGACGGCCTGCGACCGGTTCGTGCTGCGCGAGGTGCGCGGCTTCGACCCGGCCGCCCAGAGCCCGCTGTGGATGCGGGTGCGGCTGAGCCGGTCCGGCATGCGCCCGGTGTCGCTGGCCGTCGACATCACCAACTACCTGATGCTGGAGCTGGGCCAGCCGCTGCACGCCTTCGACCGGTCGAAGCTGACCGGCGAGATCGTCGTGCGGCGGGCCCGTGCGGGCGAGCGGCTGGAGACGCTCGACCACGTCGTGCGCGAGCTCGACCCCGACGACATCCTCATCACCGACCAGTCGGGCCCGATCTCCATGGCGGGCACGATGGGCGGCCTGGAGACCGAGATCTCCGACGGCTCGACCGACATCGTCATCGAGGCCGCCCACTTCTCGGCCACCGGCATCTCGCGCGAGTCGCGCCGGCACGGGCTGGTGTCGGAGGCGTCCAAGCGGTTCGAGCGCGGCGTCGACCGCGAGCTGCCGCTGGTCGCCTCGTGGCGGGCGGTGCGCATGCTGGCCGAGCTGGGCGGCGCGACCGTGCAGCCCGGCGTGACGCACGCCGAGGTCGACGTCACGCCGGCGCGCATCGCGATCCCGGCCGGTCATCCGTCGGCCGTGGCGGGCGTCCCGTACTCCAAGGAGGTCGTCGTCGGCCGCCTGGAGCAGGTGGGCTGCCTCGTGGCCGACGGCGACGACCCGGCCGTGCGCGAGGGCGGCGTCGACCCGACCGGCGTCGTGACCGGCGGCGAGCTGGCCGCCAGGCTGGCCGTCACCGGCCCCGACATGATCACGGTCACCCCGCCGTCGTGGCGGCCCGACCTCACCGACCCCAACGACCTGGCCGAAGAGGTCATCCGGCTGGAAGGCTACGACCGGCTGCCGTCGGTGCTGCCCAGCGCTCCGGCGGGCGCCGGGCTGACCGAGGGGCAGCGGCTGCGCCGGCGGGTCGGCCGGGCGCTGGCCGAGGGCGGCTACGTCGAGGTGCTCAGCTACCCGTTCATCGGGGCCGACGACTTCGACCGGCTGCAGCTGCCCGCCGACGACGCGCGGCGCCGGGCCATGCGCCTGGCCAACCCGCTGTCGGAGGACGAGCCGCTGATGCGCACGACGCTGCTGCCCGGCCTGCTCAAGACGCTGGTCCGCAACGTCGGGCGCGGCTTCGGCGACGTGGCGCTGTTCGAGACGGGCGCGGTCTACCGGCCCCGGGAGAACGCCCCCGCCGCCGCCCCGGTGCTCGGCGTCTCGCGCCGTCCCACCGAGGAGGAGCTGGCCTCGATCGAGGCGGCGCTGCCCGACCAGCCGTTGCGGGTCGCGGTCGTGCTGGCCGGGGAGTTCGAGCGGTCCGGCTGGTGGGGCTCCGGCCGGCAGGCCTCCTGGGCCGACGCCGTGCAGGCCGCCCGGCTGATCGCCGCCGAGTCGCGGGTCGAGCTGTCCATCAGCGCCGACCAGCACGAGCCCTGGCACCCGGGCCGGTGCGCCGCCCTCTACATGGGCGACACGCTGGTGGGGCACGCCGGTGAGCTGCACCCGCGGGTCATCGAGGCGTACGGGCTGCCGCCGCGCACCGCCGCGATGGAGCTGGAGCTGTCGCGGCTGGAGTCGGGCATGCCGGGTCCGGTGCAGGCGCCGCCGGTGTCCCCGTACCCGGTGGCGACGCAGGACGTGGCGCTGATCGTGCCCGACTTCACGCCGGTGGCCGACGTGGAGGCGGCGTTGCGCGACGGGGCCGGCGAGCTGCTGGAGTCGGTGCGGCTGTTCGACGTCTACGCGGGTGAGCAGGTGGGCGAGGGGAACAAGTCGCTCGCCTACACGATGCGGTTCCGGGCGGCGGGCCGTACGTTGACGGTCGAGGAGACGACGGCGGCCAGGGACGCGGCGGTGGCGATGGCGGCCGACCGCGTGGGAGCCCAACTCCGCAGCGCCTGAGTCGACCTGAGGGGGCCGGTACGGATCGTCGTACCGGCCCCCTTAGTCATGTGATGTAGAGCGTCGTGAGGTCGATGTCGATGTCGAACGGCGCGGTCAGCTTGAGCCGGTCGTGGTGGATGCCGGTGTTGGCATAGCTGTTGGTGGCCGGGTCGATTTCGTAGACGTAGACCACCGGCAGGCCCGAGGCTTCCTCGATGCGCCAGAAGTGGGGGATACCTGCCTCGGCGTAGAGAGTGGGCTTGCGCTTCCTGTCGCGGACCACCGAATCAGGAGAGACGACCTCGACGGCGAGAAGGACATCTTTGGCGTCGAAGTAGGTGACGTCTTGCTGAATGACGGCGTTGGGGCCCAGCACGATGAGATCCGGTTCAGGCCGTTGTTCGGGCCCCAGTTTCACGCTCATCTCCTGGCGAAGACGGTAGCCCTCGGGGGCAGCCTCTCGCAGCCGGAGATGGAGCTGGAAGATCACTGTGTGATGGAAGTCGCGCTGGGGGCTCACGAAGACCAAGCTTCCATCGATCAACTCTGTGTGCGCAGGCAAATCCGGAATGTGATCGAGGTCTTCGGCGACGTAGCCCTGCGGCGGGGGGAAAGCCCAGTCGGGGAGTGAGGAAGAGGACTCCATCGTGAGGATCACCGCTTCGGCAGTCATGGTCCAACGCTAACCAATGTATGCCGCTCACGCTTGGTGAACGAACGTACACGCGTTCAACTCGCGGGAGAATGTGGGCATGAGGCAGTTGCTGGTGTTCGGCGAGCGTGGGGATGCCGAGGAGGTCGCCGAAACATTGGGGGAGTGGTTCCCGGGGCTCGGGGTGCCGCGGGTGGTACGGGAGACGCTCGCCGGTGAGGACGACGCCGAGGACGCCCAGTGGCTCGTCGTCGTGGACGGGCTGGACGAACAAGCCCTCGGCCAGGTGGACGAGCTGGTGGAGCGGTACGAAGGCTGGCGGGAGCCGGAGTAGGTCCGCCCCCGCCGCTGGAGCCGGTCGGGCCGGTGGGACGGCCGCCCGTGGTGGGTTGGTCAGGCTGGGGTGGGCTGGTCGGAGGACTGCTGGGTGCGGCGGGCGCGTTCGGCGATCGCGTGTTCGTCGGTTCTGGCGTCGTAGTGGCGGAATCTGGGCAGGGCGGCGGCCAGGCCCAGGACGGCGCCCACGCACAGCAGGCCGCCCGCGCCCAGCGAGAAGCGGGTGCCGCCGAAGTTGGCCATCAGGCTCGCGCGGGCGTTGCCCAGCATCGGGCCGCTGGCGTACGACAGCAGCTCGATGCCCGCCAGGCGCCCGCGCAGCTCCTGCGGGATGGTCTGGTTCCACATCGTCGTGCGGAAGATGCCGCTGATCATGTCGGCCGCGCCGGCGAGCGCGATGCACAGGAAGACCAGCCACACGCTGGGGGCCAGCGCGGTCAGCGTCATCGCCACGCCCCACAGCGCCGCCGCGACGATCACGCCGAGGCCCTGCCGCTGGACGCGGGCCGTCCAGCGGCCGGTCACCGAGGCGGCCAGGGCGCCCACGGCGGCGGCAGAGTACAGCAGGCCGAGCGACTCGGGCGAGCCCAGCTCGTCGGCCAGGAACGGGAACAGCGCGTTGGACATGGCGAACACCATGGCCGCGATGTCCACCAGGTACGTGCCCATGAGGTCGCTGCGGCCGGTGGCGTACCGCACGCCCTCGATCAGTGACCTGAGCGAGGCCGGCGCGGCGTCCTCGACGGGCGGCAGCGACCTGATGCGCCACAGCAGCGCCAGGGAGAGCACGAAGGTCGCCGTGTCGATGGCGTAGGCGACGTGCGTGCCGAGGTGGACCAGCAGCAGGCCGCCCAGTGCCGGGGCGACGATCGCGCCGACGTTCCAGCGCAGGCTGTTCAGCACCGCCGCCGCGGCCTGCTGGTCGTGCCGGACGACCTGCTGCATCACCGCCTCCAGGCTCGGACGCTGCAGGCAGGCGATGCCGGTGGACAGGGCGCCCATCACGTACAGGACCCAGACCTGCGGGTGCGGCAGCATCGCGTTGACCACGAGGGCGGCGGTGGTGACCAGCAGGCCCAGCTCGCTCAGGACGATGATCCGGCGGCGGTCGAGCGCGTCGGCGATCGCGCCGCCCCACAGCCCGCACACCACCATCGGCACGAACTCCGCCAGGCTCATCAGCCCGACCGCGACGTAGGAACCGGTCAGCTCCTTCATCTGGTACGGCAGCGCCACCATGGTGATCATCGTGCCGAACATGGTGACGACGCCGGCGCCGAACAGCAGGCGGTAGTCACGGGAGGCGCGCAGCGGGCTCAGGTCGGGTGAGAGCTGACGGAGCAGGCGCATGAATGGTGCGGGCACGAAGTCTGATTGTCGGACCACGTCCGCGATGAGGGCAAATCATTTTGGAACGGCGAAGGCCCCCGGGGGGAACCGGGGGCCTTCGCGGGAGGGGCGTCAGGCTGCGGGCACCTTGTCGAGGAAACCGAGGACCTTGCGGATCCGGCCGTCCTCGGCCAGCTCGACCACGTCGAAGCCGACGGCCAGGGGCTCCTCGCCGGCCGGGCCGAGGTGCCAGGTGAAGCGGGCGATGTGGTGGTGGGCGTCGAACACCTCGCCCGGCGTGAACACCAGGCCGGGGAACATGCCCTGCGCGCCCTCGATCACGGCGGCGATCCCGGCGTGCCCGGCCACGTCGGCCATCGGGTCGGTGTAGGTCGCGTCCTCGGTCCACAGCTCGGCGACGGCCTTGGCGCGGGCGTCGGCATCGGTCTCGTTCCAGGCGGCGATGTAGTGCTCGACGAGTTCGGCGGTCATGATGATCTCACTTTCTTCCAGGAGTTCTCTCAACGGTTCTCAGGAGAGGTGTCAGCGGCGGGCTTTGCGCAGGCCGGTGATCTGCAGCTCGGCGAACAGCCCCACGACCAGGGCCTGGGCGATGGCCCAGACGGCGCCGAGCGTGCTGAACTCGAGCGCGCCGGTCACGACGGCGGCCACGCTGCCGAGGGTCCAGACGACGTTCAGGCCGATGACGGCCTTGACGGCGGCCGGGTTGATCGTGGGGCGGGAGGCCAGCAGGCCGACGGCGGCGCCGTACACGAGGAGGAAGATCCCGATCTCGCGCAGCAGGCCCGCGCCCGGGCCGAGCAGGTCGCTCGCGGGGCCGGCCAGGGCCAGGTAGACCAGCCCGTTGCCGCCGGTGACGACGGCGTCCGCGATGAGCGCGAGGCGCAGGAACCTGGTCCGGTCGGTGGTGACGGTGAGGGCGGTCATCTCGGCTCCTTCAAGTGCTGGTTGCGACACTTGAACGATGTCAGCCGGGGCGTAGGGGCCGCGATTACGCGTCAGGTAATGAAGTCCGCGAACCGGCCGTCGAGCTGCGGATTCTTCGGGCAGAAAGAACGGGGCGCCCCCTTGCGGAGGCGCCCCGGACGGGGTTTCAGGGGTGTGCGACCTCCCGGGAGCGGCGTCCCGGAAGCGGGTTCGGGAGTGCGGCGTCCCGGCGGGGAACGGTCAGGAGCCGAGGACCTCGCGGCGCAGATGGGTCTTGAGGATCTTGCCGCCGGGGTTGCGGGGCAGCTCGCCCTCGCGGAACCACACGTGCGCCGGGATCTTGAACTTGGCGATCCGGTCCGTCAGGAACGAGCGCAGCTCCTCGGCCGTGACCGACCGGCCCGGCGCCGGCCGGATCACCGCGCCGACCTCCTCGCCCAGTTCGTCGTGCGGGACGCCGATCACCGCCACGTCGTCCACCGCCGGGTGCTCGAACAGGGCGGCCTCGACCTCGGCGCAGTAGACGTTCTCGCCGCCCCTGATCACCATGTCCTTGGCGCGGTCCACGATGTAGACATAGCCCTCGTCGTCGATCCTGGCCAGGTCGCCGGTGTGCAGCCAGCCGTCCACGAACGTCTGCGCCGTGGCCTCGGGCTGGTTCCAGTAGCCCATGATCACGTTCGGGCCGCGCACGCACAGCTCGCCCACCTCGCCGGCGGGCAGCTCGGCGCCCATGGGGTCCACCACGCGCACGTCCACCACGGCCGAGGGCATGCCGATGCTGTCGGGCCTGGCGTGGTACTCGGCGCCGCCGTTGCCGATGGCCAGGGCGGTCGTCTCGGTCATGCCGTAGCCGTTGGAGGGGGCGCGGTCGGGCAGGTTCGTGGTGATGCGCTCCAGCAGCTTGGGCGGGGCGGGGGCGCCGCCGTAGCCGAGGGTGGTCAGGGACGACAGGTCGTACTTGCCGAAGTCGGGGTGCGACATGAGCTGCCAGGCGTTGGTCGGCACGCCGATCATCGTGGTGACGCGTTCCCGCTCGATCAGCCGCAGCGCCTGCTCGGGGTCCCACTTGTACATGAGCACCACGCCGCCGCCGGTGAACATCGAGGTGGTCATGCCGGAGAAGCAGCCGGTGACGTGGAACAGCGGCACGGTCAGCAGCGTCACCCGGCGCACGCTCGCCGCCGCGCCCACGTCCTTGCCGGCCATGGTGACCGAGCGGACGAGGCCGTAGGCCACCGTCATGGGGGACTGGCCGAGGTTGCGGTGGCTGCCCAGCGCGCCCTTGGGCCGGCCGGTGGTGCCGGAGGTGTAGAAGATCGTCGCCGGGTCCTCGGGGGACAGCTCCACGTCGGGCAACTTCACGTCGGCGGTGACCTCGCCCAGCACGTCGCCGAACGAACGCGCGCCCTCGGGCACCTCGCCCCTGGTCACGATCATCGGCACGCCCGTGGAGGCCAGCCTGACCGCCCGCTCGCCGTCGGCGATCAGCACCTTGGCCCCCGAGTCGCGCACGCCGTAGGCCAGCTCGGCCTCCGTCCACCAGGCGTTCAGCGGTACGGCGATGGCCCCGGCGGCCAGCGTGGCCGAGAACGAGACCACCCATTCCGGGTAGTTGCGCATGGCGATGGCGACGCGGTCGCCCTTGGTCACGCCGTACTCCTCGACCAGGCGGGCGGCCAGGGTGGCGGCGCGGCGGAAGTGCTCCTCGAAGGTGATGTGCTCGTCCTCGTAGGCCAGGAAGACCTGCTCGCCGTGGAACCTGCTGGTCTCCAGCAGGGCGCGGAAGTGTGCCGGCGCGTGCTTCCACGTGCGTACCCCGGTGTTGCCGATCTCCTCGGTCTCGAAAAGCTGGCCGGGGCCGGTGAGCTGGGCTTGGACCTGGGCGTGCGAAAGGGACATGCGCAGAACTCCCGCATCAGACGATTCTTCCGGACTTTCACAGTACCGACCGGTAGGTACGTCGCGCTAGAGCAGCGAAAACCCCTGGCGCGAGCGTTCGTGAAACTTTCATGAGAAGGCCGATATTTTTTGCCCGCCAACTGCTCGTTTGGCGGCGGTACGCGATCGGCATTGACCGTTCTGCCGCATGTCAATACCGTCTGCGATGCGATCCGCCGAGGATCGAAAGGTTTCGGAATCGAGTGCCTGCCTCCGGAGGTAGATGCCCGTGCTCTCGTCCCTGTCCGTCAGAGTCCTCGCCCTGCTGGGGATTCTCGCAGCAGTCCTCCTCCCGGCCACCGCGGCCGACGCCTCGGCGCCCCTGCGCACGCACGCGTCCGCCAAGGGCAAGTTCATCGGCACGGCGCTCGCCACCGGCCCGCTGGCCGGCGAGACCTCCTACCGCACCATCGCGGCGACCGAGTTCAGCCAGGTCACCCCCGAGAACGCGATGAAGTGGGACGCCATCGAGCCCGGCCAGGGCCAGTTCAACTACTCCGGCGCCGACGCGATCGTCGCCTTCGCCGCCCAGAACGACCAGCAGGTGCACGGCCACACCCTCGTGTGGCACAGCCAGACGCCGGGCTGGGTGCAGGGCCTGAGCGCGACCGCGATGCGCGCGGCCATGCAGAACCACATCGCCAACGTCGTCGGCCACTTCGCCGACGACCCGGCCGTGGTCTCCTGGGACGTGGTCAACGAGGTCTTCGACGACAGCGGCAACCTGCGCACGTCGTTCTGGTACAACACGCTCGGCTCGGGCTACATCGCCGACGCCTTCCGCGCCGCCCGCGCCGCCGACCCCGACGCCGAGCTGTGCATCAACGACTACAACACCGAGGGGATCAACGCCAAGAGCACGGCGATCTACAACCTGGTCTCCTCGCTGCGCCAGCAGGGCGTGCCGATCGACTGCGTCGGCTTCCAGTCCCACCTGGCCATCCAGTACGGCTTCCCCGGCGACTTCCAGCAGAACCTGCAGCGCTTCGCCGCCCTCGGCGTCCAGGTCCGGATCACCGAGCTGGACGTGCGCATGCAGACCCCCAGGGACGCCACCAAGGACGCCACCCAGGCCACCTACTACCGCAACGTCGTCAACGCCTGCCTCGCGGTGACCGCCTGCCAGGGCGTGACGATCTGGGGCTTCACCGACAAGTACTCCTGGGTGCCCGACACCTTCCCCGGCCAGGGCGCCGCGCTGATCTACAACGAGAGCTACCAGCAGAAACCGTCGTACACCGCCGTGCACGACGCGCTGGCCGGCGGCACCGGCACCGACACCACCCCGCCCAGCACGCCGGGCACCCCCACGGCGGGCAACGTCACCGCGAGCTCGGCCACCCTCACCTGGGCCGCCTCCACCGACACCGGCGGCAGCGGCCTGGCCGGCTACGACGTCTACCGCGAGCAGGGCGGCACCGACACCCAGCTCGGCCGGTCCACCGGCAACAGCATCAACCTGACCGGCCTGACCGCGGGCACCCAGTACCAGGTCTACGTGCGGGCGCGCGACGGCGCGGGCAACCTGTCCGGCGACTCCCCGGCGGTCACCTTCACCACCCTCACCGGAGGCGGAACCGGCGGCTGCACCGCCGCCGGCACCGTGCAGACCCAGTGGAGCGGCGGGTACGTCATCCAGCCCGTGACCGTCACCAACACCCGCACGTCCGCGACCAACGGCTGGACGGTCACCTTCACCCTGCCCGCCGGGCACAGCCTGACCGGCTCCTGGAACGCCGCCGTCACCGTCAGCGGGCAGAACGTCACCGCCAGGAACGCCGGGTACAACGGCACGCTCGCGCCCGGCGCGAGCACCAGTTTCGGGTTCCAGGTCAGCAGGCCGGGCGGCGACACCGCGACGCCGTCCGCCTACACCTGCTCCTGACCCGCGCGATCCCCGGGCGGACATGGCCACCGCCCGGGGCCCCGCACGCCGGCGTGGCGGGCCACGGGAGGGTGCCCGAACGGGGCCCTTGGTGGGGCCTGCGCGCGATGGTACACAGTGCACATGGCAGAGATCATCCTGTTGCACTCCGCACAGGGCCTGCGACCGGGGGTAATGGGGGCCGCGGAGGCGCTTCGCGCGGGCGGGCATGTCGTGCGCACGCCCGACTACTACGACGGCGAGGTCTTCGACGACCTCGAATCCGGGCTGCGCAAACGGGACGCGATCGGCTTCGACGAGCTCGCGCGCCGCTGGCGGGAGATCGCCGCGCGGGCGCGCGGGCCGGTCGTGTTCGCCGGGTTCTCGCTGGGCGGGTTCGGGGCCCAGCTCCTGGCCGCCACGCACCCCCTGGCCCAGGGGCTGCTGCTCTACCACGGCTGCGCGGCCGTGGCCGAGGTGGGCGCGGAGGGGTGGCCGGTCTCGGTGCCGGTGCAGCTCCACTACGCGGAGGGCGACCCGTGGGTGGACGCCGGCGACGTCCGCAGTCTGCGTACGGAGCTGGGGCCGTTATTCGAGTGCTTCATTTATCCGGGAAATGTGCACTTGTTCGCCGATCCCGATCTTCCCGGATACTCGGAAGAGTCGGCGGCGCTTATGTGGAAACGATCCCGCGACTTTATTGCACGGATATAAGACGATTTCGCGGATATTTCGTACTTGGGTCTATCAAAAGGGGCGATCTTTACTTTATGATCTCATCGGCCCATCAAGATCGACGGAAGGATCGCTCATGACGATCGAGATCAAGAAGGTCGAAGAAGTCGAGACCACCGGAAACAGCAACAGCTGCTGACCTCTTCGGGCCTCCCGCGACGCGGCCCGACCCCGCGGGAGGCCCTCACTCGCCCGGGAGCCGCCTTCATGCCCAGGATTCAGGTGAATCCGGTCTTCCCCCTGTTCATCGACGACGCCCGCGGGCGCGTACGGCTCGGCGACTTCCCCCCGACCGGCCAGATCCTCGACCCGGCGCCGCCACCCCTGCGCCGCCTGCTGCGCCTGTGCGCCGAGACCCCCGTCGAGCAGTCCGACCTGTACGACCTGCTCGACGACCTCACCCCCGCCGAGATCGACTCGGCCGTCGAACAGCTGCGCGCGGCCCGCTTCCTGGTCACCGACGCCGAGCTCGCCACGCTCGCCGCCGACGCCCGGCTGTCCAGGTTCGCGCTGTTCATGGCCATGTTCCAGCCGGCCGACCGGGCCGTGGCCGCGCTCGGCGACCTCGCCGGCAGGCACGTGGCGGTGCTCGGCGCCGGCGCGATCGGCGGCCAGGTCGCCCTGCACCTCGCCACCTCCGGTGTCGGCCGCCTGACCCTGCTCGACGACGACCGCGTCGAGATCGGCAACCTGCACCGCCAGCACCTCTACACCGTCCGCGATCTCGGCGAACCCAAGACGGCCGCGGCCGCCCGCAGGCTGCGCGAGCACTGCCCGGACGTCCGCGTCACCCGCGTCGAGCGGCGCATCACCGGCCCCTCCGACGTCGTCACCGACGCCGACCTCGTGGTCAACACCGTCGACACCCCGCAGCCGCACATCCGCCGCTGGGTCAACGAGGCCTGCGTACGGGCCGGCACGCCGTTCGTCACCGGCGGCTTCAACCAGCACGTCGGCCTGCTCGGCCCGCTGGTCGTGCCCGGCAAGACCGGCTGCCTGGCCTGCCAGGAGGCCGCCCTGGCCGCGCGGTACGGCTCCACCGTCCTGCCGGCCAACGACAACCCCGGACGGGCCATCCCGTCGTTCGGCCCGTTGTGCGGGATCGTGTCGGGCATGCTCGCCGCCGAGGTGATCCGCTTCCTGACCGGCACCGGCGCTCCCGCCGTCGAGGGCCGCGGTCTCTGGCTCGACCTGCTCACGCTGACCACCACGGCCTACGACTTCGACCGCCGCGACGGCTGCGAGGTGTGCGGGTGAAGACCGAGCCGCGGACCGATCTGTCGTTCCTCAGCGTGGTGGCCGACGGCCCGGACGACTACGTGATCGGCAACGGCGAGACGTTCGTCAACGTGCCCGGCGTGGCGGCGGCCGTGGTCGAGGCGCTCGACGGCACCAGGACGGCCGCCGAGGCCCGCGCCCTGGTGCTGGCCGAACGCGGCCTGGACGTGGACGTCGCCGAGTTCGTGACCGGGCTCGGCGCGGCCGGGCTGCTCGGCCGGCCCCGGCGCCCACCCAACCTGTGGGACCGGATCAGGCCCGGCCACGTGGCCTGGCTGTTCTCCCGCCCGGCGCACGCCGTGCTGGCCGCGCTGACCGTGTGCGCCCTGGCCGCGGCGGTCGCCAGGCCCGGCGTGCTGCCGTCGTTCTCCTCGCTGGTCTGGTCGGACAGCCTCACCTTCACCGTCGCCTTCGCCGCGGGCTCGTGGCTGCTGGTGCTGGTCCACGAGCTCGGCCACATCGCCGCGGCCCGGTCGCTCGGCGTGCGGGCCGAGCTGTCGCTCGGCACCCGCCTGCAGTTCCTCGTCGTGCAGACCAGGATCACCGGCGTCTGGGGCGTGCCCAGGCGCGCCCGCTACCGCGCCCACCTGGCCGGCATGCGGGTGGACTGGTTCCTCGCCTGCGCCGGGACCTGCGTCCTGTACGCCGCCGACGTGCCCGTGGTGCGGCTGGTCGTGGTCATCTGTCTGTCGCAGATCGCCTGGCAGTTCCTGTTCTTCATGCGTACCGACGTCTATTACGCCATCGCCAACGCCGGCGGCAACAAGAACCTCATGGCCGACGCGCAGGCGTACCTGCGGGCGCGGCGGACCGGTACGGCGCCGCGCGGCGTCCGGGTGTACGCCTGGTTCCTGGTGGTGGGGCGGGTGCTCGGGCTGGCCTTCTTCGCGCTCTACACGATCCCGGTGACGGTCGCCGTGTGCCGCCGGGCCGTCGAGGAGCTGCCGGGCTGGCAGCCGGTCGCCGCCCTGGCCGTCGTCGCCGCCGGGTGGGCGCTCTACCTGGCCGTCCTGGCCCGCCGCCTGCTCACCTCGGGCCGCCCGTCCTCCTGAGACGGCCGACGCGGGTCGCCCGGTCCCGGCCGCCCCCTCCGGCGGCCGGGACCGTGGCGATCAGGCGCCCCCGCGGCTCCTGGCGACGACCTCCTCCGTGGTGAGCGGCGCCTTCGGGTGGTGCGTCAGGCACATGGGCACGCGCGCCTTGGCGAACCCGCCGCCCTCGCCCGCCACGTAGAACTCGCCCGCGCCCAGCCGGGAGATGTCCGGCACGTCGCCGCCGCCCTTGAACTGGGCCATCTCCCTGGCCGCGCTGATCTGGATCGGGGCGTTCAGCAGGCCGAAGAACTGCGTGGCGCAGTTGCCGGGGATCTGGTTGTGCAGCCCCTTGGGCGCCTGCGTGGCGAAGACCAGGCCCAGGCCGTACTTGCGGGCCTGGGAGGCGAGCAGCACCGTGCTGCGGGTGGAGACCGACGCGCCGCCCGCCGCGGGGGCGAACGTCTGCGCCTCGTCCATGACGAACAGCGCGCCCAGCGGACGGTCCTGGGCGGGGTGCCGCTTGAACCAGACGAACAGCTCCATCTGCAGCCGGCTGACGAAGCTCTGCCGCTGCTCCAGGCCCGGCAGCCCGGCCAGGCTGATCACCGAGACGCGGGCCCGCCTGCCCGGCGGCGGCGTCACCAGCAGCCCGGGATCGACCGGCTCGCCGGCCCCGCCGAACAGCGGGTCGTTGTCCATCGCCGCGGTCAGCGACTGGGACAGGTCGGCCGCGATGCGCCGGGCGCTGGCCAGCTCGCTCACCCCGTCCGGCAGGTCGGCCAGGTACGCCGCGAACCCTCTCAGGCTGGTCGCGCCGCCGCCTCCGTAGGCGGCCAGGGCCCGCCTGAGCACGGCCTGCCCGCGCAGTGCCTTGTCGGTGTTGGCGTCCAGCCTGACCCGCGGCACGATGAACGCGACCGCGGCCTCGACCGCCTCGGCGAACTCGTCGGGGTCGCCGGCCAGGCTCGCCAGGTCGGGCAGCGGCTGGAAGCTCAGCGGGCGTCCGCCCGTCCGTCCCGGCGTCCAGACGGTCACGTCGGTGGCCGCCAGGTACTCCTCGGCGCGGCGGGCGTCGCCCTCCGCCCACGTGCGCGGCGGCTCGGGCCACGGCTCGTCCAGCCTGGCCAGGTCGTTGTTCGGGTCCAGCACGATCGAGGAGACGCCGCGCAGCGCGCACTCCTCGACCAGCCGCCTGATCAGCACGGTCTTGCCCGAGCCGGAACCGGCGAAGATCGCGGTGTGCTTGCGCAGCGCCTCCAGCGCGATCCGCACCGGCTCGCCGTCCGCGATCCGCCGCCCGATCGTCAGGGACCGCTCCTGGTCGCCGCCGCCCTGGCCGCTCGCCGCCACAGGGATCTCGGGGGCCGGCACGGCGGGAACGCTCCACGCGTCGGCCAGAGCCTCGGTGAGGAAGCCGATCCTGGACGTCGGCCGCCGCGCGGCGAGCCAGGCGGCCAGGTCCGGCGGGCTCTCCGCCACCAGGGCCCGCAGCGCGGCGAGGACCAGCAGGTCCTGCCGGCTCATCCGCAGCGTCCTGCCACCGGCCCGCTCGAAGGCCGCGATCGTCTCCCGCGTCGCCGGCCCTTGCGACCATGGGGTGTCGCGCAGCAGGAACAACCGCCGCTTGGGCACCTCCGCGTCCAGCCCGGCCGCCACGCACGCCTTGCGGACGCGGTTCAGCGCCGCGTTCCCGTGCGTCGCGCTGACCGCGCGGAAGGCCCAGTGGACCTCGTCCTCCCTGCTCTCGTCGAGCGTACGGCGCAGCCGGGCGTGCAACGGGGGCTTGGCGCTCGGCGGCGGGTCCACGCCGAAGGCCCGGCCGGCCTCACCCTGCTCGGCGATCCACGCATGCAGCCCGGCGGCCAGCAGCGCGGGCATCACGGCGTCCTCACCGGCCTGGTCGATCACCGGAGCCTGCGCGGCCTCCAGCAGCTCGGCGAAGCGGGCGTCGAGCGCGTCGAGCGCGTCGAGGTCGGCAGGGCGCGCGGGCGGCTGCGGCCGCGGCGCCGCCTCCGCCGCGAACCCGGTCAGCTCCCTGACCTCGCCGTCCATGACGCAGGCGTGGACGTGCCGGTCGATCCGGATGAGCAGCTCCCGAGGGGTGAACCCGGGCGCCTGCTCGAACGCCTCCGGCCGGACCGGCCAGGTCGGGTACGGCGGCTTGACGCCCGCCTCGCCGTACTGCACCTCGAAGCGGGTGGCGACCAGGGCACGGGCGGTGGCCGCGTCGGGGATGGTCATGAGCGGGACCGCCTGGCGGAAGCGGTCGCGCACGGTGTCGACCGCCACCCGCTCGATGAGCGCCCACGTGGCGGGGATGCAGGTCACGACCGTCAGGGTCCGGCGGGTGACCTCGCGCAGCGCCATCAGCCCGCCCGCGATGCGCTCGATCATGAGCTGCTCGGCCGGGTCGTGCTCGGCGCCGCCGGAGGTGGTGACCCGTGACTGGGCGACGAGCGGGTCGATCTGGTCCACCGCGACGATGGTGGGGCCGGTGAGCGCCATCAGCCGCGACAGGTCCCTGACGATCTCCTGCGGCGTGCGCCCGAGCTGCCGGATGCCCCAGCGGGCCCGCTCGCCCGGCTCGCCCTCGGGCGCCGACGACAGGTACGACTCCCCGAGGTCCTGCAGCCCCGGATCGTCGCCGGCCAGCAGGACCAGGGCGCGCGCGGCGTCCTGGCTGTCGCGGCCGACCTGGCCCCCGACGCGGCGGAACGCGGTGACGAAGGCGTCCAGCTCGTCCCTGGTGAGGCCGCGCTTGCCGGTGACCGAGCGGCGGGCCATGCGGGACAGGCCCGCCATGATGGCCAGGCGGTCCAGGAGCACGGTGAGCTGCGTCTGCCCGTCGTGGCGGGGCCGGGAGAGGCTGTCCAGCAGGGAGACCACGATGCTCTCCCAGAAACCCTTGGCGTCCAGCAGGCCGACCAGGATGAAGTAGCCGCCCTCGCGCTGGGCGCGTTCACGCAGCCAGCCGAGCAGGTGGGTCTTGCCGGTGCCGCGCTGGCCCTGCACGACCACGCCGATGGGGCTGCTCTCGGGCCGGTGGGCGGCCGCGGCCAGCCCGTCGAGGAGGATCTTCGTCGACGCGCCGTGCAGGCCCTCGACGTGGAAGGGGGAGCGGCGCCACACGTCGTCGGCGCCCTCGGTGTAGTTGAACGTCAGCGCGGCCAGGTCCGCGATGCCGCCGCCGCTCACAGCTCGCCGATCCACAGCAGATGCTTGTCCTGCCCGCCTATGATCACCGCCGCTTCCCGGTCCTCGGGCGTGAGCGTCTTCTGGTTCGACTCCGGGACCAGGTTCACGTCCGGAAGGCGTTCCATCTGGACGAGCGTCTCGTCCACCTCCTGCCTCGGCACGGCGGGAAGCAGCCGCCGGAGCGGGGTCAGGCTCACCCACGAACCAGGGGCGGCGGCCAGCTCGGCGTACGCGGCACGGATGCGCGACTCCAGACCGGCGGGCAGGACGTCCGGCTCGGGCTGGAAGATCTCCGACAGCCGCTGGTCGGTGCGCCGCATGAACCGGGGCAGCCATTCCAGCAGGGCTCGCGCGATGGCCCCCGACGAGCCGGTCTGCGGCGGGATCGCCCCGGCCCGCAGGTCCTCGGCCAGCCTGGCCCACCCGGAGTCGGTGAGCACGTGCACGAAGGCGCGTCCGCGCCTCGGCTGCCGGCTCTCGACCAGCTTCAGCTCGTTGAGCTTCAGCCGCCGCTGACCGTCGATGGTCAGCCTGTAGTGCTCCTTGAGCTCGCTGTTGGAGATCTCGCGGGCTTCGACGGCCAGCACCAGCAGGGCAGTGAACTCGGGCAGGGTCAGCCCTTTGTCTGGCATATCTCATCCTTCCGCTCTGCGGCGGTTCCGCAGAAACTGGCCGATCTGACGGACGACGGTGTCCATGTCAGTCATCACCTGAGCATCGGGAAAGCGCAGCACGGCGTAACCATCGAGTTGGAGGAGCACGTCCCGCTGCCGGTCGGCGGCGAACTTGGCCGGAGCGCGGTGGTCGGGACCGTCGATCTCCACGACGCACCGCTCCCGCTCCCAGAGCAGGTCCACCCGGATCGGCACGGCCAGCGGACCCGGCCGGTACGTCTGGTTCCAGGCCCGGCCCCCGGCCCACGCCCGCGCGGACAGCGCGGCCTCCAGCGCCAGCTCGCTCGCGCTGCCCGGATGCGGCCGGCCCGCCACCGGCGGATACGCGACGGCGGGCGCCCGGTCGGCGGTCGCGGGAAGCGGGACGGCCTCCCGGGCGCTATCCGCAGCGGCCGGGAGCGGGTTCGTGGGGAGCGGGGTGGCGATCGTCCGTACGCGGTCGTCGTGCAGGGGCGCGCCGGCCAGCCAGACGCCGGCCCGGCCCCGGTGCGCCAGCCACTCGCACCCGGCGACCAGCACTTCCCGTGCCGCCGCGGCGAGCCCGTCCGGCACCCTCACCAGGACCGCCGGCCGGGCCCGGCCGAAGCTGTCGGCCAGCACCCTGACCAGCCCCGCCGCCCGGACCTCCGGCGCCAGCCCGCTGGGTCCGCCCGTCAGCGCCCGCCGGGCCAACTCGGCGAGGAACGGCCCGAAATGGCCGGTCACCGAGGCCCTGCGCAAGGCCAGCGCCTGGACCGCGGCCACGTTCACCCCGGACGGGCCCTCGATGCCCTCGGCGCCCGGCAACCAGGCCGGGAACAGCGCGATGGCCGCCTTGTCCAGCTCACGCAGGACGGAGGCGGCCAGGTCGGCGACGGAACGTTCCTCGGCGGCGAAGAAGGTGACGACGGCCGGGGCGTCGTCCGGCAGGGGATCGAGGGCCAGTGCCACGGCGTCGGGGTCGGCGTCGAGCCGTACCACCTGGCCGATCGGCAGATCTGCCCACGACGGCACGGCTTCCCTGCCCTCACAAGATCGGAAACTTCGGCACTTGGGAGGGTAGCCCCGTCCCTACCGGGCTGTCACCCAGACCGGGGACGCAGCCTCCATGGACGGGACGTGGGCGCGGGTCAGCAGGGCCTGGGACACGCTCGCCTTCACCAGGGCCGCCGTGCGTACCACCGGGACGAGCGTGAGCGCGAACAGCAGGCCCACCGCCGTGTTGAACGCCACGAACGGCACGGTCCCGGTGCCGAGGCCGAGCAGGGCGGGCAGGCCGCCGTCCACGCCGGGGATCGCGGCGATCGCCCAGCCGTAGATCGGGAAGGTCAGGCCGAGCACCGCGCCCGCCCACCACACCGCGCTGACGACGGCGGCGGCCAGCGAGACCGGGAAGGCGATGATCGCGTGCAGCAGGTCCATCGCCGCCTGGCCGGAGGCCACCGGGTTCATCATGCGGCGGAAGGAACCCGCCCCCGCGGGGACCTGCGCGTAGCGGGGGCGGGCGATCGGGTGGCCGAGCACTCCGGGGAGCGCGGCGCGCTCCAGGTCGGCGAAGTGGCGGGCCATGGCGGCGGTGGCGGCCAGGACGGGCAGCCCGACGAACACGACCGCCGAGCCGAGACCGGCCGAGACTCCGGCGACGGCGAGGGTGAAGGAGGCGGCGGCCGCGGGGAGGCCGAGCAGGGTGTAGCGGGTGTCGGTGGCGACGCGGTGCCGGAGGGTTGTCATGGCTACGACGCTACGGGCCCGGCGGGGGAGTGATCGATCCTGGCGGCGGGCCATTGCGTGGTAGGGCGGGCCCTACCACGCCCCCCGGCGGACCGCTGGGCGGACGCTTCCCGCTACTGCGGCTGGTCGACCCGGATCACGGTCAGCTCCTGGGGGCGCACCGGCTCCCGGCAGTGCGCGCACACCGTGAGCGGCTCCAGGGGCTCGCCGCACGAGTGCCGCCACACGGTGGGCGGCTCGCCCTCGGTGACGTGGCGGTCGCCCCAGTCCATGAGGGCGAGCAGGACCGTGTGCAGGGCCTGGCCCGACTCGGTGAGGACGTACTCGTGGCGCGGCGGGTGCCGCTCGTACGGCACCCGCTCCAGCAGGCCCACCTCGACCAGCTTGCGCAGCCGGGCGGTGAGGATGTCGCGGCTGGCGCCGGTGTTGCGGGCGATCTGGTCGAAGCGGCGCACCCCGAGCATGATCTCGCGCATCGCCAGCAGGCTCCACCGCTCGCCCACGACGGCCAGCGCGTTGGCGATCGAGCACTCTCTCGGGCGGGACAAGGCCCCTCCGTCAGGTAGGTCCGGATTTCCAACCTACCATCAGGCGGCCCGTCCAGGGATGGCGGCGAGCAGCTCCCGGGTGTAGTCGGCCCGCGGCGAACCGAAGATCTCGGCCGCCGTGCCGCTCTCCACGATCCGGCCCGCCTGCATCACGTGCACCCGGTGCGAGATCATCCGGACGACGGCCAGGTCGTGGCTGATGAACAGGTAACTGAGCCCGAGGTCGCGCTGCAGCTCGGCGAGCAGCTCCAGGATCTGGGCCTGGACCAGCACGTCCAGCGCGGAGACGGCCTCGTCGAGCACGACCAGCTCGGGGGAGAGCGCCAGCGCCCGCGCGATGGCCACCCGCTGCCGCTGGCCGCCGGACAGCTCGTGCGGCAGCCGCTCGGCCACCGACGCCGGCAGCGACACCTTCTCCAGCAGCTCGGCGACGGTCCGCGCGCGCTCGGCCGGGGTGCCCACGCGGTGCACGCGCAGCGGCTCGGCGATCGACTTCTCGACCGTGTAGCGGGGGTCGAGCGAGGCGTACGGGTTCTGGAAGACCGGCTGCACCCGGCGGCGGAAGGCGAACAGCTCCCGGCGGCCGAGCGAGGTCAGGTCGGTGCCGTCGAACAGGATCCGGCCGGAGGTGATGCCGTCCAGGCCGAGCAGCAGGTTGGCGGTGGTCGACTTGCCCGAGCCCGACTCGCCCACGACCGAGACGGTACGGCCGCGCGGGATCGTGAAGGAGACCCCGTCCACCGCCGTGAACTCCCCGGCGCCGCCCCGCAGCGGGAACACCTTGCGCAGGTCCTCCACCACGACCAGGTCATCGGCACTCTCCTCGGGGCCGGGCTCGGCCACCCGCACCGACGACAGGCTCGGCACGGCCTTCAGCAGCCGCCGGGTGTACTCGTGCCGCGGGTCGGCCAGCAGCTCGGCGGCCGGTCCGGTCTCCACGATCTCGCCCCGGTACATGACGGCCACCACGTCGGCCCGCTCGGCGGCCAGCGCCAGGTCGTGCGTGATGAGGAAGACGGCCGTGCCCATCTCGGCGGTGAGCTGGCCGAGCTGGTCGAGGATGCGCCGCTGCACGGTCACGTCCAGGGCCGAGGTCGGCTCGTCGGCGATGAGCAGCTTGGGACGGCAGGCCAGGCCCATGGCGATGAGCGCCCGCTGCCGCATGCCGCCGGAGAACTCGTGCGGGTACTGCCCGGCCCGCCGCTCCGGCTCGGGGATGCCGACCATCTCCAGCAGCTCGGTCACGCGCCCGCGCGCCGCCCTGCCCGCGGCGAGGCCGTGCACCTCCAGGGCCTCGGCGATCTGGTCGCCGATGCGCATGAGCGGGTTGAGGTTGGACATCGGGTCCTGGGGCACCAGGCCGATGCCCGCGCCCCGGACGGCGGTCATCTCCCGTTCGCTCACCCCGGCCAGGTCGCGGCCGTCGAACAGCACCTGGCCGGTCGTGATGCGCCCGCCCGCGGGCAGCAGCCGGTTGACCGCGGCGGCCGTGGTGGACTTGCCCGAGCCCGACTCGCCGACCACGGCCACGGTCTGTCCCGGCAGGATCTCCATCGAGACGTTCTTGACGACGGTGACGTCCTGCTTGCGGGTGCGGAAGGCGACGGAGAGGTCGCGGATCTCCAGGAGCGGGGTCATGCGGTCCTCGATCGGTGGGTGATGGCCTGCAGCAGGCCGGTCCAGAGGGCGTCGGTGGGCGTCGGCGCGGCCGTCGTCAGCAGGCGGTTGCCGGCCAGCGCGATCGCGATGTCCCGGCCGGGGACGAACCCGACGGCGCACCCGACGTAGCCCGGGTGGCCGAGCACGGTGACGGTCTCCTCCCGCAACTCGAGCCGGTAGGTGCGGAAGCCGAGCGCCTGGCCGGGGTCGGGGCCGGGGGTGAAGAACTCGCGGGCGACCTCGGGCCGCCACAGCCGGTCGTGCTCCTCGTAGCGGGACAGCGCGGCGGCGTACCGCAGCAGGTCCGGGACGGTGGAGAACAGCCCGGCGTGGCCCGCCACGCCGCCGAAGGCATGGTAGGCGTTGCCGTCGGCGACCTGGCCGAGCACGGGCTCGTGCCGCCAGCCGGCGAAGTCCGCGCCGCGGAAGGGCACCGGGTACGGCTCGGAGGTGTCGAGCATGCGCATCTCGACCCGGTCGTCCAGGGCGCTCATGGCCACCTCGGGCCCCGCCGGCCGCGCGTACGTGGTGTCGGCCAGCCCCAGCGGGCCGGTGACCAGCTCGGCCACCGCCCGGTCCAGCGACGTGCCGGTGACGGTCTCGACCACCCGGCCGAGCAGGATGAAGCCCAGGTCGGAGTAGTGCCGTTCGCGGCCGGGCGGGTAGCGCGGGGCGGGCATCCGCGGGTCGAGGTACAGCGGCCACCACTCCCACAGCCCGGCCCGGTGCAGCAGCAGGTCCCGCACGGTGACCTGTTCGGGGCAGCCCTCCGGCAGGTACGCGGCCGCCCGCTCGTCCAGGTCCACCAGGCGGTCGGAGACCAGGCGGACGAGGGCCGTCGTGGTGGCGACGACCTTGGTGACCGAGGCCAGGTCGTGGTACGTGCCGAGGGTCATGGGGGCCTCGCCGGCCAGTGCGCCGCCGTCCGTCCGGCGCACGGTGCGGTGGCCGGTGCACTCGGTCAGGTCGAACCACGGCGTGCGGGCCGCCCGGACCAGGCCCGCGGGCGGGCCGGGCGCGGGACTCGCCGGCCCGGGGCCGGGCGGCGCGGCGGGGGCCGGGGTCACCGGCGCAGCACCAGCGAGCGCGGCGGCGTGGGCAGCGGGGCGGGCAGGACGAGCGGGTGCGCGCCGGGCGTCAGCGTGCCGAGCACCCGGGCGGCCTCGGCACCCGTGCCGCCGGGGACGGTGCCCGGCAGGCCGTGGGCGGTCAGCCAGCCGATGAGCGCGAAGGCGATGGCCTCCTTGTCGTCGGCCGGGGCGCCGAGCTCGTCGGACAGCGACACCCGCACGCCCGGCAGGGCGGCGCGCAGGCCGTCCATGATGACCGGGTTGCGGCAGCCGCCGCCGGAGACGACCAGCACGCCCACGCCCGCCGCGGCGACGTCGGCCGCCACCGTGCGGACCGTCAGCTCGGTCAGCGTCGCCACCAGGTCGGGGCCGGACGGCTCGCGGCCCGCCCTGGCGATCGCCGCCTCGACGTAGGCCAGGTGGAACAGCTCCTTGCCGGTGCTCTTCGGCGCGGCCAGCCGGTAGTACGGCTCGTCGAGCAGCACGTCGAGCAGGCGCTCGTCCACCCGGCCGGAGGCGGCGATCCGGCCGCCCTCGTCGAAGCCACGCGGGTTCAGGCCGCGGCCGGCCACCACGGCGTCGATGAGGGCGTTGGCCGGGCCGATGTCGTAGGCGCTCAGGCCGCCGTCGCGCACGACGGTCATGTTGGAGATGCCGCCCAGGTTGAGCGCCGCCGCGCCGCCCGCGTGCCCGTCCGGCAGCAGGCCGCCGAGCAGCAGGTCGTCGAGCACGGAGACCAGCGGGGCGCCGTGCCCGCCGGCGGTGATGTCGCGGATGCGCACGTCCGACAGCACGGGCGCGCCGGTGCGCTCGGCGATCCAGGCGGGCTGGCCGATCTGCAGGGTGCCGCGCGCGTGCGCGCCCTCCACCCAGTGGAAGACCGTCTGGCCGTGGGAGACGATCAGGTCGGCCGGACCGGCCTGCTCGGCCGCGGCCGCGGCGGCCTCGGCGAAGCACTGGCCGATGAGCGTGTCGAGCACGCACACCTCGGCCAGCGTGACGGGTGCGGGCGGCAGCGCGGCCACCAGCCGGGCGCGCAGTTCGTCCGGGTACGGGGTGCTCGCGGTGTGCAGCACGCGGCCGGTCAGCACGTCGCCGTCCAGGGCGAAGTCGACCAGGGCCACGTCGATGCCGTCGTGCGAGGTGCCGGAGATCATGCCGAGGATCTTCATGCCGGCTCTCCCAGCGCCACGCGCAGCCGTCCCTCGCTGCGGTCCAGCAGCGCCGCGGCCTCCCGCGGCCCGAGCCCGAGCCGGGCGCCGAGCACCGCCTGCTTGACGTTGAAACCATGCTGGTCGAGCACGCGTTCCGCCTCCTCGCGGTCCACACCGGCGATCGTGCGCACGATCCTGATCGCCCGTTCCCTGAGCTTGCCGTTGCTGGCCTTGACGTCGACCATCAGGTTCCCGTACGTCTTGCCGAGCCGGACCATGACGATGGTCGAGAACATGTTGAGCACGAGCTTCTGCGCCGTGCCCGCCTTGAGCCGGGTCGAGCCGCTGACCACCTCGGGCCCGACCAGCACCTCGATCGCGTGCTCGGCCTCGCCGGTGAGCGGGGTGCCCGGGTTGCAGGACAGGCCGACGGTCAGCGCGCCGCGCTCGCGGGCCCGCCGTACCGCGCCCAGCACGTACGGCGTGCGCCCGCTGGAGGCGATGCCCACCACCGTGTCCAGCGGCCCGATGCCGGCCGCGTCGATCGCCGCCGCGCCGGCCCCCGCGTCGTCCTCGGCGCCCTCGCACGGGTGCACGATCGCCCGCTCGCCGCCGGCGATGACGGCGAAGACCTGCTCGGGCGGGGTGCTGAAGGTGGGCGGGCATTCGGAGGCGTCCAGCACGCCGAGCCGGCCCGGCGTGCCCGCGCCCACGTAGACCAGCCGGCCGCCGGCCCGTACCAGCTCGGCGGCGGCCTCGATGGCCCGGGTGATCTGCGGCAGCGCCGCGGCGACCGCGGCCGGGACGGTGGCGTCGGCCGCGTTCATGGTCGCGGCGAGCTCGGCCACGGTCATGGTGTCGATGCCCGCGAAGCGCGGGTCGGCCGATTCGGTGGTCAGTTCTGAGAGGTTCACCGCTTGCCTCGGGTTCTGGGGTCGAGAGTGTCACGCAGGCCGTCGCCGAGCAGGTTCAGGCCCACCACCAGCAGCACGACGACCGCGCCCGGCGCGATCAGCGTCCAGGGGGCGATGAAGACCAGGCTGCGCGCCTCGAAGATCATCGAGCCCAGCGAGGGGGCGGGCGGCGGCGTGCCCAGGCCGAGGAAGCTCAGCGACGCCTCGGTCAGCACCGCCCACGACAACGACAGCGCCACCTGGATGACGATGATCGAGGTGATGTTGGGCAGCACGTGCCTGAGCATGATCTGCCAGCGGCTCTGGCCGGTGGAGACCGCGGCCTTGACGTACTCGATCTCCCGGAGGGAGAGCACGGGGCCGCGCGTGACACGGATGAAGATGGGGACGTACACGATCGCGATGGCGACGGCGACCGTGAACCAGTTGCGGTCCAGCACCGAGGCCAGCGAGAGCGCGAGCAGCAGCGGCGGGAACGCGAACAGCACGTTCGTCACGCCGCCGATGGCGCCGTCGGCGAAGCCGCGGTAGAAACCGGACACCAGGCCGCCCAGCGTGCCGACCACGGTGGCGAAGGCCACCGCGACCACCGCGATGAGCGCCGAGTTGCCGACCCCGGCCGCCACCCGGGAGAAGACGTCCCGGCCGAACTGGTCGGTGCCGAACAGGTGCGTCCCGGACGGCGACAGGAACCGCTCGGGCGGGTTCTGGGCGATCGGGTCGTAGGGCAGCAGCCCGGCGTACGACAGCGCCGCCACCACGGCCAGCACCAGCAGCACGATCGTGCCCGCCAGCATGGCGGGGCTCCTGCGCAGCGCGGTCACGACGCCCTCACCCGCGGGTCGATGATCCGGTACAGCCCGTCGGTCAGCAGGTTGACCAGCACGAACGCCAGCGCGATGACCAGGACCGTGCTCTGCACGACCGCGTACTCCTTCTGCTGGATGCCGAGCAGCACCTGCCGGCCCACGCCGGGCACGGAGAAGATCTGCTCGACCACGACCGCGCCGCCGAGCAGGTAGCCGAACTGCAGCCCGGTCATCGTCACGATCGGCACCAGCGCGTTGCCCAGCACGTGCCTGACCTGCAGGCGGCGCGGCGGCACGCCCTTGGCGCGGGCGGTGCGCACGAAGTCCTCCGAGCGCACCTCCAGCACCGCCGTACGGGTGGTGCGCAGGATCGGCGCGGCGATGCCGAAGCCGAGCACGATCGCGGGCAGGAACATCTGTCGCAGGTTGAGCAGCGGGTCCTCGGCGAGCGTGGCGAAGCCCTGGCCGTTGGGGTTGAAGCCGAACGACGCCGCGAAGATCGACAGCAGCGTCGTGGCCAGCAGGAACGCCGGGACCGACAGCCCGGCCAGGCTCACGACCTGGCCGAAGGCGTCCCGCGGCGAGTTCGTCCTGGACGCCGACAACATGCCGAGCGGCACGCCCAGCAGCAGCGCCAGCACGATCGAGAACACCGCCAGCTCGAACGTCACCGGCAGCGAGTGCAGCGTCATCTCCAGCACGCCCTGCTGCGAGCGGGCCGAGTAGCCGAAGTTGCCGGTGAGCATGTTGCCCAGCCAGGAGAAGAACTGCGTGACCGGCGACTGGTCCAGCCCGTAGTACTGCTCCAGGGCCACGCGCTGCGCCGGGGTGAGTGCGGCCGCCTCCGTGCCGAGCCCCGCGGTGATCTGGTCGCCGGGGATCGCCCGGAGCATGACGAAGACGAACACGGCCACCCCGAACAGGGTGCCGATCGTCGAGGCCACGCGCCGGACGGCCCGGTTGGCGAGGATCCGGCGCATCAGGCGACGGACGTCGTGCGCAGGTACTGCAGCGACCCGCTGACCATCGGTACGAACCCGGACACGTTCGAGGTGGTGCCGGTGTAGGTGTAGCTGGTGAACAGCCAGATCCAGGGCGCGTTGGCCTCCAGCTCGGCCGAGACCTTCTCGTAGATCGCCTTGCGGGCGGCCGGGTCGGTCGTGGCCTTGCCCTCGGCGAACAGCTTGTCCAGCTCCGGCGAGCTGTACCCGGCGACCTTGTTCAGGTTGCCCTTGCTGGTGAAGTAGCGGCCGTAGGAGCCGTCGGGGTCCGGGCGTCCGCCGTTGAGCGCGACGGCGGCGTCGAAGTCGGCCGCCACCCAGCGGTCCACGAACGCGCCGGACTCCAGCACCTCCAGGTCCAGGGTGATCTTCGCCTCGGCGAGCTGCGCCTTGAGGTTCTGGGCCTCGTTCACGGAGGTGGCGTACTCGCCCTGGGAGACGATGGCCTTGACCGTCACACCGCCGGACTTGCCCGCCTTGCCGAGGTACTCGGCGGCCTTGGCCAGGTCGCGGCTCGGGCAGGGACGCTTGGCCGGGTCGGACTTGAAGGCCGGGGCGGTGATCGGCCCGGTCACCTCGCCCTCGCCGAGCGCGGCGGTGTCGAGCACCTGCTTGCGGTCGATCGCGCACTGGATCGCCAGGCGCACGTTGACGTCCTTGAGGTCGCCGCGCTGCGCGTTGAGCTGGAGGGCGTGGTAACTGAGCTGCGGCGTCTTGGTGACGGTGATCGTGCCGCCGCCCTGCGCGGTCTGGGCGACCAGCGGGTCGTTGAAGACCGCGAGCTGCACGTTGCCCGACTGCATGGCCGAGACGATGGACGACTCGTCCGGGATCACCCGGAACTCGACGCTGCCCACCTTGGGCTTCTCGGCGCCCCAGTACTTGTCGTTCCTGGCCAGCGTCAGCGACTGGCTCGGGACGCGCTTGCCCAGCGTGAACGGGCCGGTGCCGTTGGGGGTGGCGTTGAGCTTCTCCTCGGTGTCGTCGGAGGAGAGCATCGCCATGTTGACGGTGGCCAGGTTCGCCGGGAGCGCGGCGTCGGGGCCGGTCAGCTCCAGCACCACCGTGCTCTCGTCGGGGGCCTCGACGGACTTCACCGATGCCAGCGACGCCCGCGCCACGGCCGCCGTCTTCTCGTCCATGATCTTGTCCAGGGACGCCTTGACGTCCTTGGAGTCGAACGCGCTGCCGTCGCCGAAGGTCACGCCCTTGCGCAGGGTGAGGGTCAGCTTCTTGCCGTCCTCGGCGGCCTGCCACGACTCGGCCAGGCCCGGCACGACGTTCAGGTCCTTGTCGAACTCGGTGAGGGTGCCGTAGATGTTCTGCAACACGTTCACGGCCGTGAACTGGGTGGCCTTCCAGGGAAAGAGCGTGTCGGGGTCGGAGGTCACGCCGACGACCAGGGCGCCGCCGGACTTGCCCGTGGCGCCGGTGCTGGTCGCGGGCCCGGAAGACGATGAACAGGAGGTCAGGGCGATGGACAGCACTGCGGCGGCGCCGATCGCGGAGAGCGCGCCACGGGGCATGTGGTCTCCTCAGGGGCAGTAGGTCATAAAATTACGCAGACCCTACCACTGGTGTACTAAATTTCCTCAACAGGGATGGATGACGAATGGTCGAGGACGACGGAAGCCTGCTGATCCGCATCCGTGCGGCCATGCCCGCATTACGGCCGTCGGAGCGGCGCATCGCCGAGACGTTCACCGGCGACCCGGCCGCCGCCGCGAACCTGTCCATCGCCGAGCTGGCCGCCCGCTGCGCCACCTCGACGACCTCGGTCGTGCGCTTCTACCAGCGCATGGGATACGCCCACTTCAAGGACTTCCGGATCGACCTGACCAGGGCCGCCGCCCGGGAGGAGCTGACCACGTCGAGCCTGCCGGAGGTGTCGGGCGACATCGACCGCCACGACAGCCTGGAGGGCATCGTCTCCAAGGTCGCCACCAACGAGACGCTGTCCATCGCCGACACGGCCCGCTCCCTCGACATGCAGGCCCTGGGCAGGGCGGTCTCCCTGCTGCTGGCCGCGCGCCGGATCGACACCTTCGGCGTGGGCGCGAGCGCGCTGGTCGGCCTCGATCTGCAGCAGAAGCTCTCGCGCATCGGGCGTACCGCGATCAACTGGCACGACGCCCACTCGGCCTGGACGTCGGCGGCCACGCTCGACGCCGGCTGCGTGGCCGTCGCGGTCTCGCACACCGGCGCGACCGTGGACACGGTCGAGTTCCTGGCCATCGCCCGCCGGTCGGGCGCGGCCACGGTGGCGATCACGAACTTCCGCGACTCGCCGCTGGCCGCCACCGCCGACGTGACGCTGACGACGGCCGCCCGCGAGACCCAGTTCCGCTCCGGCGCGCTCGGCAGCCGCATCGCCCAGCTCATGGTCGTCGACTGCCTGTTCACCGGCGTGGCCGCGGCCAGTTACGACGAGTCGATGGCGGCCCTGCGCAACACGTACGCGGTCGTCCACGACCGTACGGTCCACAAGCGGGGGTGAACCGGTGCGGGGGCGGCCTGACCAGCATGGAAGTCTTTCTTTGGTGGCACGTGAATCTAGTGACAAAAAGTGATGACACGGCTACTTTAAGTTGACATTCTGGTGGCGAGGCATCGTCTACCAGGAGAGACACCACATGCAGCTGATCACCCGTGCCGACTGGCACGCCAAGAAGCCCACCACCAGCTACACCCGGCTGGCCTCCACCAGAGGCGTCAAGATCCACTACACCGGCGGGAAGGTGCCCTCCGACCTGCCGGACGCCGACAACCACGACAAGTGCGTCGACCTGGTCAGGGACATCCAGCGCATGCACATGTCCGGCGGGCGCGGCGAGACCTACATCGACCTCGGCTACAACATGGTGTGCTGCCCGCACCGGCGCACCTTCATGGGCCGGGGTCCGCACGTCCTGCCCGCCGCCAACGGCCCGGGGCTCAACTCCGGCCACTACGCCGTGCTCGCCCTGCTCGGCAACACCGGGTTCACCGATCCGAACGACGACCTGCTCAACGCCCTCGTCGACGCCATCGAGTACCTGCGCGAGCACGGCGACGCCGGCGACGAGGTCAAGGGCCACCGGGACGGCTACGACACCGACTGCCCCGGCGACCCGCTCTACCACTGGGTACGAAGGGGCGCCGAACGCCCCTGAGACGGTTGGAGCAGGTGCTCGCCGGGGCGCGGTGCGCGGTCCAAGCAGGACGGGCGCGGCAACCGCCCCGCGCTCGTCCTCCGCTCGGCCGGGAACCGTGGCACCTCGCCGCGATCCGGCGCGGGCGATCACCATCGTGGCGCGGCGGCCGGTCTGGCAGGACTGGTAACGCCTTCGCTACTTCCGCTCCGCTTCCGCCGGTTCGAGGGCACCCTGGAGACATGTCGAAGACGTCGGCCGGCAACCAGGGCGTCGACGAACGATGACCACCCCGCCGGATCCCGAGGAGCTGCCGGACGTCCGGATGGACGGCACCGCCCGTGAACAGGGCCGGGTCTACCAGGCGGTCGGCGACCAGACCATCAACGAGATCTTCCAGCAGGACCCGCGACGGTCGCTGCCCCCGGCCGGCGGCGTGCGGGTCCCGGCCGGGCTGTCCGGCCTGCCGCGCCCTCCCGTGGCGGCCTTCGTCGGCCGGGACGCCGCCCTGACCGCCCTGCGCCGGACGTTGCAGGATGCCGCGGGACCCGGCGTGATCAGTCAGGCCGTGCTCGGCCTGGGCGGCGTCGGCAAGAGCGAGCTGGCCCTGCAGTACGCCCACCGCCATCGCCATGACCACGACCTGGTGTGGTGGATCGACGCCGACGGCCCCGACCGGATCCGCGCCGGACTGGCCGCCCTGGCCCGCGCGCTGACCTGCGGCATCGACTCGGTGGCCGCCGAGCAGGCCACCGTGGAGGAGGCCGCCGCCTGGGCGCTGAGCTGGCTGGCCGCCCACCCCGGCTGGCTGGTCGTCCTCGACAACGTCGAAGACGTCGCCGACGTCGAGCCGTACCTGGCCCGCCTGGCCCATGGCCACGTGCTGATCACCACCCGACGCGACATCGGCTGGCAGCGCCTGAACATCACCCCGCTCCGGCTGGAGCTGTTGCCCCGCCCGGCCGCGATCGCCCTGCTGGCCGACCTGATCGGCGCGCCGGACTCCACCGACACCGGCCGGCTGGGGGAACTGGCCGCACAGCTGGGAGACCTGCCGCTGGCCCTGACCCAGGCCGGCGCCTACATCGCCCGCACCCCCCGCATGACCCTGGCCACCTACCTGGAGACGCTGACGACCGTCCCCGCCCGGATGTACGCCGCCGCGACGGCCGGCGGCGACGCCGAACGCGTGCTGGCCAAGGTGCTGACGCTCAGCCACAGCCGCATCGCCGCCATCAACCCGCTGGCCATCGACGTGCTGAACCTGCTGGCCTGTTTCGCCCCCGACAACCTGCCCTGCTCCGTCCTGGACGGCCTGCCCGAGGCCGACCCGTTGCAGGTCGGCGAGGCGCTGGCACTGCTGGAGTCCTACAGCCTGGTCACCCTCACGCCCAGCCCCGTCGAGCTCGTGCCCGGCCGGCCGGAGGACCTGGTCAGCGTTCACCGGCTGGTCCAGGCCGTCACCTTGCACCAGCTCACGCCCGGCCGGCGTGCTCAGGTTCGTGACACCGCCAGGGCCCTGGTCCTGGCCGCGCTCCCCGACGATCCGGGCACGATCGGCGCCTGGCCCGTCTGTCAGGCACTGCTGCCGCACGCCCGGAGCATGCTGCCGCTGGACTCCCCGGGCCTGCACCGGCTGGCCACCTATCTTGCCGCGAGCGGTGACTACACCGCTGCCGTCCAGCTTGAGCAGGACTGCCACACCCACGCGGTGGCGACACTGGGCGCCGAACACCCGCGGACCATGGTCTTTCAGCACAAGCTCGCCATCTGCACCGGGCAGGCGGGGGACGCGGCCGCCGCTCGCGACCAGCTGGCCGTCCTGCTGCCGGTCCGCGAACGTGTCCTGGGCGCCGAACATCCCGCGACCCTGGCCACCCGGAACCAGCTCGCCCGCTGGACGGGGCAGGCCGGGGATGCGGCCGCCGCCCGCGACCAGCTCGCCGCCCTCCTCCCCGTCGAAGAACGTGTCCTGGGCGCCGAACATCCCAACACCCTGGCCACCCGGCACAACCTCGCCGACTGGACGGGGCAGGCCGGGGATGCGGCCGCCGCCCGCGACGAGCTCACCGCCCTGCTCGCCGTCGAAGAACGTGTCCTGGGCGTCGAACACCTGGGCACCCTGGCCACCCGGCACAACCTCGCCCGCTGGACGGGACAGACAGGGGATGCGGCCGCCGCCCGTGACCAGCTCGCCGCCCTGCTCCCTGTCCGCGAACGCGTCCTGGGCGCCGAACACCCCGACATCCTGACCACCCGGCACAATCTCGCGGACTGGACGGGACGGGCGGGGGATGCGGCCGCCGCCCGCGACGAGCTCACCGCTCTACTCCCCGTCGCGGAACGCGTCCTGGGCGCCGAACACCCGGGCACGCTGACCACCCGGCACAACCTCGCCTACTGGACCGGGCAGGCAGGGGACACCGCCGCCGCCCGCGACCAGCTCGCCGTCCTGCTCCCCATCCGCGAACGTGTCCAGGGCATCGAACATGCCAACGTCCTGACCACCCGGCACAATCTCGCCGACTGGACGGGACGGTCGGGAGACGCGGCCGCCGCCCGAGACCAGTACGCCGCTCTGCTTCCGATCGAAGAACGTGTCCTCGGCGTCGAACACCTGGGCACCCTGGCCACCCGGCACAACCTCGCCCGCTGGACGGGGGAGGCCGGGGACGCGGCCGCCGCCCGCGACCAGTACGCCGTCCTGCTCCCCGTCCGCGAACGTGTCCTGGGCGCCGAACATCCCGAGACCCTGGCCACCCGGCACAACCTCGCCTGTTGGACCGGGCGGGCCGGGGACGCCGCCGCCGCCCGCGACCAGCTCACCCCTCTACTGCCCGTCGAGGAACGCGTTCTGGGCGCCGAACATCCCAACACCCTGACCAGCCGAAATCAGCTCGCCCGCTGGACGGGGCAGGCCGGAGACGCGCCCGCCGCCCGAGACCAGTGCGCCGCCCTGCTCGCCATCCAGGAACGCGTCCTCGGCGCCGAACATCCCGCCACCCTGACCACCCGGCACAACCTCGCCTACTGGACCGGGCGGGCCGGGGACGCGGCCGCCGCGCGCGACCAGCTCACCGCCCTGCTCCCTGTCCAGGAGCGTGTCCTGGGCGCCGAACATCCCGCGATGCTGGCCTCCCGGAACCAGCTCGCCCGTTGGACGGGGCAGGCGGGGGACACGGCCGCCGCCCGCGACCAGTGCGCCGCCCTGCTCGCCATCCAGGAACGCGTCCTCGGCGCAGAACATCGCGCCACCCTGACCACCCGGCACAACGTCGCCTGCTTCACCGGGCAGGCCGGCGACGCGGCCGCCGCGCGCGACCAGCTCACCGCCCTGCTCCCCGTCCGTGCGCGTGTCCTGGGCGCCGAACACCCCGCCACGCTGGCCACCCGAAACCAGCTGGCCGACTGGACCGGGCAGGCCGGAGACGCGACCGCCGCCCGCGACCAGCTCGCCGCCCTCCTCCCCATCCGCGAACGCGTCATGGGGGCCGACCACCCCCACACGCAGACCACCAGGCACAAGCTCGCCACCTGGGCAGCGCAGGCGGTGGAGGAGACGGAGCCGAGCATGGGGTGACGGCTCCTCGCCCGGCGAGGCGGCGGGTGAGGTGGCGGGGAGGCGGGGGGGAAGCGGCGGGGGAGGTGGTCACCACTTCTCCCACTCGCTCGTCCTGAAGCACTTCATCGCCCAGTAGGCGAGCTTGGACGGCCCCGTCCAGCCCACGTAGGGCGCGTGTCCCTGCACGCAGCGCATCTTCTTGATGGTGACCGGCTCCCACCTGCCGTGCGAGCACGCCGGGACCAGCTTCTTGATGACCGGCTTGCCGCACAACCACCGGACGCTGGGGCGCGGGCCGGCGGCCTGCGTCCACGTGGCCGTGACGGCCTGCGCGGAGACCGGGACGGCGAAGACGGTGGCACCCGCCGCCGAAGTGGTCGAAGTGGTCGAAGTGGCCGCCGTGGCCGCCGTGGCGGGCGTCCCGGCGGACAGCGCGAGCGCGAACGCCCCCGCCGCAGCCGCCGTCCCGAGCTTGGTGATCGTCCTCATGACGTCTTCCTCCCTTGTCGTACCGGATGTCGTACGGGCAAGTTAGGGCGGCCGACGTTGAGTTCCCGTTGAGGATCCGTGCAGGACCGAGCACTCGGGGATGGGTCGTCTTCAGGAGCCGGCGCCCGGCGCGATGAGTTCTGCGGGCACCGGCGGTCTGAGTGTGTGTGGGAGGCCTGGCCACACCGTGCCGGGATCCTCCGGGCGCGGGACGGAACACATGGAGGCATCGGATGCGTAAGCTGATCTTGGGTTTCTACGTCTCGCTCGACGGCAAGAGCGCGGACGGGGACAACGGGATCCGGGACGTCATGATGAGCATCGACGACCCGGAGCAGGAGGAGTACTTCGTCAGCCGGCTGTGGGAGGCCGGGGCCTTCCTCATGGGCCGCAACACCTACGAGATCATGGCCGGATACTGGCCGGGCTCCGACCACCCGTCCGCCAGGGCGATGAACGAGATCCCCAAGGTCGTCTTCTCCCGCACCCTGAAGTCGGCCGACGACTGGCCCGAGACCCGGATCGCCGCCGGTGACACGGCGGAGGAGATCGCCAGGCTCAAGGCCGAGCCCGGCAAGGCCCTCGTCGCCGCCGGCGGCACGGCGTTCATGCACTCGCTGATCAGGCTCGGCGTGGTCGACGAGTACCGGTTGTGGGTGCTGCCCGCCGTCACCGGCAAGGGTGCGCCGCTGTTCCCCGAGCTGGACCAGGCGGTGAACCTGCGCCTGGTGAAGAGCACGGTCTTCCCGTCGGGAGTCCTCGAACTGGTGTACGTGCCGACCGGCACGTAAGACCCGGCGGCGGTCACTCCCGACGCCGGGCCGTACCGGAGTGGCGCTAGACCAGCCGGCCCACGTGGGCCAGCGCCTGCCTGAGCAGTACCCCCTGGCCCCCGGTCATCTCCTGCTGCACGGCCGGCGAGGAAGCCTCCTCGGGGGTGAACCAGACCAGGTCCAGGGCGTCCTGCCGGGGACGGCAGTCACCGGCCACGGGCACGATGTAGGCCAGCGACACCGCGTGCTGGCGCGGGTCGTGGTACGGCGTGACGCCCGGCGTCGGGAAGTACTCGGCGACGGTGAAGGGCTGCGGCGAGACGGGGATGCGGGGAAGGGCGACGGGCCCGAGGTCCTTCTCCAGGTGGCGCAGCAGCGCGTCGCGGATGCGCTCGTGGTGCAGCACCCGCCCCGAGACCAGCGCCCGGCTGACCGTCCCGTCCGCCGCGATCCGCAGCAGCAGGCCCACGCGGGTCACCACGCCGGTCTCGTCGACCCGTACCGGCACGGCGTCGATGTAGAGGATCGGCAACTGGCCGCGCACCGACTCGAGCTCTTCGGGTGCCAGCCATCCAGGCGCGGTTTCGGTCTTTTCGGTCATCTGCCGATCGTATGCCCCGCGCCGCCACTGACGGCGTAAGCCCCACCGACCGATCCCCGGACGGGGTCAGGCCCGCCTGGCCGGCCTGCTCCTGCCCGCGATCCAGGACGCCGTGCAGACGACCAGCACGATGCCCATGAACGGCAGGTACTCGGCGACTCTTCTCATGACAGATCACGCTCCGCTCTCGACGTGGCGAGCCGCCGGCGTTGCGGCTCGACGGTGTACCGGGGGTCGCACGCCGAGGCCGTCCCGGCGTGGAAGATCCCGAACCGGGTGCACACCGACCCGGCCAGCAGGGCCGCCCCCGCGGCCACCGCCGCGACCCGGCTGCGACCGCCCAGGCCCTGACCGAGCAGGGCGCCCGCGACCGACAGCGCCTGGCCCGCCCTGAGCAGGCGGCTGCGCCGCAGCGGCTCGGCGGTCAGGCCCATCCGGCGTTCCATGCGGACGGCCGCCGCGCACTCCAGGGCCGCCCCCAGCACCGCCGCCCGCCGGGCCGGGGCCGCCTGCGCGACCGGCGCCGCCAGCATGCCGAGCCCGCCCGCCGACGCGGCGGCCGAGCCCGCGAACAGGAACGGCATCTCCCTGAACCCGTCGTGCCAGGCCGGGACGGCGGTGTCGCAGATCAGCGCGGCGGTGTAGGTGGCCAGCGCCGGCCCGGTCAGCCCGGCCCCCACGGTGGCCGCCCGGCCCAGCCGGGGGAACAGCCCGGTCACCCCGGTGAACGCGGCCAGCCCGGCCTGCGGCCCGTACGCGGTCAGGATCCAGGTGCCGACGCTCATCGGCGAGGTCACCTTGAACACCCGCAACATGTTCAGGAAGCGCGACGGCTTGCCCAGGTCGTGGATCAGCGCGTACAGCGAGCCGCCGACCGCGCCCAGGGCGGCGACCTTGGCGGCGCGGGCCAGCGCCGGGCGTCCGGTCAGCTCGGCGGCGGCGGCCAGCGTGGAGGACGCGCCGGCCAGGCCGCCGAGGAACAGGTAGCCGGCGATGTCGTGGTCGCTCCAGGGCGTGCTGTTCAGGACCGGCAGGCCGTAGTAGGAATCAGCCTCCGGCTCGGGCGGCCGCAGGGAGCGGCTGCCGCGGCCCGCCGAGCCGGGCGTGGCCTCGCGCTCTGTGCGCAGGCCGGGCGCGTCGTCCAGGCGCACGTCGGTCTGGTTGCTCATCTGCCCCTCCTCCAGGCCGCCGCGGCGGCCATCCCGGCCAGCAGGACCAGGGCCGCCGCGCCGGCGTGCCGCCACATCGACGGCAGGTCCGCGGTGGTCACCACGGGGTCCGGCGGCAGGCCGTACACCTGGGGCTCGTCCAGCAGCAGGAAGAAGGCGCCGGTGCCGCCCACGCCGTCGGCCGGGTCGTGGCCGTACAGGCGGGCCGAGGACACGCCCGCCGCGCGCACCTGCTCCAGCCGGCGGTCGGCGCGCTCGCGCAGCTCGTCCAGCTCGCCGAACTGGATGGAGTCCGTCGGGCACGTCTTGGCGCAGGCCGGCTCCTGGCCGACCTCCAGCCGGTCGTAGCACATCGTGCACTTGGCGGCCGTGCCGGTCTCCGCGCGCCTGCCGATCACCCCGAACGGGCAGGCGGGCACGCAGTAGCCGCACCCGTTGCAGACGTCCTCCTGGACGACGACCGTCCCGTACTCGGTGCGGAACAGCGAGCCGGTCGGGCAGACGTCGAGGCAGGCCGCGTGCGTGCAGTGCTTGCACACGTCGGAGGCCATCAGCCAGCGGAAGTCCAGGTCACGGGCGCCGGTCTCCTGGTGGCCCAGCGGCTTGCGCTGCTCGACGAACGCCACGTGCCGCCAGGTGTCGGCGCCGAGCCCGACGGAGTTGTCGTAGGACATGCCGGTGAACAGCAGGCCGTCCTCCGGCACCTCGTTCCACTCCTTGCAGGCCACCTCGCACGCCTTGCACCCGATGCAGACGCTGGTGTCGGTGAAGAAGCCCATACGCCTGGGCGGGTCGTCGTAGCCGGCGTCGAGCGGCGCCCGGTCGAGGTCGAAGGCCACGGCTCACACCTCCGTTCCGGTGTCCTCGGTCACGCCCGCCCGCCGCCGGTAGGCCAGCACCAGCTCCGGCAGGGCCGGGCCGCGCGGCCTGCGCCCCGGACGGATGTCCGCCGACAGGGCCTTGACCTCCTGGATGTGGGAGTTGGGGTCGAGCGAGATGGCCGACAGCTCGTTGGCCGCGTCGCCGGTGGCCAGGCCGTTGGGGCCGAAGTGGAAGGGTAGCCCGATCTGGTGCAGGACCTTGCCGTCCAGGTGCAGCGGCGCCATCCGGTCGGTGACCAGCACGCGGGCCTCGATGGCGCTGCGCGCGGTGATGATCGTGGCCCACTCGCCGTGCACGAGCCCGCGCTCGGCGGCCAGCTCGGGCGAGACCTCGCAGAACATCTCCGGCTGCAGCTCGGCCAGGTACGGCGTGTGCCGGCTCATGCCCCCCGCCGTGAAGTGCTCGGTCAGCCGGTACGTGGTCACCACGTACGGGTAGACCGACGCGCCCGGCTCGGCCCCGCTCGGCTGGTAACGGTTGTCCTCGTGCCGGTAGAGCTTGCGGGCCGGGTTGCGCTGCCGCCCGTAGAGCGGGTTGGCGACCGGCGAGTCCTGGGGCTCGTAGTGGCTGGGCAGCGGGCCGTCCACCACGCCCGAGGGGGCGAACAGCCAGCCCTTGCCGTCGGCCTGCATGATGAACGGGTCGATGCCCGACAACGCCGCAGGGCCCTGCGCCCCCGGCTCGGGCCGGTAGGACGGCGGTTTGCGCTCCTCGAAGTCCGGCACGTCGAGACCGGTCCAGCGGCCGGCGCCCTCGTCCCACCAGACGAGCTTCTTGCGCTCGCTCCACGGACGGCCGTTCGGCGCGGCCGAGGCCCGGTTGTAGAGCACCCGCCGGTTGGCCGGCCACGCCCACGCCCACTCGGCGGCCACCCAGTCCTGCTCGGCGGCCGGCCTGCGGCGGGCGGCCCGGTTGACGCCGCCGGCGTACACGCCGCAGTAGATCCAGCAGCCGCACACCGTCGAGCCGTCGTCCTTGAGCTGGGTGTAGCCGTCGAGCGGCCGGCCCTCGGCGTCCCAGCCGTTGATCTCGGCGAGCACCGCCTCGGCGACCGGCTCGGCCGTCTCGCCCTCGACGGGGTAGTCCCAGGTGAGGTCGAGCAGGGGCCGGTCCATCGGGTCGGCGGAGCCGGCCAGCTTCTGCCGGATGATCCGCCCGAGGTGGTACATGAACCACAGGTCGCTGCGCGCGTCGCCGTCCGGCTCGACGGCCCGGTGGTGCCACTGCAGCCAGCGGTTGGTGTTGGTGAAGCTGCCGCTCTTCTCGGTGTGGGCCGCGGCGGGGAAGAAGAACACCTCGGTGCCGATCTCGGACGTGGCCAGCTCGCCCGTCTCGATCTCGGGGCCGTTCTTCCACCAGGTGGCGCTCTCGATCAGGTTGAGGTCGCGCACCACCAGCCAGTCGAGCTCGGCCATGCCCAGGCGTTGCATCCGGGCGTTGGCCGAGCCCACGGCCGGGTTCTCGCCGAGCAGCAGGTAGCCCTTGCAGGTGCCGTCGAGCTGCGCCAGCACCGTGTCGTACGTGCTGTGCGAGCCGGTCAGGCGCGGCAGGTAGTCGAAGCGGAAGTCGTTGTCGCGCGTGGCCGCCGGCCCCCACCACGCCTTGAGCAGGCTCACCAGGTAGGCGGGCATGTTGGCCCAGAAGCCGCGGCAGGAGGCGTCGGCGCGCAGGAAGTCGCGCATCTTCTCGTGCTCGTGGGCGTGCGGCATCGGGATGTAGCCGGGCAGCAGGTTGAACAACGTCGGGATGTCGCTGGAGCCCTGGATGCTGGCGTGCCCGCGCAGCGCCTGGATGCCGCCGCCGGGGCGGCCGATGTTGCCGAGCAGGAGCTGCAGGATGCTGGCCGTGCGGATGAACTGGGCGCCGTCGCTGTGCTGCGTCCAGCCCACCGCGTAGACGAACTCGGCGGTCCTCTCCGGCCCCGAGTTCTCCGTCAGGTGGCGGCACACCTGGGCGAACAGCTCCGGCGGCACCCCGCACACCTGCTGGACCATCTCGGGCGTGTAGCGGGCGAAGTGGCGGCGCAGCACCTGCAGCACGCAGCGCGGGTGCCGCAGCGTCTCGTCGCGCCGCGGCTCGCCGCCGAGCGGGACGCCGGTGCCGCCCTGCACCTCGGCGCGCCCGGCCGGCATGCTGCCCGCCGGGCGGTCGTAGTCCTCGTCCCGCTCGCCGGAGGCGGCGACGGTGTGCATGCCCTCGTACTGCCAGGTGTCGTCCTCGTAGCAGCGGTGCTCGGCGTCGAAGCCGGAGAACAGGCCGTCGAGGTCCTCGGCGTCGCGGTAGTCCTCGCGCAGGATGGTCGCCGCGTTGGTGTAGTGCAGGACGTAGTCGCGGAAGAACAGCTCGTTCTCCAGCACGTGGTTGACGATCGCGCCGAGGAAGGCCACGTCCGAGCCCGCCCTGATCGGCACGTGCAGGTCGGCCAGCGCGCTGGTCCGGGTGAACCGCGGGTCCACGTGGATGACCACCGCGCCGCGGGCCTTGGCCTCCATCACCCACTGGAACCCGACCGGATGCGCCTCGGCGAAGTTCGACCCCTGGATCAGCACGCAGTCGGAGTGCTGCAGGTCCTGCAGGAACGTCGTGGCCCCGCCGCGCCCGAACGACGTGCCGAGACCCACCACGGTCGAGCTGTGGCACACCCGCGCCTGGTTCTCGATCTGCACCACGCCGAGCGCGGTGAGCAGCTTCTTGATGAGGTAGTTCTCCTCGTTGTCCAGCGTCGCGCCGCCCAGGCTGGCGATGCCCATCGTGCGGGCCACCCGGCGGCCGTTGTTCTCCCACTCCCAGGTCGCCCGGCGGGTGGCGATGATCCGGTCGGCCACCATGTCCATGGCGCTCTCCAGGTCGAGCTCCTGCCAATCGGCGGCGTACGGCGGGCGGTACAGGACCTTGCGCAGCCGGTCCTCGCCGGTGGTGAGCTGGAGGCTGGAGGCGCCCTTCGGGCACAGCCGGCCCCTGCTGATCGGGGAGTCGGGGTCGCCCTCGATGTGCACGACCTTCTCATCACGGACGTAGACGTTCTGGGCGCAGCCCACCGCGCAGTACGGGCACACCGACTTGACCACGCGGTCGGCGGCGGCCGTCCGGGCCGGGTGCGCGCCCGTGCGCGGCGACTTCACCGCGGCCGCCCGGCCGAGCTTGTCCTTGCCGGTGAGCTGCCGCAGCAGCGGCCAGGAGAACCCCATGCCGCTCACGCGCCCGTCCGGCGCATGCGCCGGTCGCTCCAGGCCCGCTCGCGCATCCAGGCGCGCACGTCGCCGCGCTCGACCGGCCCTACCTCGCGCGGGTTGACCAGGTGCTGGGTACGCCCGGCCAGCAGGCCGGGCCGTCCCCGCCGGCGCGCCACCGCGTCGCTCCCGTCGGCCGGCACGCCCGTCGCGATCAGGTACGCGCGCCCCGCGGGCACGCCCAGCAACCTGGCGATCTCGGCGTAGTCCAGCCCCTGCGACAGCAGCCGCAGCACCCGCTCCTTGCTCGGCATCGTTCCCCCCGGCGCCCGTGCCCCCCGGTCCCGGTCCTCCCCCTCGCAGGCAGGAGGAAACCCGAAGTCCCAGGTCAAAGGCGTACTTGGGGGACAGTTGGGCGTCAGGCCAGGCGGGCGGCGGCCTCCGCCCAGGCGGCGGCGTCGCCGGAGGGCTCGTACCGGCGCAACTCGTGCGTGGCGGCCACCAGCGCGCGCATCCCGGCCAGGTCGGCGACCAGCCCGGCCGCCCGCGCCTGCACCAGGACGTTGCCGAGCGCGGTCGCCTCGGCCGGCCCGGCCACGACCGGCAGCCCGCAGGCGTCGGCGGTGAACCGGCACAGCAGCTCGTTGCGCGACCCGCCGCCCACCAGGTGCACGACCTCCACCTCGCGACCCGACAGCTCCATCGCCTGCCGGATCGCGTTGCGGTGCCCGAGCGCCAGGCTCTCCAGCACGCAGCGCACGAAGCCCGCGGGCGTCGAGGGCGGCCGCTGCCCGGTGCGGCGGCACTCGGCGGCGATCCGCGCGGGCATGTCGCCCGGCGGCAGGAACACCGGCAGGTCGGGGTCCACCACGGCGGCGAAGGGACGTTCGCGCGCCGCCGCCGCCAGCAGGTCGTCGAGCGAGGAGCCGGGCCAGGCCCGCAGGCACTCCTGCAACAGCCACAGCCCCATGACGTTGCGCAGGTAGCGGACCGTGCCGTCGATCCCGGCCTCGTTGGTGAAGTTGGCCGCCCGGCCCGCCTCACTGAGCACGGGGGCGGGCAACTCCACCCCGGCCAGCGACCAGGTGCCGCACGAGACGTAGGCGAACGCGGGCCCGGCGGCCGGCACGGCGGCCACGGCCGAGGCGGTGTCGTGCGAGGCCACCGCCCGCACCGGCGCCGAGAAACCGATCTCCGCCGCGACGTCGCGGCGCACCCCGCCGATCGGCTCGCCCGGCTGCCGCAGCCGGGGGAAGATCCCCTCGGGCAGACCCAACCGGTCGATCAGCGGCACCGCCCAGGACCGGGTGCGCACGTCGAGCAGGCCGGTGGTCGAGGCGTTGGTCACCTCCGCGCCGATCTCGCCGGTCAGCCAGTAGCCGATCAGGTCGGGAACGAGCAACATCGTCGCGGCCCCGTCGAGCCGGTCGGCCAGGAGCTGGTAGACGGTGTTGAACGGGAGCACCTGCAGCCCGGACACCGCGTACAGCGCCTCGGCCCCGATCAGCTCGGCCACCTGCCCGGCCACCCCCCGCGTACGGTCGTCGCGGTAGTGGACCGGGTTGCCGAGCAGCGCGCCGGTCTCGTCGAGCAGGCCGTAGTCGACGGCCCACGAGTCGACCCCGATCGAGGTGACCGGCCCGGCCGCGCGCAGACCGGCGAGGATCTCGCGGTAGAGGCCCAGGACGTCCCAGTGGAGGCGGCCGGCCAGGCGGACCGGGCCGTTGGGGAAGCGGTGGACCACGGACGTGGCGAGCCCGTCCGACAGGTCGGCGACCAGCACCCGGCCGCTGGAGGCGCCCAGGTCCACGGCGGCGAATCTGCTCATTGGGTGGACTCCCTCGCGACCAGTTCGGGCTGGAACATGATGTGCTGGTGGGCGTGCTCGTCCGGGTTGTCGCACTCGTCCAGCAGCAGCTCGGTGGCGATGCGGCCGAGCTGGTACGTCGGCTGCCGCATCGAGCTGAGTGACACGGCCGAGGCCGCGGCGAACTCGATGTCGTCGTAGCCCATCAGCGCCACGTCCTCGGGCACCCGCACCCCGGCGCGCAGCAGGGCCCGCAGCACGCCCAGCGCGAGCAGGTCGTTGGCGCAGAACACGGCCCCGGGCAGGCCGTCCGCCATCAGGTCGGCCGCGGCCTTCTCGCCCGCGCGGGCGGTCATCGCGGCCACCTCGACCACCCGCAGCGAGGCGGGGTCGAGCCCGGCCGCCGCCAGCGCCTCCACCGCCCCCCGCCGCCGCTCGGCGCACTGGCGCACGGTCAGCGGCCCGCTCACGTACGCGACACCGGCCGCACCCCCGTGCCCGCCCCTGGCCAGCAGGTGCGCCACCGCGGCCCGGCCGCCCGCGACGTCGTCCACCGCGACCGCGCACTGGTCGGGCCGGTGGGCCGGATGGTCGACGAGCACGACGCTGATGCCGCGCTCGCGCAGCCGGTCCAGCCGGGCCGGGTCCTCGCCGGACGGGGTGATCAGCACGCCGCGCACCCGCTGCTCGGCCAGCACGCCCAGATTGCGCTCCTCCTTGCCCGGGGAGCCGGCCGAGTTGCCGAGGATCACCGCGTAGCCCAGCTCGCTGGCGACGTCCTCGACCCCGGCGGCGACCTCGGTGAAGAACGGGTTGCCGATGTCGATGACGCTCAGCCCGATCGTCCTGCTGTGGCCGGCGCGCAGGGTCGAGGCCGAGCCGTGCCGGACGAAGCCGAGCTCGCGGATCGCGGCCTCCACCCGTTCGCGGGTCGCCGGGGCGACCTTCGCCGGTCTGTTCAGGACGTTGGAGACCGTCCCGGGGGAGACGCCGGCGCGGGCGGCGACGTCCTTGATGCTGACCATGGCCATGGCGCCACATTAAAACGTACCAACGGCGAGGTTGGCCAGTCCTGCCGATCTGGCGGCGCCGGACGCATTGACAGCGTCCCCGTGTGATCGTAGTTTCCTCCGCGACAGATTAAAACGTTTTGAAGAGGGGTGACCGTGCGACGCGTCTGCTTCCTGCTCAAGGTCCGTCCCGAGCGGCTGGCGGAGTACCGCGAACGCCACCGGGCCGTCTGGCCGGACATGCTCGACGCGCTGCGCGGCGCCGGCTGGCACAACTACTCGCTCTTCCTGCGCGACGACGGCCTGCTGGTCGGCTACCTGGAGACCGCCGACTTCGAGGCCGCCAGGAAGGCGATGGCCGCCACCGAGGTCAACGCCCGCTGGCAGGCCGAGATGGCGCCCTTCTTCGAAGACCTCGACGGCCGGCCCGACGAGGGCATGCGGCCGCTGGACGAAGTGTTCCACCTGGACTGATCGGGGAGTCATGACCACTGACCTCAAGGCCGCCCTGCGCGCGCTGCACATCGAGACGCCGTCGTGGGCGTACGGCAACAGCGGCACCCGGTTCAAGGTGTTCGCGCAGCGGGGCGTGCCGCGCGACCCGTACGAGAAACTGGCCGACGCCGCCCAGGTGCACGCCCACACCGGCGTCGCGCCCACGGTCGCCCTGCACATCCCCTGGGACAAGGTGGCCGACTACGGCCACCTGGCCGCCCACGCCCGCGAGCTCGGCGTCGGCATCGGCGCGATCAACTCCAACGTCTTCCAGGACGACGCCTACATGCTCGGCAGCGTCACCAACCCCGACCCGGCGGTCCGCCGCAAGGCGCTGGCGCACCTGCTGGAGTGCGTGGACATCATGGACGCCACCGGCTCGGCCACCCTCAAGCTCTGGTTCTCCGACGGCACCAACTACCCCGGCCAGGACGACATCCGCACCCGCCAGGACCGCCTGGCCGAGGCCCTGTCCGCGGTGTACGCCCGGCTCGGCGAGGGGCAGCGCTTCCTGCTGGAGTACAAGCTGTTCGAGCCCGCCTTCTACACCACCGACGTGCCCGACTGGGGCACCGCCTACGCCCACTGCCTGAGGCTCGGCCCCAAGGCGCAGGTCGTCGTGGACACCGGCCACCACGCGCCGGGCGTCAACATCGAGTTCATCGTGGCGTTCCTGCTGCGCGAGGGGAAGCTCGGCGGCTTCGACTTCAACTCCCGCTTCTACGCCGACGACGACCTCATGGTGGGCGCGGCCGACCCGTTCCAGCTCTTCCGCATCATGTACGAGGTCGTGCGCGGCGGCGGGCTGGCGGCGGGCGTGGCGTTCATGCTCGACCAGTGCCACAACATCGAGCCCAAGATCCCCGGCCAGATCCGCTCGGTCATGAACGTCCAGGAGGCCACGGCCAAGGCGCTGCTCGTCGACCGGGACGCGCTGGCCGCCGCCCAGGCCGGGGGAGACGTGCTGGGCGCGAACGCCGTGCTCATGGACGCCTACAACACCGACGTGCGGCCGCTGCTCGCCGAGCTGCGCGCGGAGGCGGGCCTCGCGCCCGACCCGATGGCCGCATACGCCAAGTCCGGATATTTCGAGAAAATCGCTGCCGAGCGCGTCGGCGGCACGCAGGCCGGCTGGGGGGCCTGACCACCATGGACGTCATCAACGAACTGCTGGACCGCTCCCACCGCCTGGGCGCCGACCCGCGCAACACCAACTTCGCCGGCGGCAACACCTCCGCCAAGGGCCGCGCCCCCGACCCGGTCACCGGCCAGGACGTCGACCTGCTCTGGGTCAAGGGCTCGGGCGGCGACCTCGGCACGCTCAAGGAGGCGGGCCTGGCCGTCCTGCGCCTGGACCGCCTGCGCGCGCTCGCCGCCGTCCACCCCGGCGTCGAGCGCGAGGACGAGATGGTCGCCGCCTTCGACTACTGCCTGCACGGCAGGGGCGGCGCCGCCCCCTCGATCGACACCGCCATGCACGGCCTGGTCGAGGCCGCGCACGTGGACCACCTGCACCCCGACGCCGGGATCGCCCTGGCCACCGCCCGCGACGGCGAGGAGCTGACCCGGCGGATCTTCGGCGACCGCGTGGTGTGGGTGCCGTGGCGGCGGCCCGGCTTCCAGCTCGGCCTGGACATCGCCGCCGTCAAGGAGGCCAACCCGGAGGCCATCGGCTGCGTGCTCGGCGGCCACGGCATCACCGCCTGGGGCGCCACCTCGCAGGAGTGCGAGGCCCGCTCCCTGGAGATCATCCGCACCGCCGAGCAGTACCTGGCCGCCAACGGCCGCCCCGACCCGTTCGGGCCGGTGCTGCACGAGCCGCTGCCCGAGGGCGAACGGCACGCGCGGGCCGCCGCGCTGTTCCCGGTCGTGCGCGGGCTGGCCTCGTCCGACGCGCGGCAGGTCGGCCACTACACCGGCACCCCGGAGGTGCTGGACTTCCTCTCCCGCGCCGAGCACCCGCGCCTGGCCGCGCTCGGCACGTCCTGCCCCGACCACTTCCTGCGTACCAAGGTCGCCCCGCTGGTCCTGGACCTGCCGCCGGACGCGCCCCTGGACCAGGCGGTCGCCCGGCTGCGCGAGCTGCACGCCGCCTACCGCGCCGACTACACCGCCTACTACGAGCGCCACGCCACCCCGGACTCGCCGCCGATGCGCGGCGCGGACCCGGCGATCGTGCTGGTGCCCGGCGTCGGCATGTTCTCCTTCGGCAAGGACAAGCAGACCGCCCGCGTGGCCGGCGAGTTCTACGTCAACGCGATCAACGTCATGCGCGGCGCCGAGTCCGTCTCCGCCTACGCGCCCATCCCGGAGTCGGAGAAGTTCCGGATCGAGTACTGGGAGCTGGAGGAGGCCAAGCTGCGCCGGATGCCGAAGCCGAAGCCGCTGGCCGGGCGGGTGGCGCTGGTCACCGGCGCGGGCTCGGGCATCGGCGCGGCGACCGCGCGGCGGCTGGCCGCCGAGGGCGCGTGCGTGGTGCTCGCCGACCGCGACCCGGCCGCCGCCGGGAAGGTGGCCGCCGAGATCGGCGCCGGGGCGTACCGGGCGTCCGACGTCGCGGTGGCCGTGGAGGTGGACGTCACCTTCGAGGAGCAGGTGGTGGCCGCCGTACGGGCCGCCGTGCTCGCCTTCGGCGGCGTGGACCTGGTGGTGAACAACGCCGGCCTGTCGTTGTCGCGCTCCCTGCTGGAGACCAGCCTGGACGACTGGGACCTGCAGCACGACGTGATGGCGCGGGGCTCGTTCCTGGTCTCCCGCGAATGCGCCCGGGTGCTGATCGACCAGGCGATGGGCGGGGACATCGTCTACATCTCCTCCAAGAACGCCGTCTTCGCCGGGCCGAACAACGTCGCCTACGGCGCGGCCAAGGCCGACCAGGCCCACCAGGTCCGCCTGCTGGCCGCCGAACTGGGCGAGCACGGCGTCCGCGTCAACGGCGTGAACCCCGACGGCGTGGTGCGCGGCTCGGGCATCTTCGCCTCCGGCTGGGGCGCCAACCGCGCGGCGGTGTACGGCGTGGAGGAGGAGCGCCTGGGCGAGTTCTACGCCCGGCGCACCCTGCTCAAGCGCGAGGTCCTGCCCGAGCACGTGGCCGCCGCGGTCTACGCGCTCGCCGGCTCCGACCTGACCCACACCACGGGCCTGCACGTCCCGGTGGACGCGGGCGTCGCCGCCGCCTTCCTCAGGTGAGCCCCCGGTGGCGGCCTCACGAGTAGGCCGCCACCACCCCCACGACCATCAGCAGCGCCCCGGCGGCGGTGACCACGCCGCCCGCCGCCACGGCCGCCCGCCTGGCCCGCCGCCCCGCCCCGGCCCAGTAGAGCAGCACGTAGGGCAGGAACCCGATGCCGCCCAGCCCCACGGCGGGCAGGGCCATCGCGGCCAGCACACCCCTGGTCCCGGCCGGCGCCGCCCGGTCGCCCTCGGGCGTCAGCTGCGCCCGCGTCACGTCGCCCGCCGCGGAGTCGGGCGAGGCGTCCACCGGGACGGACGGCCCGCCGGAGTCGGGCGTGAAGCGGCCCTTGCAGTCGTAACGCCCCTTGCCCAGGTCGGCGCAGGAGAGCACGGTCAGCGTCCCCGGCGTGCCGGTCCGCCCGGTGGCCAGCCGGAAGTCCTGGACCGACAGCACCGCCGGCAGCACGCAGATCCCCACCCACAGCAGCACGATGACGGCGCGCCCGAACGGCCCGGGACCGGGCCCGCGCGACGGGGTGACGAAGGTGAGATCGGGCAGGAAGTCGCTCATGCCCGGCAGCATCCCGCCCCCCACTTGGGATTGGCCTGGAAAGGACTGGGACATGCCTCTGTCACCGGCGCGGCCCGTCCCAGCTTGCATAATCATCCTCTTGAGTGCATCATCTTCACAAGCAAGGTCATGAGATAGGGTGCATAGTTATGCAGGAGGGCCGGATGAGAGCAGCGATCGCGGGAGCCAGCGGCTACGCCGGAGGTGAGCTGCTCCGCCTCCTGCTCGGCCATCCCGAGTTCGAGATCGGCGCGCTCACCGCGGCCTCCAGCGCCGGCAGCCTGCTCGGCGCCCACCAGCCGCACCTGCCGCAGCTCGCCGACCGCGTCCTGGAGGAGACCACGCCGGGCGTGCTCGCCGGGCACGACGTGGTCTTCCTCGCGCTGCCGCACGGCCACTCGGCCGCCGTCGCCGCCGAGCTCGGCGAGGACACGATCGTGGTCGACTGCGGCGCCGACCACCGGCTCGCCGACCCCGCGGCCTGGCAGGAGTTCTACGGCGGCGACCACGCCGGCACCTGGCCCTACGGCCTGCCCGAGCTGCCCGGCCAGCGCGACGTGCTGCGGACGGCCCGGCGCGTCGCCGTCCCCGGCTGCTACCCGACCTCGGTGCTGCTGGCCCTGTGGCCCGCCTTCGCCGCGGGCCTGGCCGGTCCCGACGTCGTCGTGGTGGCCGCCAGCGGCACCAGCGGCGCGGGCAAGGCGGCCAAGCCCCACCTGCTGGGCAGCGAGGTCATGGGCTCGGTCAGCGCGTACGGCGTGGGCGGCGTCCACCGCCACACCCCCGAGATGGAGCAGGGGCTGTCCGCCGTCGCCGGCGCCCCCGTACGCGTCTCCTTCACCCCCACCCTGGCCCCCATGAGCCGCGGCATCCTGGCCACCTGCACCGCCCCCGCCGCCCCCGGCCTCACCCGCGAGTCGCTGCGCACCGCCTACGAGGTCGCGCTGAAGGCCGAGCCGTTCGTCCGGCTCCTGCCCGAGGGCGTCTGGCCGGCCACCTCCATGACGTACGGCGCCAACACCGCCGCCCTCCAGGTGACGCTCGACGAGCGCGCCGGCCGCGTGGTCGCCGTCATCGCCATCGACAACCTCACCAAGGGCACGGCCGGTGGCGCGGTCCAGAGCGTCAACCTCGCCCTCGGCCTGCCGGAAGAGCTCGGCCTTCCCCTGACAGGAGTTGCTCCATGAGTGTCACCGCCCCACTGGGCTTCCGGGCCGCGGGCATCGCCGCCGGCATCAAGTCGGGCGACGCCCGTGACCTGGCCCTCGTCGTCAACGACGGGCCCGGCCGCGCCGCCGCGGGCGTCTTCACCGCCAACCGCGTCAAGGCCGCCCCCGTGCTCTGGTCGCAGCAGGTCCTGGCGGGCGGGCGGCTGCGCGCGGTGGTGCTCAACTCCGGCGGCGCCAACGCCTGCACCGGCCCCGAGGGCTTCCAGGACGCCCACGCCACCGCCGAGAAGGTCGCCGAGGTCATCGGCGACAGCGCCGGCGAGATCGCGGTCTGCTCCACCGGCCTGATCGGCGAGCGGCTGCCGATGGAGGCCCTGCTGACCGGCGTCCAGACCGCCGCGGGCCAGCTCTCCCGCGACGGCGGCCTGGCCGCGGCCGACGCCATCCGCACCACCGACACCGTGTCCAAGATCTCCTTCAAGCGGGCCGACGGCTACATGGTCGGCGGCATGGCCAAGGGCGCCGGCATGCTCGCCCCCGCCCTGGCCACCATGCTCTGCGTGATCACCACCGACGCCGACCTGACCAGCGAGGAGCTCGACACGGCGTTGCGCGCCGCCACGGCGACGACCTTCGACCGGCTCGACTCCGACGGCTGCATGTCCACCAACGACACCGTGCTGCTGCTGGCCAGCGGCGCCGCCGGGGTCAGGCCCGACCTGGCCGAGTTCGGGCAGAAGGTGCAGGAGGTCTGCGCCGACCTGGCCAGGCAGCTGCTCGTGGACGCCGAAGGCGCCTCCAAGGCGATCGCCGTCGAGGTCGTCGGCGCCGCCTCCGAGGACGACGCCGTCGAGGTGGGCCGCACCGTCGCCCGATCCAACCTGCTCAAGTGCGCCATCCACGGCGAGGACCCCAACTGGGGCCGCGTCCTGGCCGCCGTCGGCACGACGAAGGCCGCCTTCGAGCCCGACCGCGTCAACGTCGCCATCAACGGCATCTGGATCTGCCGCGACGGCTCCGTCGGCGACGACCGCTCCAAGGTCGACATGCGCCCCCGGGACGTGACGATCACCATCGACCTGTCGGCCGGCCGCCACAGCGCCACGATCCACACCACGGACCTGACCGCCGAGTACGTCCACGAGAACTCGGCGTACTCCTCGTGAGGGCCGTCACCGCGGCCACCAAGGCCGAGGCGCTGATCGAGGCCCTGCCCTGGCTGACCCGCTTCCACGGCGCGACCGTCGTCATCAAGTACGGCGGCAACGCCATGACCGAGGAGTCCCTCAAGGAGGGCTTCGCCGAGGACGTCGTGTTCCTGCACCACGCCGGCCTGCGCCCGGTCGTCGTCCACGGCGGCGGCCCGCAGATCAGCAGCGCCCTGGACAGACACGGCATCGAGTCCACCTTCACCGCCGGCCTGCGCGTCACCACGCCCGAGGCCATGCAGGTCGTCAGGATGGTCCTGGTCGGGCAGGTGGGCCGCGACATCGTCGGCCTGGTCAACCGGCACGGCCCGTTCGCGGTCGGCATGTCCGGCGAGGACGCCTGCCTGTTCACCGCCGAGCGCAAGCTCGCGCTCGTCGACGGCGAGCCGGTGGACATCGGCCAGGTCGGCGAGATCGTCAAGGTCGATCCCGGCGCGGTGCGCGCGCTGATCGACGACGGCCGCATCCCGGTCGTCTCCAGCGTCGCCACCGGCGCCGACGGAGAGATCTACAACGTGAATGCGGACACCGCGGCCGCCGCGCTGGCCGTGGCGCTGGGCGCGCAGAAGCTGATCGTCCTCACCGACGTCGAGGGCCTGTACGCCAACTGGCCCGATGACACCGACGTGATCGACCAGCTCGACGCCGACGAGCTGGAGAAACTGCTGCCCACGCTGTCCAGCGGCATGGTGCCCAAGATGGAGGCGTGCCTGACCGCCGTGCGCGGGGGAGTGCCCCAGGCGCACGTCCTCGACGGCCGCGTGCCCCACTCGATGCTGCTGGAAATCTTCACCAACGAAGGAATCGGAACCATGGTGATGCCCTCATGAGCCTCCACGAGCGGTTCGAGCAGGCGTTCATGCCCAACTACGGCGTCCCCCCGATCGCCCTGGCCCGCGGCGAGGGCACCCGCGTCTGGGACGTCGACGGCAAGGAGTACCTCGACTTCATCGGCGGCATCGCGGTCAGCTCGCTCGGCCACGCCCACCCCGCCCTCGTCGAGGCGGTCTCCAAGCAGGTCGCCACGCTCGCCCACACCAGCAACCTGTTCCTGCACGAGCCCGAGGTGCTGCTCGCCGAGCGGCTGCTCGGCCTGCTCAACGCGCCCGCCCGGATCTTCTTCGCCAACTCCGGCACCGAGGCCAACGAGGCCGCCTACAAGCTCGCCGTCAAGTACGGCCGGCGCGAGGGCCGCTCCTACTTCGTGGCCGCCGAGAACGGCTTCCACGGCCGGACGATCGGCGCCCTGTCGCTGACCGGCAAGAAGGCCATCCGCGACCAGTTCGGCCCGTTCCCCGTCGACGTGCGCTTCGTCCCGTACGGCGACGCCGACGCGCTCAAGGAGGCGGTGACCGGCGACTGCATCGCGGTGTTCCTGGAGCCGACGCAGGGCGAGGCCGGCGTCGTCCCGCCGCCCGAGGGCTACTTCGAGGCCGCCCGCGAGATCTGCGACTCGACCGGCGCGCTGCTGGTCGCCGACGAGATCCAGTCGGCGATCGGCCGTACCGGCCACTGGTTCGCCCACCAGGCCGACGGCGTCACCCCCGACATCCTGACCCTGGCCAAGGGCCTCGGCGGCGGCCTGCCGATCGGCGCGTGCGTCGGGTTCGGCGAGGCCGGCCGGCTGTTCGACAAGGGCGACCACGGCTCGACGTTCGGCGGCAACCCGGTCTCGTGCGCGGCGGCGCTGGCCGTGCTGGACAACCTCGACCTCGACCACGTCAAGTCGGTCGCCGCCGGGCTGCGCGGCGGCCTGGAGGCGGTCCGCCACCCGCTGCTGAAGGGCGTGCGCGGGCGCGGCCTGTGGCTGGCCGCGGTCCTGAAGGAGGAGCGCTCCGCGCGGGTGCAGCAGGCCGCCGCCGAGGCGGGCTTCCTGGTCAACGCCCTCCAGCCGGACGCCGTACGCCTCGCGCCGCCGCTCGTGGTCACCCACGAGGAGGTGAACGCCTTCGTCGAGGCGTTCCCCGCCATCCTTGAGGAGGCGTCGGCGTGACCAGGCACCGCGCGGACTCGGCGCAGGTCAGACACTTCCTGAGGGACGACGACCTGAGCCCCGAGGAGCAGGCGGAGGTCCTCGACCTGGCCGCCGCGATGAAGAAGGACCGGTTCGGCTACCGGCCGTTCGAGGGCCCGAAGACCGTCGCCGTCCTGTTCGACAAACCCTCGGCCCGCACCCGCGTCTCCTTCCACACCGGCATCGGCGAGCTCGGTGGCCTGCCGCTCGTCGTGGACAACGTCGCGGTGCTGATGGGCAGGGGCGAGCCGACCGCCGACATCGCCCGCGTGCTCGACCGCCAGGTGGCCGCCATCGTGTGGCGCACCACCGGGCAGCGGCTGGTCGAGGAGATGGCCGCCGCCTCCGCGGTGCCCGTCGTCAACGCGCTCACCGACGACTTCCACCCCTGCCAGATCCTCGCCGACCTGCAGACCGTCCGTGAGCGGCTGGGCGGCACGGCCGGGCTGACGCTGACCTACGTCGGCGACGGCGCCAACAACATGGCCCACTCCTACCTGCTCGGCGGCGCCACCGCCGGCATGCACGTCCGGATCGCCGCCCCGGCCGGCTACCAGCCCGACGCCGTGATCCTCGGCCAGGCCGCCGCCGTCGCGGCCAGGACCGGCGGATCGGTGGTCGCGATGACCGACCCGGCCGCCGCCGTCCAGGGGGCGCACGTGATCGCCACCGACACGTGGGTGTCGATGGGACAGAGCGGCGAGGAGGAGCGGGCGGCCGCGTTCTCGCCGTACCAGGTGAACGCCGGGCTGCTGGAGCAGGCCGCGCCCGAGGCGATCGTCCTGCACTGCCTGCCCGCCTACCGGGGCAAGGAGATCACCGCCGACGTCCTCGACGGGCCGGCCAGCGTCGTGTGGGACCAGGCCGAGAACCGGCTGCACGCCCAGAAGGCCCTGCTCCACTGGCTGGTGACCCGCGGATGACCATCCCGATGACCAAGGCCGGGCGGCAGGCGAAGATCACCGACCTGCTGCAGCGCAAGGCCGTGCGCTCCCAGCCCGAGCTGGCCAAGCTGCTGGCCGAGAGCGGCGTCGAGGTCACCCAGGCCACCCTCTCCCGCGACCTGGACGAGCTCGGCGCGCTCAAGCTGCGCGCCGACGACGGTTCCCTGGTGTACGCGCTGCCCGGCGAGGGCGGCGACCGCATCCCGCTCACCAGGACCGGCGGCGGCGAGACCCCGGCGGCGCGCCTGCACCGCATCGCCGAGGAGCTGCTGGTGGCCGCCGAGGCCTCGGCCAACCTGGTCATGGTCCGCACCCCGCCGGGCGCCGCCCAGTTCCTCGCCTCCGCCATCGACCACGCCGACTGGGAGTCGATCCTCGGCACGGTGGCGGGCGACGACACGATCCTCGTCATCAGCCGGGATCCGGCGGGCGGGCAGGCCGTCGCGGAGGCGCTGCTGCGCGTGGCGGACCGGCGTGGCTGACCCGGTCGCCGGGATCGCGGCCGCCCCTGACACCAAGAAGGGCTGAGTTGCACTATGGTCGCGTGGGAAATGGAGGAGATGACGGTGAGTGATGGCAAGCCGATGCGGCTGTGGGGCGGGCGCTTCGAGAGCGGTCCGTCCGACGCGCTGGCCCGGCTGTCGGTGAGCGTGCACTTCGACTGGCGGCTGGTGCCGTACGACCTGGCGGCGTCCAGGGCGCACGCCCGCGTGCTGCACAGGGCGGGGCTGCTGAGCGACGAGGAGCTCGAGCGCATGATCGGCGCGCTCGACGACCTGGAGGCCGCCTGCAAGGCGGGCGAGTTCCGCCCGACCGTGGCCGACGAGGACGTGCACACCGCGCTGGAGCGCGGCCTGCTGGAGCGGCTCGGCTCGCTCGGCGGCAAGCTGCGCGCGGGCCGCAGCCGCAACGACCAGATCGCCACCGACCTGCGCCTCTACCTCCGCGACCACGTGCGCAGCATCGTCTCCCGCCTGGTCGAGCTGGAGACCGCGCTGATGGCCCAGGCCGAGCAGCACGCCGAGACCGCCGCGCCGGGCATGACGCACCTGCAGCACGCCCAGCCCGTCTCCTTCGGCCACCAGCTCCTGGCCCACGTGCACGCCTTCACCCGCGACATCGACCGCCTCACCGACTGGGACAAGCGCGCCGCGGTCTCCCCGCTCGGCTCCGGCGCCCTGGCCGGCTCCTCGCTGCCGCTCGACCCGCAGGCCGTGGCCGAGGAGCTCGGCTTCTCCGCCGCCGCGCCCAACTCGATGGACGCCGTCGCCGACCGCGACTTCGCCGCCGAGTTCCTGTTCGACGCGGCGATGATCGGCGTGCACCTGTCGCGGCTGGGCGAGGAGATCGTCCTGTGGGCCTCGCAGGAGTTCCGCTGGATCGAGATGGACGACGCCTACTCCACCGGCTCGTCGATCATGCCCCAGAAGAAGAACCCCGACGTCGCCGAGCTGGCCCGCGGCAAGTCCGGCCGCCTGATCGGCAACCTCATGTCGATGCTCACCACGCTCAAGGGCCTGCCGCTGACCTACAACCGCGACCTGCAGGAGGACAAGGAGCCGGTGTTCGACTCGGTCGACACGCTGCTGCTCGTCCTGCCCGCCATGGCCGGCCTGGTCGCGACCATGCGCGTCAACACCGCCCGCATGGAGGCCTCGGCGCCCGACGGTTTCGCCCTGGCCACCGACCTGGCCGAGCTGCTCGTGCGGCGCGGCGTGCCGTTCCGCGACGCGCACGAGGCCGTCGGCCACCTGGTGGTCTGGTGCCAGGTCAACGACAAGGACCTCGGCGACCTGACCGACGACGAGCTGGCCAAGGTCTCGCCGCACCTGACGCCCGACGTCCGCGACGTGCTCAACGTGCCCGGCGCGCTGGCGGCCCGCAAGGCCCACGGCGGCACCGCGCCCGACCGCGTACGCGACCAGCTCATCGCCCTGCGCGAGGCGGTCGACGCGCAGGCGGCATGGGCCTCGGGCAGCTGAGCGCCGCGCCGCTGCCGCGGAGTTTCTTCGACCGGCCCTCGCACGAGGTCGCGCCCGACCTGCTCGGACGCGTCCTCGTGCATGGCCCGGTCGCCGTCCGCCTCACCGAGGTCGAGGCGTACGGCGGCCCCGGCGAGGACCCGGCGGCCCACACCTACCGCGGCAGGACACCCCGCAACGCCGTCATGTTCGGCCCGCCCGGCCACCTGTACGTGTACTTCACCTACGGCATGCACTTCTGCGCGAACCTCGTCTGCCTGCCCGAGGGCCACGGCTCGGCCGTGCTGGTCCGCGCCGGCGAGATCGTCGCCGGCCTGGACGAGGCCCGCTCCCGCCGCACCCCCACCGCCGGCCGGGCCCCGACGGGCGGTCAGGGCGGTCAGGGCGGTCGGGGCAGCCGGGGCGGGCGGGTGCCGGACCGTGACCTCGCCCGTGGCCCCGCCAGGCTGGCCGTCGCGCTGGGCCTGCTGCGCGAGCACAACGGCCTCGACGCGATCTGGGAAGGCTCACCCGCCGCGCTGGGCCCCCTGACCGGGACCTTCGGCGACCCTGGCGACCCCGGGCATCCCGGCCCCGGACCGCAGCACGCCACCTGGCTCACCGGCCAGGGGACGGAGCACGCGACCTGGCTCACCGGCCTGCCCCACGGGTCGGCCGCCGTGCTCGAAGGCCGGCCCGCCGACCCCGGGACGATCAGGTCAGGCCCGCGCACCGGCGTCTCGACCGCCAAGGAGACCCCGTGGCGGTTCTGGATCGACGGCGATCCGACCGTCTCGCCGTACCGCGTTCACGTGCCGCGCCGGCGCAGCTCCGCGGCCACCTCCGTGGGGGAGACGCCCAGCTCGTGAGCGCTGAAGACGTGCAGGTGGTCGCCGGTGTCGATCTCCAGCATCTCGCTGCGCAGCCCGAACCGCCTGCGCACGTCCACCGTGACGTCCTCGATCGCCGCCCATGGCACGTGCCGCCGGCCGGCGAACCCGTGCACCACCGTGATCCCGTCCGCGTCGGCCGACAGCCGTACCGGCACCAGTACGTCGCGCAGCCCCATCCCGCCCACCAGCACGGCCGCCGGCACCGCGAGGATCACCCCGCGCACATCCCCGGCCACCCACCAGAAGACGGCGAGCCCGGCGCACGCCAGAGCCCCTAAGATCTTGAAAACGGCCAGCTCGCGACGGACCCTCCACATGGACACCGAGCGTATCCAAGTGGCGCGCCGGCACACCGATCGGGCAGGCTAAAGGCACCGACTCCGACTCAGGGAAGCCACATCACCGTGACCGACATCATCGACGACCTCGCGTGGCGAGGATTGATCGCCCAGTCCACCGACCTCGACGCGCTGCGCGCGTCCATGGCCAAGGCACCGATCACGGTCTACTCCGGTTTCGACCCCACAGCGCCGTCCCTGCACATCGGCCACTTCGTGCCGTTGCTCACGCTGCGCCGCCTGCAACTCGCCGGGCACAACCCGATCGGCCTGGTCGGCGGGGCCACGGGCCTGATCGGCGACCCGAGCGGCCGCAACACCGAGCGTTCGCTCAACTCCAGCGAGATCGTCGCCGAGTGGGTGGAGCGCCTGCGCGGCCAGGTCGGCAAGTTCCTCGACTTCGACGCGGAGTCCAACCCGGCCCGCCTGGTCAGCAACCTCGACTGGACCGGTGAGCTGAGCGCCATCGACTTCCTGCGCGACATCGGCAAGCACTTCCCGGTCAACCGCATGCTCGCCAGGGAGTCGGTCTCCGCCAGGCTCGCGGGGGAGGGGCTCAGCTACACAGAGTTCAGCTACCAGATCCTGCAGTCCAACGACTACCTGGAGCTGTTCCGCCGCTACAACTGCACCCTGCAGATCGGCGGCAGCGACCAGTGGGGCAACATCACGGCGGGCGCCGACCTGATCCGCCGCATCGAGGGCGGGCACGTGCACGTCCTGACCCAGCCGCTGATCACCAAGGCCGACGGCACCAAGTTCGGCAAGACGGCGGGCGGCGCGCTCTGGCTCGACCCCGAGATGACCTCCCCGTACGCCTTCTACCAGTACTTCCTCAACTCCGACGACCGGGACGTGATCCACTACCTGAAGGTCTTCACGTTCCGCAGCCGCGAGGAGATCGAAGAGCTGGAGAAGGCGGTCGCCGAGCGCCCCTTCGCCCGCGAGGCCCAGCGCACGCTGGCCGAAGACCTCACCGAGCTGCTCCACGGCCGCGCCGAGCTGGAAGCGGTCATGGCCGCGTCGAAGGCGCTGTTCGGACAGGGCTCGCTGGAGGACCTGCCCGGCTCCACCCTGGAGGCCGCCCTGGCGGAGGTCCCCAAGGCCACCGTCGCCGAGCTCGGCGCGACCTTCGTCGACCTGCTGGCCGACAGCGGGCTGGTCGAGTCGAAGTCGGCGGCCAGGCGCGCGGTCAAGGAGGGCGGCGCCTACCTGAACAACATCAAGATCACTGACGAGGCATACGTGCCCGAGGCGTCCGACCTGCTGGCGGGCCGGTTCATGGTCCTGCGCCGCGGCAAGAAGTCGATCGGCGGCGTCGAGGTCGCCTGAGCCGAACCGGCAAGGCGGGTCCCACGGGGCCCGCCTTCCGCATGGCCGGGCGGGCCCGGCGAGGCTCACTTTCCGCATGACGAGGCGGGCCCCGGGGAGGCCCGCCTGTCTCATCTCCGCGCTGACGTCCGCGCCGGCTGCCGCCCCGGTTTCCGGTCTGGTTTCCGTTCGAACAGGGCCACCGTCAGCCCCGGAAGATCCGCCGAGTGCTTGACCGACACCGGCTCGAACCCCGCCTGTCTCACCTGTGCCACCCGCGGCACGGAGTCGCCCTGCAACCCCGCCTGCTTGGTGCCCCGCCACACCACCCAGACCCGCTCGCGCCCCTTCAACGCCGCCGCGACCTCCGACCTTTCGGGGTAGCCGAACCCGTCGGCGTCCGGCATGTCACCCGTCTTCAGCACGTCGTCCGGCATCGCCGCGTCCGCGTAGTAGTCGAACCCGGCCCGGAGCTGGCTCTGCCCGTACACGATCGCGTCCCCCGGCTCGGCCCTGACCACCCGCAACGCCCAAGGGATGTTCTCGAACCGTCCGTTCTCCTCGCGTACCGTCACATGGTCGGAAGCCGCGAGCAGACCCCCCACCAGCACGAGGGCCACCCCCACCGGCACCGGGAACCGCGGCACCCCCGCCACCGCTACCCCCGCCAGCAACGCCAGCGCGGGCGCCGTCACGAACAGGTACCGGTCCACGTACGCCGGCGTCACCAGCTGCGAGACCGCGAGCAGCAGCAGCGGCGGCAACACCAGCCACCCCACCCCCGCGACAGCCCACCGACCCCCGTCCCCGGACACGGCATCCCGCCCCGCCGAACCGTCACCATCCCCCCACACCTGATCAGGCCCCGGGGAACCGTCACCATCTCCCCGCACCCGATCCGGACCCGCCGACCGGCGCCCGCCCTCTCGCACCCGATCGCGGCGCGCCGTCGACTTCCAGAGGACCACCGCGCCGGCCAGCGCGACCGCGAACAGCAGCACCCCGGCCGCGCCCGAGCCCGCCGCCATCTTCGGGAACTTGAGCCACACCTCCGGCCCACGCTGCGGGATCCAGCTGATCGCGTGCCGCTCCCCGAACCCGATCAGTCCCAGCACGACCGCGGGCAGACCTCCGATCCCCAGCGCCACCCCCATCCGCATCAGCAGCCCACGCCGCGCCAGGGCAAGGTGCGCGGGGAGCGCCAGCACCGCGAACAGATGCGTGCAGCACACCAGCGCCACCGCCACCCCGTACGCCACCCACCGCCCCCGGCTCGAACGCTCCACCGCCCGGTGCAGCGCCCAGAACGAGAACACCACCGCGGCCGCCGCGAACGCGTAGGACCTGGCGAAAGCCCCGTAATAGGAAACGGACGGCAGGATCGCGAACAGCGCCGCCCCGATCACCCCCGCCCGCACACTGTGCAGCCGCCTCCCGAGGTCGGCGAGGAACCAGGCCGCCACCCCGATCGCCACCGCCGACGGCAGTCGCAACCACAGTTCGGCCGTGCCGGCCTCCACCCAGAAGTGCATGAACAGGTAGTACGGCAGGAAGTGCCCGTCGATGTGCCGGGCCAACTCCCACAACCCCGCCAGTGACCGGGAAGCCGCGCTGACGGTGGCCAGCTCGTCACCGTTCAGCGTGGCCGCACCCGTCCCCGAGAACGCCACCGCCCCCGCGACCAGAGCCATCCACCAAGGGGCGGAGGAACGCAGACGGGTCGCAGGTTGGACCGAAGGGGCAATTGTGGCGGCAGTGGTCACCGGGGCAGAATACGCGCCCCTCCGAACCCCCGCCCTGCACTCTCAACCCGGCAGCCGTCCGATCGAGCTGGTCGGCGCCCTTGCCTCACCGCCGCCTCCACGCGCCGGTCACTGCCTTCGTCGCGACGCCCCGAAGCCAACACAACCCCGCACCTCAGAGCAGCAAGTCCGGCAACCCAACCCCTGCCGCGCCCCGCCCCGCCCGCAGACCCCTGATGAGCCGCCCCACACCGCTGCCCTCGCCACACCCGAGCCGGTTGCACTCCCATCTCCTACCAACCCACCCTCGCCGAGCTCGCCGATCACTCCCTCCCTCAGCCATCACCGCCCCCCGGCCGTGGCCCGCCCTCGTCGGCGATGGCTCGCGCGGCACGCATGACGAGCACCTTCACCCCGCGTTCCGCCATGCCTCCGGCCGGCGATTTGACGTGTCGCGGATCGCGACCTAATCTTTCACTTCGTCCCCGGAGCGAGCCGGACGCCGATCAGGCGGACGGGCCCCGGGACAAGCCCCTTGAGATGACAAGCCACCTCGGTCGAGGCGCTTCACCGCGCTTTGGCATGGGTTGTCCTCAGGCGCCCGAAGCACGCCGAATAATCGGTTGATTCGACAGGTGCCGGATGACACGGTAAGTTACGAGGGTTGCCTCGGAAGCGGGGCATCCAATCCTAGATAGGTTTGGTCCGATTTGTTCAAGTCTCCGGATTTGACACGAAATCGGCGGACCTGCTAAGATTAAGAAGACGAAATGAACGCCTCTGAACGAGGATCCGGGAACGGGTTCTGGTGAGGAAGTACGCGTCCGTTTCTTGAGAACTCAACAGTGTGTTAAAAGCCAGTGCATGAAACACATGCATA
>NZ_JBEXYK010000054.1:0-72911 GCF_040630865.1 Nonomuraea sp. NPDC005730
AACCCCCCCGCGCATCGCGGCCAGGCGGGAGGGGCGCGGGGGCGAGGTCAGGAGGGCAGGGGCGGGCGGCCGTAGCGGGTGGTCCAGGCGGTGTAGACCGGGCTGCGGGCCGCCACGGCGGCGTGGGCCGCGCGGGCGCTCTCCAGCAGCGCCGGCGCGTGCGCGGCGAACGACGACCGCCAGACGAGCACCTGGCGCATCCACAGCGGGTTCCCGCGCAGCGGCAGCACCGACACCCGCTCGCCCGGGTCGTAGAGCGCCTGGCAGGCCGACACCGCGTGCCCGGCCGCGATCAGCTCCCGCCGCACCCCGGCCTCCACGAGCTGGTACCGCCCGCGCGGCGTGAACCCGGCCCGCCGGCACGCCTCCAGCAGGTGCTCGGGCCAGCCCATCCCGTCGGGCGGCGGCAGCACCCACGGCTCGCCCGCCAGCTCGGCCAGCTCCACCTCGGTACGCCCGGCCAGCGGATGGGCGGCGGGCAGCGCCACGAACACCGGCTCGACCGCCACCACGCCCATCCCCATGGCCGGGCCGAGCCGCAGCTCGTGGTCGGGGTAGTCGGCCACCAGCGCCACGTCGAGCCGTCCGTTGGCCACCATGTCCACCAGCACCCGGACGTAGTGCTCGGTCTGCAGCGTGATCCGCGCCTCGGGCAGCGCGCCCGCCAGGTTCGCGACGAGGGGCACGACGACGGGGTTCTCGAAGCCGCCCACCCGGATCGCCTGCCCGGCCAGCTCGTACGGCCCCGCCGCCAGCAGGTCGTCCACCCCGGCGAGCACCACCCGCGCCCTGGCCAGCACGAACTCCCCGAACGCGGTGGCCGCCACGCCGCGGTGGTCACGGGTGAAGACCGCCCCGCCGAGCAGGCGCTCGATCCGTCCGAGCTGGGCGGTGAGCGCGGGCTGGGAGACGCCGAGCGCCGCCGCGGCCCTGGTCACACTGCCGTGGTCGGCGATGGCGCGCAGCGTCCTGAGATGTCTCAGTTCGAGCTGCATCCCGCAGAAGCTATCACTCCGGAGTTATGCCCTTATGGGATGAGACTGCCGCATCCATCGGGCCGATAGTGCATGACATGCGTAGATTCGCGGCCCTGATACTGGCCGCCGCCGTCCTGTATGTCCCATCCGCCCATGCGTCGGCGGCCGCCGACGGGCCCGGCGCGGCCACGGTCGTGCCGGTCCAGGTCACCGGCGCCCCGGTCAAGCGGTTCAACCTGATCGTCATGGGCGACGGCTACACCGAGGCCGAGCAGGCGAAGTTCCGGGCCGACGTGGACCGGCACCTCAACGTGATGTGGTCGATCGAGCCGTTCAAGACCTACCGCGACTACATCAACGTCTACCGGATCGACATCGTCTCCGGCGAGTCCGGCGTGAGCTGCGACCCCGGCCTGGACGCGCCCCGCCGTACCACCCCGCTGAGCATGGGCTTCTGGGGCGGCTGCAACCCCGGCAGCGTGCAGCGACTGATCACCATGGACAACTCCGCCGCCACCCGGTACGCGAACCTGGTCACCGGGACGACGTCCGGCAACCGGCAGATCCTCGCCCTGGCCAACAGCGGCACCTACGGCGGCGCGGGCGGCAGCTACGCCACCGCCTCGGGCAGCAACTCCATGTCCGCCCTGATCAGCCCGCACGAGCTCGGCCACTCCCTCGGCGGCCTCCAGGACGAGTACGACTACTACCAGCGCGGCGTCCCCGGCGGGACCTACGGCGGTTCCGAGCCCTCCAGCGCGCACCACAGCCTGCTGACCGGGCAGCAGATGCTCGACCAGCGCCGGAAGTGGTGGCGGTGGCTGGGCGAGGACAGCGAGTCCGGCGGCCCGATCGCCCGCTACGAGGGCGGCATGTACTACACGAGCGGCGTGTGGCGGCCGAGCAGACACTCCATGATGAAGACCCTCGGCTACTACTTCGACCAGGTCAGCCGCGAGGTCATGACCCAGCGCATCACCGCCAAGACCATGCTGGTCCAGGACTCCACGCCCACCGCCGCGCCCGTCGGGGCCGACCGGGTGCTCTGGGTCGAGCCGATGCGCCCGGCCGGGCACTCGCTGACCACCACCTGGGCCGTGGACGGCAAGAACCTGCCCGGCGACGCCGACGTCCTCGACCTGCGCACGCTGGGCCTGGCCGCGGGCACGCACACGGTCACGGCCACGGTCGCCGACCCCACGGAGTTCGTCCGGGACCCGGCGATCCGGACCGCCATGAGCAGGACCCGCACCTGGACCGTGGACACCACGCTCACCACGCCGCCCGACGGCGTCCAGGCCGCCGTCGTGTCGTCCACGCCGACGGACCGCCCGGCCGGACGCGACGCCGTCGTGTACGTCGAGACCACCCACCCGGCGGCGTCCGCCCCGGCCGTCGCCTGGACGCTGGACGGCCGGCCGGCGGGCACCGGCACCGAGTTCGACCTGGGCGCGGCCGATCTGGCGCCCGGCGCCCACATCCTCACCGCCACCCTCGGCGCCACCACGCTGACCTGGCAGGTCGACGCCGCCGCGCCCACCACCGGGTACGAGCTGTCCGAGCCGCTCGCCCGCTCCGGCGACACCTACGTCTACAACGGCCCGTTCACGATGAAGCTCACCGGCGACGACGACCGCGACGGCTACGTGGTCTCGGAGTCCCGGGTGGACGGCGACGGCTGGTTCAACTACTTCGGCTGGCCCACCTCCTCCGAGCTGCCCTGGACGTTCACCGAGGAGGGCACCGTCATCGACTCCCTCGTCTACGGCAAGCTGCCGCGCGGCCGGCACACCGTCGAGTACCGCTCGATCGACGCCGCCGGCAACTACGGCCAGGCCAGGAGCTTCACCGTCACCACCATCGCCCCGCCGCCCGCCTGCGACCGCACGGTCACCGGCGCGCACCGGGGCCCGCTCACCGTGACCGACGGCGTCACCTGCCTGAAGGACGCCCAGGTCACCGGCCCGGTCACGGTCAAGGCAGGCGCCTCGCTGGTGACCGACGGCGGCCGGATCAGCGGCACGCTCACCGCCGCCAGGCCCGAGGCCGTGCACCTGATCAGGACGCGCGTGGACGGCGCGCTTAGCGTCACCGGCGCGGCCCGGCTCACGGTCGTGGGCGCCGAGTTGCGCGGCGCGGCCGTGCTCACCGGCAACACCGCGCCGGTCCTGTCGGGCGTCACGGTCAAGGGCGCGCTCGCCTGCACCGGCAACACCCCCGGGCCGGCCGACCTCGGCGTGCCGAACCAGGTGAACGGCGCGGGCGGCGGTCAGTGCGGCAGGCCGTCAGCGGGCGTCAAGGGGAAGCCGTACGAGGCGGTCCAGGACGTCCGCCAGTGAGCTGACGGCCAGATCGCGGACCCTGGCGTACTCGGACTCCGGGTACTGCCGGGGTCCGTTCTCCACCAGCAGGATCAGGTAGAGGTAGGCGCGGTACAGGTCGAGCCGGACGCGGGCCGAGGAGGTCAGCTCCAGCGGCGTCACCTCGCGGTAGCCGGCCAGCAGCGGGTCGTCCTCGCGCAGCTCGTCGAAGATCGTCGGGGTGACGAACTCGGCGATCGGGTCGCCCCAGAACGCCCGCTCGTGGTCGATGATCGCCTGGATGCGCGGCTCGCCGGTCAGGTCGAGGAACACGTTCCCGGCCCACACGTCGAAGTGCACCAGGCACGGCGTGGTCACCTCGTCCAGCACCGGCGCGGCCCGCTCGAAGACCGCCATGATCTCGGCGGCCGGGCTCGGCAGCGGCGCCGGGTAGCGCTCGGTGTCGGCCAGCAGCGCGCCCACCATGGCCAGGAACGCCGCCCGCCAGGTCGAGCCGACGATCCCGGCATGCGGGTAGCCGAACACCTCGCCGGTCACCGCGTTGAAGGCGGCCAGGTGGCGGCCGAGCTCCCGGCGCAGCGCCTGCTCGCCCTCGGGCTTGACGTCGTTCCAGGAGACGCCGTCGAGCGCGGTCAGCATCAGGTAGTCGCCGCCGAGCACCGGGTCGTCGAACCCGGCCACCAGCAGCTCGGCCATCGGCACGCCCGCCGCGGCGGCCAGCTCGTAGGCGGCGGCCTCCATGCGCAGCAGGTTGCGCTCGTAGCTGAGCTGGTCGAGGTCGGGCGAGGGGGAGAGCTTGAGCACCACCTCGCGGCCGTCCTCCAGGGTCAGCCGCCACACGGCGTTGGCGTAGCCGTCGGTCAGCTCGGTGGCCGTGAAGACGCCCGCCCCCACGGCCCGCCGGGCCAGCGCGTCGAGCTCGGCGGGCGATAAGCGGCGCTTGGTCCTGCTGTCCACGCAAGGCCCCTTCCGGGTTCAGGCGACGCTGATCGTCCAGCTCGCCACGTGTTCGTCGCCCGGCCGCAGCACGACCAGGTCGGTGCCGGAGTTGAAGGCGTCGGGCGGGCAGGTCATCGGCTCGACCGCGACGCCCTCGTAGCCGAGCTGCCGGCTCGTGCAGACCTGCACCCACGGCAGCACCGCCGGGTCCCAGCCGACGCGCACCGCGCCCACCCGCACCTCGCCGCGGTCGAGCCCGGTGAAGGCGTGATCGATCACGGTGTCGCCGACCGGACGCGGCTTCCTGAAGTCGTACGGGGTGCCGGCGACGTCGGCCAGGCCGGCCGGCAGCAGCCGGTCGTCGGTCGTCAGGTAGCGGGCGGCGGGCAGCTCCAGCTCCTCGCCCAGCAGCCACGGGTGCGGCCCGCAGCCGTAGGGGGCGTCGGCCTCGCCGGTGTTGCGGGCCGTGACCGTCGTGGTCAGGCCGCCGGCGCCGAGCCGGTGCTCGGCCGACAACGCCAGCGTGAACGGGTAACCGGGCGCCTCGGCCAGCTCGTACGTCAGGCGCGCCCGATCGGCCTCGGCCTCGGCCACCTTCCAGTCGACGACGGCGACCAGGCCGTGCAGCGCGTGACCGCGGTCGGGCTCGGTCACCTCCAGCCGGTGGGAGCGGCCCTGGAAGGTGTAGCGGGCGCCGCCCACCCGGTTGGGCCAGGGAGCGAGGACGGTGCCCGCGAAGTAGGGGACCGGGCCCTGCTCGGGCCAGGCCGTCACCAGGTCGCGCCCGCCGTGCCTGAGCGTTCTGAGCGCGGCGCCGCGCGGGCTGATCTGCGCGGTGTAGCCGCCGCCTTCGAGCTGGGGCACGGGAGAAGGTCCTTTCGTCGGGCGTGCGAGCAGCCAGGCCAGGATAACGCCTGGTCAGGCGGACTCTCGGCGAACCAGGTGCGTGTCGAGGATCACCACGGGCTGGCGCAGCTCCTCGCCGTTGATGCGGGCCACGAGGAGCTGGGCCATCTGGCGGCCCATGGCCTCCGTGGGCTGGTGGACGGTGGTCAGCGGCGGATCGGCGTGCAGCGCGGCCTTGGAGTCGTCGAACCCGATCACGGCGACGTCGCGCGGGATCGCCTTGCCCGCGGCCTTGAGCACGCGCATCGCGCCCAGGGCCATCGGGTCGGAGGCGGCGAAGACCGCGTCGAGATCGGGATGGCTCTCCAGCAGCTCCTGCATGGCGGTGGCGCCGCTCTCCTCGGAGAAGTCGCCGAAGGCCACGATCTCCGGCAGGCCCGAGGGCAGCAGCGCGTCGCGGTAGCCGGCCAGACGGTCGACGCCCACGCCCATGTCCTGGGAGCCGGCGATCGTGGCGATCGCGCCCCGGCCGAGGCCCAGCAGGTGTTTGACCGCCTGCCGGGCCCCCGCCCTGTTGTCCATGTCCACGAAGCTGTAGGGGTCGAGGCCGACGGGCCTGCCGCCGAGCACGGTCGGCACGCCCATCTCCTCCAGCCTGCCCGGCAGCGGGTCGGCGCCGTGCAGCGACAGCAGCAGCACGCCGTCGACGTGCTGCCCCGTCAGGTAGGTCTCCAGCCGCTCGTGCTCCTCGGGGGAGCGCGCCATCGCCAGGATCAGCTGCAGCCCGGTCTCGGCCAGCGCCGAGCCGATGCCGCGGATGGTGCCGGCGAAGTACGGCTCGTCGAAGACCCGGAACTGGGACTCCGACACCACCAGGGCGACGGTGTCCGTGCGGCGCGTGACGAGGGCACGCGCCGCCCTGTTGGGCACGTAGCCCAGCTCGCGGATGGCCAGCTCGACGGCCTCGCGGGCCTTGGCGCTGACGTTCGGCGAGCCGTTGATGACTCTCGACACCGTGCCCCGGCCCACACCGGCCCGAGCCGCGACTGCCTCAAGAGTCGGTCGGTTCATGTCGCCTATTGTGCCGGATGATCTCCGAGTACCAGTGCGCGCTGTCCTTCAGCAGCCGCTCCTGGGTGTCGAAGTCGACGTGGACCAGGCCGAAACGCTTGCCGTAGCCCCAGGCCCATTCGAAGTTGTCCATCAGCGACCAGGCGAAGTAGCCCTGCAGGGGCACGCCCGCGTCGATCGCCTGCCGGCACGCGCCGAGGTGCGCCGCCACGTACGCCTGCCGCTGCGCGTCGTGGATGCGGCCGTCGGCCAGCACGTCGTCGAAGGCGGCGCCGTTCTCGGAGACCACCATCGGGATCGGCGGGTAGTCCCGCGCCACCCGGGTGAGCACCTCAACCAGCCCGTCCTCGTCGATCTCCCAGCCCATCGCGGTGACCGGCCGGCCGCCGTTGACGAACGAGACGTGCTCGCTGCCCACCCACGGCGAGGCCGTGTCCGTGGGGGCCGCCGCCGCCGACGTCCTGCCGCCGGGCGCGCCGGAGACCGTGAAGCGGCTGTAGTAGTTCACCAGCAGCACGTCGATCGGCGCGTTGATGATCTTCATGTCGCCCGGCCGCACGAGGTCGTCGTCGATCGGGATGTCGTTCAGGACGTCCTCGGGGTAGCGGCCGGTCAGCAGCGCGTCCAGGAAGAACCGGTTCTGCAGGCCGTCGATGCGGCGGGCCGCGTCCAGGTCGGCCTCGCTGCCGGTCTCGGGGGAGATCGCGTACAGGTTGACGCAGCCGCCGGCGCGGCGCGCGTCCATCGCCTGGACGGCCAGGCCGTGGGCGAGGTTGAGGTGATGCGCGCCCCTGATCGCGTTGCGCGGCTCACGCCGGCCCGGGGCGTGCTCGCCCGAGGCGTAGCCGAGGAACGCGGCGCACCACGGCTCGTTGACCGTGCTGAAGGTGTGGACGTGGTCCTTCAGCGCCTCGTGCACGATCGTGGCGTACTCGGCGAAGCGGTAGGCCGTGTCGCGGTTGGGCCAGCCGCCCTTGTCCTCCAGTTCCTGCGGCAGGTCCCAGTGGTAGAGGGTCAGCCAGGGATCGATGCCGCTCTGCCGGAGCTCGTCCGTGAGCCGCTTGTAGAAGTCCAGGCCCTTCTGGTTGACCGCGCCCGAGCCGGTCGGCTGGATCCGCGGCCAGGACACCGAGAAGCGGTAGGCCGTCAGGCCCAGGTCCGCCATGATGGCGACGTCCTGCCGGTAGCGGTGGTAGTGGTCCATGGCCACGTCCCCGTGGTGCCCGTTGAGCACCCGCCCCGGGGTCTTGGTGAAGGTGTCCCAGATGGACGGGCCGCGCCCGTCCTCGGTGACCGCGCCCTCGATCTGGTACGCCGAGGTGGCCGCGCCGAACGCGAAACCGGGAGGGAAGCGCAGCCCAGGACGGATCTGTTCCTCTTGTGTCGTCACGCCTTGACCGCACCTTCCATGAGTCCGCCGACGATCTGGCGGCCGAATGCGACGAATACCGCGATGAGCGGAATGATGGACAGCGCGGTACCCGCGAAGATCAGCGAGTAGCTGGTCGAGTAGCGCGCGTTGAGCGAGTTGATGGCGATCTGCACGGTCGGGTTGTCCGGGGTCAGCACGATCAGCGGCCACATGTAGTCGTTCCACATGAGCATGAAGGTGTTGATGCCGAGCACCGCCATGCCGGGACGCACGGCCGGCAGCACGACGTTCCACCAGATCCGCAGCGTCGCCGCGCCGTCCACCCTGGCCGCCTCGACCAGTTCGTTCGGCACGGCCTGGCGCGTGTACTGCGTCATCAGGAACACGCCGAACCCGTTGAGCAGGTACGGCAGGATGATGGCCTTCAGCGTGCCGGTCCACTCCAGGCTCACCATCATGCGGTAGAGCGGGACCACGCCCATCTGCTGCAGCGGCACCGCCATCGTCAGCAGCACGAGCAGCAGCAGGATGTTGCGGCCCCTGAACCGCAGGCTGGCGAAGGCGAACCCGGCCAGGGTGGAGATGATCACCACGGACACGGTGACGATCGCCGCGCTGACGAAGGAGTTGGTCAGGCCGAGCAGGAAGTGCGCGTCCTCGTTCTCCAGCACCGCGACGATGTTCTCGCCGAGGTTGCCGCCGGGCAGGAACTTCGGCGGCACCGACACGGCGTCGGAGTTCGTGCGAGAGGCGATGACGAGCATCCAGTACAGCGGGAACGCCGACAGGAAGATGGCCACCCCGAGCATGACCCGCGTCATGACGGTCGGTTTCCAGCCGGTCACTTGGCGCCTCCGATCCGCCGGACGAACAGGAAGTTGACGGCCGCGCCGATGAGGATCAGCAGGAACAGCAGCCAGGCGGCCGCCGCGGCATAGCCGTAGTCGAACTCGCGGAAGCCCTGCTTGACGACGAACATCGCCACCGTCTGGAACTGGCCCTGCGAGCCGCCGTCCACGTTGCCGTTGTAGAAGGTGGTCGGCTCGGAGAACAGCGTCAGGCCGCCGATCGTGGAGTTGAGCACCACGAAGATCATGGTCGGGCGCAGCATCGGCAGCGTGATCTGCCAGAACTGGCGCCGCCGGGAGGCGCCGTCGATGGCGGCCGCCTCGTACAGGTCCTTGGGGATCGTCTGCATGCCGGCCAGGAAGATGATGGCGTTGTAGCCCGTCCAGCGCCAGTCGACCATCGCGGCGATGGCCAGCCAGGACGGGAAGCGCTCGGCCCGCCAGTTGATCTTGTCCCCGCCGAACCAGCCCAGGACCCAGTTGACCAGGCCCCAGTCGCGCGCGAACAGCTGCGTGAACACCACCGCGACCGCGACCACCGAGGTGACCAGCGGCAGCAGCACGCTCATGCGGATCGGCAGGCGCCAGCGCAGCTTCTTGTTCAGCGCGTTGGCCAGGAACAGGGCCATCAGCATCTGCGGGATCGTGGCGAGCAGGAAGATGCCGACGGTGTTGGTGACGGCGTTCCAGAAGTCCTCGTCGGCCAGCAGCGCGGCGTAGTTGCCCAGCCCGGCCCACTTGGTGTCGCCGGCCAGGTCGTAGTCGTAGAGCGAGTAGTAGAGCGTGAAGGCCAGCGGGAACAGCCCGAAGGCGGCGAACAGCAGGAAGTACGGGGACACCAGGGCGTACGGCATGGCCTTGACGTCGAGTCGAGAACGCCAGAGGCGGCCGGGCGGGCGGTCGCGGCGATGGTTGTTCCGCGCCGCCCGCGGAAGGGTGTCGAGGCTCATAACAGACCTTTCAGCGGCAAGCCCGGCCCGCTGGCGCGGGCCGGGCGGGGGAAGATCAGCCCGCGGCCTTCACCGCGTCGTCGACCAGCTGCTGCCAGGCCTTGTCGTAGGCCACCGAGCCGTCGTCCATGCCCTGGATGACCGACTCGACCGCGTTCTTGACCTGCGCGTGCTTCACCCCGAGGAAGACCGGCTGCAGGCTCTCCGCGGACTTGGCGAAGATCTCACCGATCGGGGCGTCGCTGAAGAACTCGTTCTTCGCGCCCTGCACGGCGGTGTCGGCCTGGGCCTTGCTGTTGCTCGGCATGTTGCCGAAGTCGGTGAAGATGCTCGCCTCGGTCTGCGCGCTGGTCAGGTAGTCGGCGACCTGCGCGGCCTCCTTCGGGTGCTTGGACTGCTTGGGCACGGCCACCCACGAGCCGCCCCAGTTGCCGCCGCCGCCGGGCACCGAGGCGACGTCCCACTTGCCCTTCATGCCGTCGCCGGCGTTGCCCGAGACCACGCCGAGCATCCAGGACGGGCAGCCGACCGTGGCGAAGGCGCCCTTCTGGGTGCCCGCCGCCCACTCGTCGGTGAAGTTGCGCAGCTTGGCCGTCAGGCCGGACTGGCTGAGCTTGGAGGCGAAGTCGAAGCCCGCCTTCACCGCCGGGTTCTTGTCGACGATGAGGTTGTTCTCCTTGTCGAAGTAGGCGACGTTGCCGTTCTTGGCCGCCTCCTGGTACAGCACCACGTTGTAGAGCGTGTTGGTGCCGTCGGTGAACTTGGTGTCCTTCACCTTCGCCTGGAACTGCTGGCCGACCTTCATGAAGTCGTCCCACGTCGGCCACAGGGCGGCGACCTTCTCGCGGTCCGTGGGCAGCCCGGCCTTCTTGAACAGGTCCGCGCGGTAGCACAGGCTCATGCCGCCGATGTCGGTGCCGAGGCCGAAGATCTTGCCGTCGGCCGTCACGCCGTTCTCCCACTTCCAGGCGGGGTAGTCGGCCTTGCGGCCGTCAAGGCCGTACTCCTTCAGGTCGGCCCACCACTCGGGGTGCGCCTTGGCCAGGCCCATGCCGCCCTCGTCGATGCCGACGACGTCGCCCGCGCCGTTGCCGGACTGCAGCCACTGGATCATCTGGGGCCAGTACTGCTGCTCGAACTGGTCGGTCAGGTGCTCTTCCTTGATCTGGATGTCCTTGTGCTCGGCGTTCCACTTCTCGATGGCGTTCTTGTAGCCGAAGTTGGAGCCGCCGCCGAAGGTCTGCACCCGGATGGTGACGGGCTCGGCCGCCGCCGCGGAGGAGGCGGGACTGTTGCCGGCGGCCGGCGTGTCGCCGCTGCCGCACGACGCGACGGTCAGCGCCGCCGCGGCCAGAGCTGAGGCCGCGGCCAGACCGCGACGCTTGCTGATCATCATGGGGGACCCCTTCTCGGGTGACTGATGGGAGGTGCACCGCGGCACGCGCTCCGCCGCGGTGGGAGTCTTTGGGAGCGCTCCCACAAAGGGTGCACTTACCGGCTGTGTCCGTCAATCCGCCGAAACGGAACCGTTACCAATCGTGCGTTTTGCCACCCAGAATCAGGATTTAAGGGGGTAAAGGGTGTGAAGGGCTGTTTGGGAGCGCTCCCACCTCAACAGACATCTTTCATGCCGCATCAAGGGCATGTCGCCCGGACCCTCCGGGCTTGCTCCCGGTCAGGTCCGGCTGTCACCGAGCGTGACGGCCGCCTGGCACGTTCCAGCGCCCGGCCCGACACCCCGCCCGGTCCAGCACCCAGCACAGCGTTCGGCCCCGTGCCCGCCCCAGCGCCCGCCCCAGCGCCCGGCCCAGTGCCGGGCACTGCGCGCGGTCGATGGGGAGGGTGCGCTCAGCAGGCGGCGGCGCGCTCGTGCAGCAGGGCGCGCTCGCGGGAGTTGCGGGTCATCGAGGCCGCCCGCTCGAACTCGGCCCGCGCCTCGCCGCGCCGGCCCAGCCGGAACAGCAGGTCGCCGCGGACGCTCGGCAGTAGGTGGTAGCCCTTGAGCGACGGCTCGTCCACGATCTGGTCGAGCAGCTCCAGGCCCACGGCCGGGCCGTAGGCCATCGACAGCGCCACCGCGCGGTTGAGCTCGACGACGGGGGAGCGGGCCAGCCGGGCCAGCGACTCGTACAGGCCCGCGATGCGCACCCAGTCGGTGTCGCCGGGGTCGAACGCGCGGGCGTGGCAGGCCGCGATCGCGGCCTGCAGCGTGTACGGCCCCGCCGCGCCTGCCGGCTCCTCGGCCCGCTCCTCGGCCAGCCTCTCGGCGCGTGCCAGCGCCGCCAGCCCGCGCCCGATGAGCAGCCGGTCCCACCGGGTGCGGTCCTGCTCCAGCAGCAGCACCGGCGCGCCGGACGGCCCCACCCGGGCCGCCGCCCTGGACGCCTGGATCTCCATGAGCGCGACCAGCCCGTGCACCTCGGGTTCGGCGGGCATCAGCCCCGCCAGCACCCGGCCCAGCCGCAGCGCGTCCTCGCACAGGCCGGGCCGCATCCAGTCGTCGCCCGCCGTCGCCGAGTAGCCCTCGTTGAAGATCAGGTAGATGACCTCCAGCACGGACGACAGGCGTCCGGCCAGCTCGGCGCCCTGTGGCACCTCGAACGGGACCTTCCGGTCGGCCAGGGTGCGCTTGGCCCGCACGATGCGCTGGGCGGCGGTCGGCTCGGGCACCAGGAACGCGCGGGCGATCTCGTCGGTGCTCAGGCCGCCGAGCACCCGCAGCGTCAGAGCCACCCGCGCCTCCATCGACAGCGCCGGATGGCAGGCGGTGAAGACCAGCCGCAGCAGGTCGTCCTCGATCTCGTCGGGCTCGGACGGCTCCCCGGCGGTCTCCAGCCGGTGGCCCAGCTCGGCCAGGTTGCGGGACATCCGCTCGTTCCTGCGGATCAGGTCGACGGCGCGGCGCTTGGACACCGTCATCAGCCAGGCGCCCGGGTTGCGTGGCACGCCCGACCCCGGCCACTGCTCCAGGGCCGCGACCAGCGCGTCCTGGGCCAGTTCCTCGGCCAGGCCGACGTCGCGGACCAGCCCGGCCAGGCCGGCGATGAGCCGGGGCGCCTCGATCCGCCAGACCGCCTCGATCGCCCGGTGGGTGTCGGAAGCCATCACCGGCTCATGACACCAGCACCGTCCTCGGTCCGCAAGCCGGGGTCAGCTCTCCTGCCCGCCCAGGCGCCGGCGCATGGCCTTCTCCCGCTCGATCTCCGCCGGGTCGGAGGAGGCCGCGTCGGGCGCGTCGGAGGCGTCGTACACCCGCCACACGTCCAGCCCGGTCCCGTCGTGGCCCTCGGGGACGGGCACCCGCATGGCCCATTCCAGGGCCTCCTCCCTGGACTTCACCTGGATCAGCCAGAACCCCGCGATCAGCTCCTTGGCCTCGGCGAACGGGCCGTCGATCACCGTGGCCCGGCCGCCGCTGTAGGCGATCTGCGCGCCCTGTGAGCTCGGGTAGAGCCCCTCGGCGGCCAGCAGCACCCCCGCCTTGGCCAGCGCCTCGTTGTAGGCGTGCATGTTGTCGACGAGCTCCTGGCTGGGCAGCGCCCCGGCCTCGGTCTCCGCGTTGGCCTTGCCGACGATCATGAATTTCATCCTGCACGTCCCTTCCGTCCGCGGCCCCTGGGCGGAGCCGGTCTCGCCGAAGCGTCGAACGGGCGCCGGCCGGATCGACACGCGGGCGCGGACCCGTCCGTTCCCAGGGCACCGTACCGGTCGAGCGGCCGCGTGGCCGATGTGCCATCCTCGCCCCATGCCCCAACCCGCACAAGACGCCCCCGTCCCCAACCGGGCCCTCTGGGACGAGCGCGCCCGCGTCCACGGCTCCACCTCAGCCGACCGGTTCTACGACGTCGACGCCTTCCTCGCCGGCCGGCAGACCCTCTACGCGCTCGAACGCCGCCTGGCCGGCGACGTCGCCGGAAAGGACCTGCTCCACCTGCAGTGCCACTTCGGCCTGGACACGCTGAGCTGGGCACGTCTCGGAGCGCGGGTGACCGGCGTGGACTTCTCCCCGGTGGCGGTCGCGCGCGCCCGCGACCTGGCGGCCAGGGCCGGGCTGGCGGCCACGTTCGTGGAGGCCGACACGCAGCGGCTGCCGGAGTCGCTGGCCGGCGGCTTCGACGTGGCGGTGGCCACGTACGGCGTGTTGTGCTGGATCGGCGATCTGGGCGCCTGGATGCGCGGCGCGGCCATGGCGCTGCGGCCCGGCGGGCGGCTGGTGCTGGTCGACCTGCATCCGGCCTACCAGACGGTGGCCTCGCTCGACCCGCTGGTGGCCGACTGGCCCTACGGCGGCGGGCAGGCCCACCGGGAGACGGTGACCGGCACGTACGCCGACGCCGGAGTGGTGACCGAGGCCCACGAGGCGGTCGAGTACCCGTACTCGGTGGGCGAGATCGTCACCGCGGCGGCGCGGGCCGGGCTCACGGTGGCCGAGCTGGGCGAGCACGTCGAGACCGACATCGACCCGCGCGGCCTGCTGTCCGAGGGCGCGGACGGCCGGTACCGGTTCCCGTTCGGGGACTCGCACCTGCCGATCCTCTACTCGCTGGTGGCGGTCCGGCCCTGAGACGCGGCGAGCGCGCGTCCCTCGTGCGGGACGCGCGCTCGGAGCGGGGGAGGTCAGCTCGCGTACTGGGGGTATCCGTAGCCGACGACCTGCGACTTCGGACGGACGCGCTCCTCTACCTTGCCGTTGCCGGTGTTGCCCTCGACCGTGGAGATCGTGCCGTCGTGGTTGTCCTTGACGACGAAGCCGACGTGCTGGATGGCGTCCAGGCTCTTGCTGCCGCCCCAGGAGAAGAAGACCACCGCGCCGGGCCTGGCCTCGGCGCCCCAGCGGTCGTTGGCGGCGAACCACTTGGCGTGGGCCACGGTCCAGGCGTCCCAGCCGACCTGCGGGCGGGCGCCGGTCTGCTCGCCGACCCAGGAGACGAAGATCGAGCACCAGGGCGCGTTCAGGTACATCGCGCGGGTGCCGCCGTCGCGGGCGATGGTCTCGGCGGCGCGCCGGGAGTCGGCGTACCACTTCTGGAACTTGGTGCCGCCGCCGTAGGCGTTCTCGGAGGTGCCGACCTGGGACTTGGCCATGGCCAGGACCTGCTCGGCGGTGACGTTGACCTGGGTCTCCTCCGCCTTGCGGGTCTGGGCGGCGGCCTGCGGCGCGACGGCCGAGTGGCCGGTCGCGGCGGCCGGGCCGGTGCTGTCGGCGGCGGCGGCGGTGGCGTGGCCGCCGATGGCGGAGGCGAGGATGGCCGCGCCGAGCGCGGCGTGGGCGTAGTTGATCTTCGGGGCACGGATGGGACGGTGCGTGGCCATCGAGGGCATTACTCCTTGCTTCCATGCCGCTTACCGGGTTAGCTGACGGGTTCGGACGTGGAAGCTGCCCTACGGCACCGAAGTGCCGATTCACCCCAAAGGACGTGGGTCCCCGGTTCCGCCCGGAGGCGGATTCAGCGGTCACAGGACGATCCTGTGAAATGTCTTGCGATGGTTGGACAAAGCCGGTCAAACCGGACGTCTGCCGCGAGATGCCCCATAAGGTAATACATCGGGCAAGAGCAAGGCAAATGCCTAAAGGTCCAGCTAGGAGAGCTGGGCCCTCGCTTCGGCCAGAAGCCCCATCATGGCAAGGGATTCGTCAAGCGGCATGACCGCGCTCTCCGTCCGGCCCTCGATCGTGGCCGCGCGCACCTCGCGCAGCTCACCCGCGTAACCGTTGTCGGCCGGGTCGAGCACCAGCTCCTCCGTCTCCATCGACGGCCCCGACAGCAGCACCCGCTGCGGCGCCCAGAACGGCGCCAGGATGTCGGCCCGCATCGACGTGCCCACCACGCTCGCGTCGTTGGGGTGATGCGCCAGCAGCGACACGTCCACCAGGGCCCGCCGCCCGCCCGGGTACAGCAGCAGCCCGCCGGCCTCGGCGTCGACCCCGCTGGGCGCCAGCGAGCCGGCCACGCGCAGCTCCGCGGGCATGCCGAGCAGCAACTGGGCCAGCCCGAACGGGTAGATCCCCAGGTCGAGCAGGGCCCCGCCGCCCAGCTCCGGCGCCCACAAGCGGTGGGCGGGGTCATAGGGCAGCGCGAAGCCGAACGAGGCCCGCACCGACCGGATCTCACCGAAGCGCGGATCGGCCGCCACCCGCTGGATGAGCGGGTTGAAGCGCATCCACATGGCCTCCATGAGGAAGACCCCGGCCGCGCGGGCCAGCGCCACCATGCGCTCGGCGTCGGCCACGTCGGCCGCCAGCGGCTTCTCGCACAGCACCGACTTGCCCGCCGCGATGGCGGCCTCGGCCACCTCCAGGTGCTGGGCGTGCGGCGTGGCGACGTAGATCGCGTCGACGGCCGGATCGGCGCACAGGGCCTCGTAGGAGCCGTAGGCGGACTCCGCGCCCAGCTCGTCGGCCAGCGCCCGCGCCCTGAGCGGGCTCCGCGAGCCGACGGCGGCCACCCGCATGCCGGGCTCGGCCACGATGGCCGCCCCCACGGTACGCGCGATGCCGCCGGTCGCCGCTATTCCCCAGGTGAAATCTCGCACGACCGAGATCGTAGAGCGCTCAGGTCAGGTTGAACGAGTCGGGGTCGGGCCCGATCCGCCGCCCCGCGTTCATCGCGCCGATGGCCGCCATGTCCTCGGTGTCGAGGATGAAGCCGAACACGTCGATGTTCTCCTCGATCCGCGAGGGCGTGACCGACTTGGGGATCACCACGTTGCCGAGCTGCAGGTGCCAGCGGAGCACGATCTGCGCGGGCGTCTTGCCGTACTTCTCCGACAGCACGCGCAGCGCCGGGTCGGCCAGCAGCCCCTTGCCCTGCCCGAGCGGGCTCCACGCCTCGGTCAGGATGCCGTTGGCCTCGTGGAAGGCCCGCATCTCGCGCTGCTGGAAGTACGGGTGGAGCTCGATCTGGTTGATCGACGGCGTGATGTCGGTCTCCTCCATCAGCCGGGTCAGGGTGGCGACGGTGAAGTTGGAGACCCCGATGGCCTTGACCCGGCCGTCCCGGTAGATCTTCTCCAGCGCCCGCCAGGCCTGGACGTACCTGTCCTGCTCCGGGGCCGGCCAGTGGATCAGGAAAAGATCTACGTAGTCGAGGCCCAGGCGGGCCAGGCTCTCGTCGAAGGCCTGCTCGGCGCGCCCGTGGTCGCCGTTCCACAGCTTGGTGGTGACGAACACCTTCTCCCGTGGCAGCCCGGCGGCGCGCACGGCCCGGCCGACGCCCTCCTCGTTCTCGTAGGCGGCGGCGGTGTCGACATGCCGGTATCCGGCGCGCAGCGCGGTCGCCACCGCGTGCTCGGCGTCGTCGGCAGAGACCTGCCAGACGCCGAAGCCGAGTTGCGGTATCTGCACACCGTCGGTGTTGAGCATCAGCGAGTTCATACCCTCCATTGTTCACGTGTCGTTTCGTGCGGCTTAAGCAGGCCGGACTACCTTGAGGCGGGTCGTGCAAGGCCATCCACCGGCTGGGGGAAACAGAGTGGGCAGACAGGCGTCGGCCTGGGTGGAGTCTCCGCTCCAGATGCTGTGCGCCGTCGAGGCCCACCATGCCGGGCTGCTCGGCCCGGACACCGTGGTGGTGCCGCGCGCCGGCCTGCGTCCGCTGCGCGCCACCCGCAAGGAGCTGCGCCGCCTCGACCTGCCCGCCGGCCTGGTGCTGGACGAGCCGCGCGAGCGCATGCCGCGCCGTGTCCAGGCCGTGGGCGACGCGTTCTCCGGCAAGGTCCAGATGCGCTGGCTGACCTCCGATCCCGGCCGCATCGTCGTCGTGGACGACGGCCTGGCCACGCTCAGGCTGCTCGAACTGCTGGCCGCCGGGCCGTTCCGGCCGCTGCTGCGGGCGCGGGCGGCCCCCTCGCGGGCGCGCGCCCTGCTCGGCCTGGCCGCCGCGGTGCGGCTGCGGATGAGCCGGGTGTCGGTCTTCACCGCCCTGCCCGTCCCCGACGAGCTGGCCGCCGCCGTCCGGGGGGCGGGGGTCGACCTCGTCCGCCACGACTTCGCCTGGCTGCGCGCCCAGCCGCCGAGCGCCCAGGGGCCCGCCGAGCGCACGGTCGTCCTCGGCACCTCCCTGGTCCGCAACGGCCTGGTCCACCGCGACCACTACCTGCGCTGGCTGACCGACCTGGCCGGGCGCGAGCCGCTGGCCTACTACCCGCACCGCCGCGAGGACCCCGTCGACCTGGCGCTGATCAGCGAACGCCCCGGCATCACCGTGCACGACGCGGGCGTGCCGGCCGAGCTGACGCTGCGCGGCCTCGACGCCGGCCAGCGGGTGCTCAGCCTGCCCTCGACCGCGATCACCTCGCTGCGGGTGCTGCTCGGCCCGCGCGGCGTCGAGGTCGAGCCGGTGGACGTTCCCGACGACTGGTGGACCAGCAGGGCGGCCCCCGGCCTGCGATCGCATTTGACAGGAGCTTCCAGGTGAGGGTGCTGGCGGTAGCCGACTCCGACTCGTATCTGAAGTGGGCGGCCTGCCTGCTCGACGACCTGCCCGCGGGCTGCGAGAGCGAGCTGGTGGTGGTGCGCACCCCGATCGCGCCCTCCCCGGAGCAGATCGCGGCGGCGGTGGGCGGGCGCGCGGCGCCCCCGGTGTTGTCGGCGCGGTCGCTGCGCCGCCTGGCCGAGCGCACCCGCCCCGACGCGATCCTGGTGGGCTGCACGGGCCCGGTCGTGGACGTCCTGGTGGCCGACGTGCTGGCCGGGCTGCGGCCGGCGGGCCGGGCACGGCCGGTGTTCGTCAGCGGGCTGCCCGGCATCTCGGTGCCGGCCACGGAGAAGGCGTGGTTGTTCCGCAGCGGCTGCGACCTGTTCGTGGTGCACAGCGAGCGCGAGGTGGCCGAGTTCACCGCGATCGCCGGCCGGCTCGGCGGGGGAGGGGCGGTCGGGCTGGCCCGGCTGCCGTTCCTGCGGCCCGGCGCGGTGTCCGGCGGCGGCGACCGGGTCGTGTTCGCCACCCAGGCCAAGGTGCCGCGGGCGCGGGAGGAGCGCGAGCGGGTGCTGACGGCGCTGGCCGAGCTGGCCGGACGCCGGCCCGGCCTGGAGGTCGTGGTCAAGCTGCGCGCCCTGGAGCACGAACGCCAGACCCACAACGAACGCCACCACTACCAGCGGCTGTGGCGCGAGATGGGCGAGCCGGGCAGGCTGACGTTCGCGGCCGGATCGATGCACGAGCAGCTGTCGCGGGCGGCCGGGTTCGTCACGGTCAGCTCGACGGCCGCGCTGGAGGCCGTCGCCATGGGCGTGCCGTCGCTGGTGCTGAGCGACTTCGGCGTCAGCGCCGAGATGATCAACCTGGTGTTCGAGGGCAGCGGCCTGCTCGGCACGCTTGACGACCTGGCCCTGGGCGACTTCCGCACGGCCGAGCCGCGCTGGTGCGAGGCCAACTACTTCCACCCGGCCGGCCGCGACGACTGGGCGGCCCGGCTGACCGGCCTGGCCGCGGACGGGACGCGGCCGCCGGCCCGCTCGCTGCTGGACGGCCCCGAGCACGCCGCGGCCCGCCGCCGGGCCCGGTTGCGGGTGGAGGTGCCGCCCACGATGTTGCGGGCGGGCTACCGGGCCAAGCGGCGGGTGCGCCGCTATCTCAGATCGCTGACCTGATCTTCCTGCGCAGCCTGGACAGCGCCGAGGGCGGCTCGGCCAGCCCCAGCGTCTCCAGGCGCTTGCGCCTGAAGTAGCGCCCGTCGAACGTGACGCCCGACGGGCGCAGCTCGGGATAGGCGTCGGCCTGCATGCAGTAGCCGACCGCGCGCACCAGCGCGGGCAGGTCCGTGCGCGGCGGCTCGTCGATCACGCCGTCGGCGCCCAGCCGGGGCAGCAGCGCGTCCACGATCGTGGCCGGCACCCTGTTGCTGTTCTCGTACGGCGTGAGCCGGTCGAGCACCAGGCCGGCGCCGAAGGAGGCGACCGGCAGGCCGAAGTAGCGCCGGGCGGTCACCAGGCCGGTGGAGAAGCAGCCGACGACCAGCTCGGGCCGCAGCGCCGCGAAGCACACCTCGGCCGGGACGCTCTCCCCGGCCACCGTCAGCCGCACCCCCAGCGGCCTGGCCGCCGCGCGCAGCAGTTGCGCGTGCCGGCGTCCGGCGGCCGGATGGGGCTTGAACACCACGTCGGTGCAGCCGCGGGCGGCCAGCGCGCGCAGCATCGAGGCGTGCAGCCCGGCCTCCTCCTCCGGCGTGACGATCTCCAGCGCCGACAGGTACTGGCCGAGGATCACCGCCTGCCCGCCGGGCAGGTCCGGCGCGGTGGCGGCCACCTCGTCCACGACCGCGAGGAAGCGCTCCTCGGGCAGCACGACGGGCGGCACGCCGTACTCGCTGAGCAGCAGCGGGGTCAGGCCGGGCACCAGGTCCAGGTGGAGCAGCCGCTCGATGCGGCGGGAGATCTCCGCGGGCAGCGGGTCGCGGGTCGGCCCGTAACTCATCAGGCCGTCGGAGTAGACGGTGATCGGGCAGTCGCGCACCAGGCCGGCGATCGTGCGCGCGGGCGGCACCGCGATCGACTCCAGCACCAGCTCCTCGACGTCGTCCAGCGCCAGGTGGGAGCGGATCAGCCGCTCGAACATCGGCACCTCGATGACCCGCGCCCGCCAGTCGGAGGGATGCAGCGGGGCGATCAGCTCGTTCCAGGAGTGCACCTCGTCGAAGCGCGAGCGCAGGGCGGCGAAACCGGGCGTGCCGTCGAGCGGCACCGACACCTCGGGGATCGCCGCGTTGTTCGACACGATCAGCACGCGCCGGCCGGCGCCGAAGCGGCCGTCGTCGATGGCCGCGGCCAGCGACATCGCGCCGAACAGCGTCGAGGCGTAGAAGACCTTCATCAGGAGTCCTCCCGATCCCGGCGGATCCGGACGTGGGGGCTGGGGGGAATGTCGGGCACCAGGGCGCGCAGCACGCCCTCCCGCTCGACGGCCATCCGCGACACGGCGTCGGCCACCAGGGCGGGCGGCAGGCCGCGGACCATCTGCGCGCCCCGTTCCTCGAACCGGGCGCGCAACGCGGGCGTGAACCGGCCCGCGAGCTCCAGGTGGTGGGCCAGCAGCGCGCAGAAGTTGCGCACCGCCTTCGGCAGGAACTCCGGCTCCAGGTCCTTGAAGACCAGCTCGAAGGCGTCGAAGAAGTGCAGCTGCCGCTCGTCGCCGACCTGCGTCAGCGACCCCGACACCAGCCGCCGGTAGAACACCCCGGCCATCGGCACCACCGCGAACGTGGCCGCCTCCCGGTGCAGCCGCCAGATCCACGGCCGGTCCTCGGCGGTGTGCAGCGAGCCGGGGAAGTGCAGCAGGTCCCGCAGCGAACGCCGGTAGACCCCGGCCCACGCGTACGGGTAGTCCACCATGGTCCGCACCCCCGCCGGCAGGATCGCCGAGCGGGGGTCGAGCACCACGCCGCGGCGCGACAGCGGGGCCCGGTGCACCACCCGCTTGCGCCCCTCCACCTGGACGTGGTCGACGCGCACGAAGTCGCAGCCGAGCCCGTCGATGGCCGCCACCAGCCCGGCCAGGTAGCCGGGCGCCAGCCAGTCGTCGCCGTCCATGAACGTGACGAACCGCCCCGAGGCGGCCGACAGCCCGGTGTTGCGGGCGTCGGCCAGGCCCACGGGGGCGGGGTTGCGCAGCACGGCCAGGCCGGGCAGGTCGCGGGCGAAGTCGGCGATGATGTCCGGGGTGGCGTCCACGGAGCCGTCGTCCACGACGATGAACTCGAAGTCGTGCCGGGCGTTGCGGGCGAGCGAGGTGAGCGCGTCGGCGATGAAGCGCTCACCGTCCCGCACCGGCACGACGACGGAGAGAGTGGTCGGCGTCATGACTCAGACGGTCACCCGGCGCAGCCGGGCCTTGGGCGCCTCCTCGCCGGGGAAGACGCGCTTGACGCCGTCGCCCATGGCCTGCTCGATGATGCGGATGTCGCGGACGAGATGCTCCAGCCCGGACGGCTCCAGCGAGGCGGCGTGGTCGGAGCCCCACATGGTGCGGTCGAGCGTGATGTGCCGCTCGACGCAGACCGCGCCCAGGGTGACCGCGGCCAGCGAGATCTGCAGGCCGCGCTCGTGCCCGGAGTAGCCGACCGGCACGCCGTAGCGCTCCTTGAGCGTGGTGATCGTGCGCAGGTTGGCCTCCTCCGGCGGCAGCGGGTACGTCGAGGTGGCGTGCATCATGATCAGCCGGTCGGTGCCGAGGATCTCGACCGCCTGGTCGATCTCCGACAGCGTGGACATGCCGGTGGACAGGATGAGCGGCTTGCCGGTGGCCGCCAGGGCGCGCAGCAGCTGGTGGTCGGCGACGCTGGCCGAGGCGATCTTGTGCGTCAGCACGTCCATGTCCTCGAGGAACTCCACGGACGGCACGTCCCACGGCGAGGCGAACCAGTGCAGGCCGCGCTCGTCGCAGTACTTCGCGATCTGCCGGTACTCGTCGTGGCCGAACTCGGTGCGCTCCTTGTACTCCAGGTACGTCATCTCGCCCCACGGCGTCTGCCTGATCTGGCCCTTCTGCTCCTCGGGCACGCAGATCGCGGGGGTGCGCTTCTGGAACTTGACCGCCTGGCAGCCCGCCTCGGCCGCCACGTCGATGAGCCGGCGGGCGAGGTCGAGGTCGCCGTTGTGGTTGATGCCGATCTCGCCGATCACGTACACGGGCTCGCCGTCGCCGACCAGCACGTCGCCGATCGCGACCGGGCCGAGCCGCGGCCGGGCCTTGGCTGCGGCGACGGGCGGCTCGGGCCGGGCGGCCACCACCAGGTCGCACAGCTCGCGCACCGCGCCGGAGCCGCCGGGCCTGGTCAGCACCACGCGGGCGGCGGCGCGCACGCGCGGGTGCGCGTCGGGGGTGGCGATCGGCCAGCCGACCTCGGCCATCGGGCCCAGGTCGTTGACGTCGTTGCCGACGTAGGCCACGCGCGCCGGGTCCAGGCCCTCGATGGCCAGCCAGTCGCGCAGCACGATGCGCTTCTCGGCCAGGCCCTGCAGCACGGGCACGCCCAGCTTGCGGGCGCGGGCGGCCACGACCGGGTTCTGCTCGGTGGACATCACCAGCACCTTGACCCCGGAGCGGCGCAGCAGCGAGACGCCCATCCCGTCCGAGCGGCTGACCAGGACCATCTCCCGGCCGTCGGAGTCGATGTAGGCGCGGTCGTCGGTGTGCACGCCGTCGAAGTCGGTGATGACCGCGTCCACGTCGATCGGCTCGGGCTTGTCGATGAACGGCGCGAGGGCCCGCACCAGCTCCAGGTCCTCGGGGTCGTCGACCTCGATGGCGTGCTGCGGCGGCACCGGCTGCACGGCGACCTCGCCGAAGAAGCGGTGGCCGTGCTCGCGCAGGCCGGCGGTGCGCATGACGTAGAAGGCGCCGTTCTCGCGGAACTGCGGCTCGCGGTCCTGCCTGCGCTGCCGTACGGCGGGGTCGTGGTTGACGCCCGCGCCCGCGGCCGTCCACAGGAACTCGTGCGTCGGCAGCCCGGACACGACCGAGTCGGCCTCGCCGTCCAGGACCTTGCGCACGGCCGCCGACAGGTCTTCCGGATCGATGAACGCGCTGGTGCACTGCACCAGGACGACCACGTCCGGGTCCGCGCCGAGCGCGTCCAGGGCGTGCAGCACGGCCGACTCGCTGGAGGCGGTCGCGCCGCTCAGCTCCTCCGGCCGCTCCACCACGGTCGCCCCCGCCGCGCGGGCGGTCTCGGCGATCTGCGGGTGGTCGGTGCTGACCACGACCTGGTCGACGAGCTCGGCCCGCAGGCATGCCCGTACCGCTCGGGTGACCAGCGGGACGCCCCCGACCAGGGCGAGGTTCTTCAGGGGTACGCCCGCCGAACCTCCGCGGGCGGGAACAACGGCCAGGACTCGCAAGTGTCTTCTCCTCAGTGCATCGGATCGCACCCAGAAGCTAGAGGCCCGGATTGAACGGGCAGCGTCACCGCCATTAACTTTCCATGGGGATCCGGTAGAGCAACTCTGGCCGGCCCACCCCGCCGTACTGCGGCACGCGCACCGCCATCCCCAGCTCGACCAGGTGTTCCAGGTAGCGGCGGGCGGTCACCCGCGACACCCCGACGGCCTGCGCCACGCTCTGCGCGGAGCTGCCGCCCGGCCGTTCGCGCAGCCGCGCCGACACGGTGTCCAGGGTGTCGCGGGCCAGCCCCTTGGGCAGCTCGGAGCTGCCGCGAAGGGTGCCGAGCACCCGGTCGACGTCGCCCTGGGCGACGATCACGCCGGTGTCCTGCCTGAACCGGGCGTAACGCGCCAGCTTCTCGGCCAGGGGCGCGTAGGTGAACGGCTTGAGAAGGTACTGGGAGACGCCCAGCGACACCGCCGAGCGCACCGTCGCCAGGTCGCGCGCCGAGGTGACGGCGATGACGTCGCACAGCAGCCCGCCGGCCCGCACCGCGCGGCACACCTCCAGCCCGTGCATGTCGGGCAGGTACAGGTCGAGCAGGATGAGGTCGACGGGCCGGCCGCGCAGGAACCGCAGCGCCTCGCCGCCCGAACGCGCCACCCCGGCCACCTCGAAGCCGGCCACCCGCTCGACGTAGACCCGGTTGGCCTCGGCCGTGATCTCCTCGTCCTCCACGATCAGCACGGAGACCGGCGCGCCCGGCCGGCTCGGCCCGCCCGCTCCGGGACCGGGGTCCGGCCCGCTCATCGCACCCGCTCCGGGACCGGCAGCCGCACCGTGAACGCCGACCCGGCCACCTCGATCGTGCCGCCCAGCCGCCGCACCGCCTGCCCGACCAGCGCCAGCCCGAGCCCGTGGCCGTCGCCCTTGGTGGTCCAGCCCTTCGCGAACGCCTCCGGCGCGGTCAGCCCCGGCCCGTCGTCGGCCACCCTGATCACCACCCCGTCCCGGTCCGCGCTCAGCCGCACCTCGACCCTGGTGGCCGCGTCGAGGGCGTTGTCGACCAGGTTGCCGACGATCGTCACCAGGTCGCGCGGGTCCAGGCCCAGGTCGTCGAGGTCGCTGTCGGGCGTGAGCACCAGCTCGCCGCCGCGTTCTGCCGCCTCGGCGCTCTTGCCGAGCAGCAGCGCGGCCAGCACCGGCTCGCGCACCGCGCCCACTACCCGGTCGGTCAGCTCCTGCGCCGCGCGCAGCTCGGCGGTGCCCAGCGCGACGGCCTGCTCGGTGCGTCCCAGCTCGACCAGCGTGATCACGGTGTGCAGCCGGTTGGCGGCCTCGTGCGCGGCCGAGCGCAGCGAGTCGGCGAAGCCGCGTTCGGCGTCGAGCTGCCCGGCCAGCGCCTGCAGCTCGGTGTGGTCGCGTACGGTCACCACCGTGCCGTGCCTGCTGGCCGCGCCGTTGACGGCCAGCACCCGCTCGCCGGCCAGGTGCACGCGTTCCTCGTGGCCCTCCAGCAGCGCCGACAGGCCCAGCTCGGCCACGTGCCGGCCCTCGGCGTCCGGCGGCAGGTCCAGGAGCTGCCTGGCGGCGTCGTTGCAGAGCGTCAGCGTGCCGTCGCCGCCGACCAGCAGCAGGCCCTCCCGCACGGCGTGCAGGACGGCGTCGTGGTGGTCGTGGATGCGGCCCAGCTCCACCGGGCCGAGCCCGTGGGTCTGGCGGCGCAGCCGTACGGTGACCAGCCACGTCCCGGCCGCGGCGAGGGCGAGCGCGAGGGCGGCGACCAGGCCGCTCCAGGCCAGCTGGTCGCGCAGCCGGGCGCTGATCCGGTCGATCGTGATGCCCGCGCTGACCAGGGCCCGGACCCGGCCGCCGGACCACACGGGCGTCACGGCCCGCTTGGAGGGGCCGAGCGTGCCGGTGTAGGTCTCGACGAAGGTCTGGCCGGCCAGGGCCCGCCCGGTGTGGCCGAGGAAGCGCCGGCCGATCTCGGCCGGGTTCGGATGGGTGTAGCGGGTGCCGTCCGGCTTCATGATGGTGACGAAGTCGACGCCCGTCTCCTTGCGCACCCGTTCGGCGTACGGCTGCAGGGCCAGGGTCGGCTCGGGGCCGTCGAGGGCGGCGGCCACGCCCGGCGCGGCGGCCACGCTGACCGCCACGGCCCTGGCCGTGGCGCCCGCCTCCTCGGTGAGCAGGCGGTGGGCCTGCACCAGCGCGAGCACCGCGCAGCCGGTCACGGCGACCGCGACCACGAGCAGCTGCAGGACCAGCATCTGGCCCGCCAGGCTCCAGCGGCGCATGAGCCCCCCTTGCGTGAACGAAACTTACTCAATCGTGACGTGGGTCACAGCGAGCCGCATAGTCGCACGACCAGCCCCTTTTTCCAAAGCGGTGGAGACCCCTCATGCGTGATCGCACTCGTTACCTGTACCTGGCCGTCATCGTGGCGGTCCTGCTCGGCATCCTGGTCGGGTTCGTCTGGCCGGAGGCGGGCAAGGAGCTCAAACCCCTCGGCACCGGGTTCGTGGCGCTGATCAAGATGCTGATCAGCCCCATCATCTTCTGCACGATCGTGCTCGGCATCGGCTCGGTACGCCAGGCCGCCAAGGTCGGCAAGGTCGGCGGCCTCGCGCTCGGCTACTTCATGGTGATGTCCACCGTGGCCCTGCTCATCGGCCTGCTGGTCGGCAACGTCATCGACCCCGGCTCCGGGCTGCACCTGACCGACGCCGCCCGGCAGGCCGCCGCGGCCGAGGCGGCCAAGGGCGAGGCCACCGGCGGGGTCGACTTCCTGCTCGGCATCATCCCCGTCACGCTGGTGTCGGCCTTCACCGAGGGCTCGGTCCTGCAGACGCTGCTGGTGGCGCTGCTGGCCGGATTCGCGCTCCAGGCCATGGGCGAGCGGGGCGCGCCGATCCTGCGCGGCGTCGAGCACGTCCAGCGGCTGGTGTTCCGCATCCTGGCCATGGTCATGTGGGCCGCGCCGGTCGGCGCGTTCGGGGCCATCGCGGCCGTGGTCGGCGCCACCGGGATCGAGGCGCTCAAGAGCCTGGCCATCATCATGATCGCCTTCTACCTCACCTGCCTGCTGTTCGTTGGCGTGGTGCTGGGCGCGCTGCTGTGGCTGGTCGCCCGGGTCAACCTGTGGTCGCTGCTGCGCTACCTCGGCCGGGAGTTCCTGCTGATCCTGTCCACGTCGTCGTCGGAGACGGCGCTGCCGCGGCTGATCGCGAAGATGGAGCACCTCGGCGTGAGCCGGACGGTGGCCGGCATCACCGTGCCGACCGGCTACTCCTTCAACCTCGACGGCACCGCCATCTACCTCACCATGGCCACGCTGTTCATCGCCTCGGCCACCGGCGCGCCGCTGCAGGTCGGCGAGCAGGTCTCGCTGCTGCTGTTCATGATGGTCGCCTCCAAGGGCGCCGCGGGCGTGACCGGGGCGGGCATGGCCACGCTCGCCGGCGGCCTGCAGTCGCACCGCCCCGAGCTGGTGGACGGCGTCGGCCTCATCGTCGGCATCGACCGGTTCATGTCCGAGGCCAGGGCGCTGACCAACTTCGCGGGCAACGCCGTGGCCACCGTCGTGGTCGGCACCTGGACCGGCGACTTCGACCGGGGCCGGGCCGCCGAGGTGCTGGCCGGGCGGGCGCCGTTCGACGAGTCCACGCTGATCGACGAGGAGGACGACCGCCCCGAGCCGGAGCCGGAGCGGCGGACCGTGCGCGTCTAGGGTTTGCGGCCGATGCCCGCGTACCCCATGCGGGCGAAGTCCTCGTCGTAGAAGGGCGGGCTCTCGGGGTCGGTGAACGGGAAACCGAGCTCCGGCCCCTTGCCCGTGGCCAGACCGGGCGGGATCAGCTCGAAGTCGCCGAAGAAGGCGGCGATCTCCTTGCCCGGCCGCGGGCAGAACGGCGCGTTGGCCCGCCGGTAGAACTGGCTGACCCGGGCCACGCGCTCGGGCGCGTGGTCGGTGCCGACGTGCGACAGGGCCAGGTAGCTGCCGGGCGCGAGCGCGTCGCGGTAGGCGGCCACGAAGCCCTGCGGATGGTCGGTGTCGGGGATCAGGTGCAGCAGGAACATCATGAGCACCGCGACGGGCCTGCCGAAGTCCAGCAGCCCGCGCACCTCGGGGCTGTCCAGCACCTCCCGCGGGCGCCGGACGTCGCCGTGCAGCATGGCCACCTGCTCGGGGCCGGCCAGCAGGGCCCGCCCGTGGGCGGCCACCACCGGGTCGCTGTCCACGTAGACCACGCGGGCCTGCGGCGCGTACCGCAGCGCCACCTCGTGCACGTTCTCGGCGGCCGGCAGGCCGGAGCCCAGGTCGAGGAACTGGGTGACACCCTGCTCGCACAGGTACCGCACCACCCGGCCGATCAGCAGCCGGTTCTCCCGCGTGCCGTCCCTGACCTCCGGCATCGCGCTCAGCACCAGCTCGGCCAGCTCGCGGTCGGCCGGGAAATTGTTCTTTCCGCCCAGGAAGTAGTCGTACATGCGCGCGGTGTTGGGGATGTGAGGATCCACGCCCTGGGGGACTTCTTGCGTCATGAGGGCATGATCCACTAACTGGCTGCCGGAAATCTACGCTTTCGACATCAGATGGCCGGAAGCCGCAGGACGAACCGCGCCCCGCCCGGACGGTCCTCCACCCGGACGCTGCCCCGGTGGGCCATCGCCACGTCCCTGGCGATGGCCAGGCCGAGCCCGGTGCCGCCGGAGTCGCGGCTGCGGGCGGCGTCGAGGCGGGTGAACCGCTCGAAGATGCGCTCGCGGTCGGCCTCGCGGATCTCCTGGCCGTCGTTCTCCACCGCCAGCACGGCGGTGCCGCCCCTGGCCGGGCCCGCCTCCCTGGTGACCACGACCCGCACCATGGTCTCGGCGTGCCGCTGGGCGTTGTCCAGCAGGTTCGTCAGCACCCTGGCCAGTTGCAGGCGCACACCCTCGACGACCACGCCGTCGGTCAGCTCCAGCCGGGTGGGCAGCTTGTCGCTGCGCACGGCCAGCTCCTGCCGGACGAGCCCGGCCAGGTCCACCGGCTCCCTGGCCACGTCCACCCGGGAGCCGATCCTGGCCAGCAGGAGCAGGTCGGTGATGATCGCCTCCAGCCGGTCGGTATCCCGCAGGGCGCTGTCCACCAGGGCCTCGACGTCGGTGTCCGCCGGGTAGAGCTGGGCGCTCTCCAGCTGGGCGCGCAGCCCGGCGATCGGGGTGCGCAGCTCGTGGGAGGCGTCGGAGGCGAACTGGCGTTGCTGCAGCGCGGAACGTTCCAACCGGGCCAGCGTGTTGTTGACGGCCTTGGCCAGCATGGCGACCTCGTCCTCGCCGCCCGGCTGGGTGACCCGGTGGCTCAGGTCGCCGGCGCTGACCGCGTCCAGCTCGGCGCGCATGGTCGCCACCGGGCGCAGCGCGCGGCCGGTGACCAGCCAGGTCGCCCAGGCGGTGAGCGCGATCAGCACCGCCACCTGGGAGAACACGATCACCTCCAGCGTCTGCGAGGCCAGCACCTCCGGGGTGCTGCGGCCGGCGTAGACGATGGGGGAGTCCTCCGACATGCCGGCCTTGACCGCCGACAGGTGCACGCACTCGGTCGGCAGGCAGTTGGTGGTGTTGACCACCCGGCTCTCGGCGGTGGGCCGCACGTCGCTGAGCGGCGGCAGGTTCCTGGCCGCGTCGCTGCTGGCCAGGACGCGGCCGTCGGTGCCGACGATCTGGATCAGGTCGATGGACGGGTTGGGCACCGGGATCGTGGCGCCCTGCGGCGGCAGCCCGCCCGCGCGCATCTCCGAGGCCACCCGCTCGGCGGTGTCCCGGGTGTCCCGGTAGACGCCGGCCGTCACCAGGGAACGCGAGACGATGCACCCGGCGATGCCCACGGGGATCAGCACGAGGGCGGCTACGGCCGTCGCGATGAGGGTGACGCGTCCGCGCAGGGAGCGGGCCCACAGGGGTGGCACTCCCCGAGACTACTAACCGTCATTGCCGCCAAATGCCGCGTCAAGGGAAAGGTTCCCCCAACCTCAACGCTGGATCCACACGGCGGTGTCCGGCGGGACCGACCCGTCGGCCGCCAGCGGGCCGCTGGCCAGCAGCACCGTGCCGGGCACGACCGGGGCGACCGGGTCCTCGCCGGTGTTCAGCATCACGACCAGGCCCGGGTCGCGCTGGACGGCCAGCACGTCCTCGGGGGTCTCCAGCCACCGCAGCGTGCCGCCGCCGAGCGCCGGGTGCTGCTTGCGCAGCCGGAGCGCGGCCCGGTAGAGGTTGAGCGTGGAGTCGGGGTCGTGCTCCTGGGCCTCGGCCGACAGCAACGTCCACGACGGCGGGATCGGCAGCCACGGGTCGCGCCAGCCGCAGCCCGGCTCGCTCGTCCACGGGATCGGCACCCGGCAGCCGTCGCGGCTCTCGCCGGTGCGCCGGAAGGCCGGGTCCTGGCGCAGCTCGTCGGGCAGGTCGAGGACCTCGGGCAGGCCCAGCTCCTCGCCGTTGTAGAGGTAGGCCGAGCCGGGCAGGGCCAGCATGAGCAGCGTCGCCGCGCGGGCGCGGGCCAGGCCGCCGTGCCGGGTGACGTGGCGGGGCTTGTCGTGGTTGGACAACACCCAGGTGGTGGGCGCGCCGACCAGCTCGGCCTCCGCCAGCGACTTCTCGATCACCGCACGGAACGACTTGGCGTGGAAGTCGGCCATCATGAACTCGAAGTTGAACGCCTGGTGCAGCTCGTCCGGCCCGACGTAGCGGGCCAGCCGCTCGGGCGAGGACACCCACGCCTCGGCGACGGCCATCCGGCCGCCGGGGTAGGAGTCGAGGATCGGCCGCCACTCCCGATAGATGTCGTGCACGCCGTCCTGGTCGAAGTAGGGCACCTGCTCGTCGCCCAGCATCTCGGCCTGGCGGCCCTCCTTCGGGCCCACGTCGGGCAGCCCCTCGGCCTTGACCATGCCGTGGGCCACGTCCACGCGGAAGCCGTCCACGCCCCGGTCCAGCCAGAAGCGCAGGACGTCGCGGAACTCGGCGCGCACCTCGGGGTTGTCCCAGTTGAGGTCGGGCTGCTCCGGCGCGAACAGGTGCAGGTACCACTGGCCGTCCTCGACCTGGGTCCAGGCCGGGCCGCCGAAGATCGACTCCCAGTCGTTGGGCCGGTCGCGGAAGATGTAGCGGTCGCGCAGGCCGGCCTGGAACCAGGGGTGCCGGTCCGAGGAGTGGTTGGGGACCAGGTCCACGATCACCCGGATGCCGCGGTCGTGGGCCTCGGCGACCAGGGCGTCGAAGTCGGCCAGCGTGCCGAACATCGGGTCCACGTCCCGGTGGTCGGCCACGTCGTAGCCGCCGTCGGCCATGGGGGAGGTGTAGAAGGGGCTCAGCCAGATCGCGTCCACGCCCAGCCCGGCGAGGTGGCCCAGGCGGTCCCGCACGCCCTTCAGGTCGCCGGTGCCGTCGCCGTCGGCGTCGGCGAAGCTCCGGGGGTAGACCTGGTACACGACGGCGTCCCGCCACCAGTCGTCGTTGCCGAGCATGGCTTTCCTTCCCCCGATGTCCGTGATGTCTGGTGCAGGATGGCGCGCGTCCTTGCGACAGGTCAAGTGCAAGTTTCGGAAAGTTGCAGATTGCCTGTATGGCCGTTATCCCGGGTGCGGCGAGGTCAGCGCGTCGGGGGTCGGATGTGGTTCCGGTAACGCTCTTTCGCAAGTTCTTCCAATTCTTGCAAAGAGCCGCTAACGTCCCGGAAACGTAAGCCGTGAACAGCGGCGGATAACGATCTTCGGCGGCGGCGCACGCAGGCGTCGCCGCTCCTCCATGACCTCGGGAGGTCTCATGCGTGTACGGGTCCTGGGAGTGGCCGCCCTCTCCACCCTCGCGTTCGCCGCTACGGCTTGTGGTGACTCCGGCTCGACCGCCCCGTCGGCGCAGCCCAGCGGCTCGGCCTCGGCCTCGGCTCCGGCCCCGGCGGCGGGCGGCACGCTGGTCATCTGGGCCGACCCGAGCCGGGTCAAGCCGCTCAAGCCCTTCGCCGACCAGTTCGGCACCGAGAACGGCGTGACCGTCGAGGTGAAGGAGATCAGCAAGGACAACCAGATGACCTTCCTGACCGCCTCCCAGCAGGGCAGCGGCCCGGACATCATGATCGGCGCGCACGACTGGATCGGCAACCTCGTCCAGAACGGTGCCATCGACCCCGTCACGCTGACCGACGAGCAGAAGGCGGCCTTCTCGGAGATCGCCATGAAGGCGGTCACCTTCAACGGCCAGGTGTACGGCGCCCCGTACGCGGTGGAGAACATCGCCCTGATCCGCAACACCAAGCTCGCCCCCGACGCCCCCGCCACGATCGACGAGATGATCGACAAGGGCAAGGAGCTGAAGAAGGCCGGCAAGGTCAAGGAGGTGCTCTGCCTGCCCGTCGGCGTCAAGGGCGACGCCTTCCACGCCTACCCGCTGTTCGCCTCCGCGGGCGGCGCGCTGTTCGGCCAGACCGCCTCCGGCGACCCCGACCCCAAGCAGGTGCTGCTCGGCTCCGAGGGCTCGGTCAAGGCGTTCGGCAAGCTCAAGGAGCTCGGCGAGAAGGGCGACGGCGCGCTCAAGACGTCGGTCACCAACGAGAACTACATCGTCAACTTCGCCGCCGGCAAGTGCGCCTACCTGATCTCCGGCCCGTGGGCCATGAGCGAGGTCAAGAAGGGCGGCATCTCCTACGACATCACGCCCGTCCCGGCGTTCAAGGACGGCAAGCCGGCCACGCCGTTCGTCGGCGTCCAGTCGTTCTTCGTGGCCGCCAAGGGCAAGAGCAAGGCCCTGGCCCAGGAGTTCGTCGCCAACTACGTCACCAACAAGGACGTCGCCAAGGCCCTGTACGAGGCCGACCCGCGGCCCCCGGCGCTGACCGCCGCCCTCCAGGAGGTCCAGGCCGCCGACCCCGACGCCGCCAAGTTCATGGACGCCGGCAAGAGCGGCATGCCGATGCCCGCCATCCCCGAGATGGCCGCGATCTGGGAGCCGTTCGGCATCGCGGAGACGGCCGTGGTCAAGGGCGGCGACGCGGCCAAGGCCGCCGCGGCCGCGCAGAAGGCCATCGACGGCGCGCTCAAGAACTGACATGACCCAGGACGTGCACGAGGCCGTGGGGACCACCGTGTCCCCGCGGCCTCGCCGGGAGCTCACCACGGCGTTCGTGGTGAGCAGGATCGCGGTGCTGGCCGTGGCCGCGGCGATCCTGCTCTACGCCGTGCCGCCGCTGGTCGCCGCGGAGTCGTGGATCTCGCTCGCGCTGCTGGCACTGGCCGCCGCGGCCATCGCCTACCTGTACCTGACCCGCCGCTTCATCCCGGCCAAGTACCTCGTCCCCGGCACCGTCTTCCTGATCGCCTTCCAGGTGCTGCCCGTGCTCTACACGGTGACCACGGCGTTCACGAACTTCGGCGACGGGCACCGCGGCGACAAGGCCGACGCGGTCACCGCCATCGAGACCGGCTCGGTGCGCCAGGCCCCCGGCTCGCCCGAGTACGGCCTGACCGCCGCCCTGCGCGGTGACGAGCTGGTGTTCCTGCTGGTCGACCCCAAGACCAAGCAGGTGCGGCTGGGCACCGCCGAAGGGCTGACCCCGCTGGCGGGCGCCCAGGTCGGCCTCACCGGCAAGGTCCTGTCGGCCCCCGGCGTGACCGTGCTGAAGGCGCCCGAGGCGGCCGCCCGCGGCCAGGAGATCTCGGCGCTGTCCGTGCCGACGCGGGGCGGCGCGATCAAGGCCAACGGCCTCAGCCGGGCCATGGAGGGCAAGGCCGCGCTCGCCTACGACGCCGCCTGCGACTGCGTCAGGGGCAACGGCGACACCTGGACGGCCGACGAGGCCCAGGGCTACTTCGTCAACGCCGAGGGCGAGCACTTGGCGCAGGGCTGGCAGGCGAACGTCGGCCTGGACAACTTCGCCCGCGTCCTGACCAACCCCACCATCTCCGGTTACTTCGTCGGCGTGCTGGGCTGGAACCTGGTGTTCGCGCTGGCCTCCGTGGCCGGCACGTTCGGGCTCGGCATGGCCGTGGCGCTGGCGCTGCACCACCCGCGCATGCGCGGCACGAAGATCTACCGGATCGCGCTGATCCTGCCGTACGCGATGCCGGCCTTCGCCATGCTGCTGGTCTGGCGGGACATGTTCAACCGCGACTTCGGCCTGATCAACCAGTTCTTCGGGCTGAGCGTCGACTGGCTCGGCGAGCCCGTCACCGCCCGCTTCGCGGTCATCCTGGTCAACCTGTGGCTCGGCTTCCCGTACATGTTCCTGGTCACCACCGGCGCGCTCCAGGCGATCCCGCGCGAGCTGACCGAGGCGGCCTCCATCGACGGCGCCACGCCGTGGAAGGCGTTCCGCCGGGTGACGCTGCCGCTGCTGCTGGTCGCGCTGACGCCGCTGCTGATCTCGTCGTTCGCGTTCAACTTCAACAACTTCAACGCCATCGCGCTCACCACCGACGGCGGGCCGTTCCCGGCCGAGAGCCCGCAGGTGGGCGCCACCGACCTGCTGATCACCTACACCTTCCGGCTGGCGTTCGGCGCGGGCGGGGCGCAGTTCGGGTTCGCGGCGGCGATCTCGGTGTTCATCTTCGCGATCGTGGCGGTCATCTCGGCCGTGGCCTTCCGCCGTACCCGCAAGCAGGAGGAGGTCTACGCATGAGGATCGCGCTCAGGCACGTGTTCGTGCTGGCGGTGTGCGTGTTCGCGCTGTTCCCGATCCTGTTCGTGGTCTCGGCCGCGATCAACCCGATGGGCACGCTGGCCTCCACCGACCTGGTGCCGTCGGGGGCGAGCCTGAACAACTTCGTCAACCTGCTCGCCTCCGACGACTATCCGTTCGGCCGCTGGTTCTTCAACTCGGTGTTCATCGCGCTGGTCTCGTCGTTCGCGAGCCTGCTGCTGTCGATGCTGGCCGCCTACGCCTTCAGCCGCATGCGCTTCGCCGGCCGCCGGGTCGGGCTGCTGGCGCTGCTGCTCATCCAGATGTTCCCGCAGTTCCTGGCCATCGTGACGATCTTCATGATCTTCACCAGGGTGACCGAGCTGTACCCGGCGTTCGGCTTCAACACCGTCTGGGGCCTGCTGCTGCTCTACCTGGGCGGCGCGCTCGGCGTGAACACCTGGCTGATGAAGGGCTTCCTCGACACCGTCCCCAAGGAGCTCGACGAGGCCGCCACCGTGGACGGCGCCACCCACGCGCAGATCTTCTGGCGGATCATCATGCCGCTGGTCACGCCGATCCTCGCGGTCACCGCGCTGCTGGCCTTCATCGGCATCATGAGCGAGTTCCTCATGGCCAACGTGTTCCTGCGCGACCCCGAGAGCAAGACCCTGGCCGTCGGCATGTACGGCATGATCGCCGGCGACCACCGCAACGCCAACTTCGGCATGTTCGCCGCCGCGACGTTGCTCACCGCCGTACCCACGGTGAGCGTGTTCCTATGGCTGCAGAAGTACATCGTCTCCGGCCTGACGGCCGGGGCTGTCAAGGGATAGGTCCATTGCGCCATGTCGGCGAGCCGCACCACGACGGCTCAGCTCTCTACGTCTCCAGCCGGGAACCGGCGCCCGGCTCGCGGGTGACCCTCTGGCTGCGCGCCCCGCGCGCCGCCGGGATCACCGGGGTGCACGTGCGTACCGTCTGCGACGGAGAGCCCCGCTACGCCGAGGCCCGCGTCGACGAGTCCAGGACCGGCACGCCGGTCGCCGGCTACGGCGCGGACGACGTGTGGTGGCAGGCGGAGGTCACCACCGTCAACCCGGTCACCCCGTACCGCTTCCTGCTGCACACCCGCCGCGGGCAGCTGTGGCTGACCGCGGCCGGCCCGGTCGGCCACGACGTGACCGACGCGAGCGACTTCCGCCTGGTCTGCCACCAGGCGCCGCCCTCGTGGATGTCGGACGCGATCGTCTACCAGATCTTCCCCGACCGGTTCGACCGCTCCGGCCCGATGCCGGAGCTGCCCGACTGGGCGCTGCCGCGCGACTGGGACCGCGACCCGGTGATCCCCAGCGGCCCCGGCACCGCCCAGCAGTTCTACGGCGGCGACCTCGACGGCATCACCCGGCGCCTGGATCACATCCAGGGGCTCGGCGCCGACACCGTCTACCTGACGCCGGTCTTCCCGGCCCGCTCCAACCACCGCTACGACGCCGCGAGCTTCGAGCACGTCGACCCGCTGCTCGGCGGCGACGAGGCCCTGCACCGGCTGTCCGGCGCGCTGCACGCCCGCGGCATGCGCCTGCTCGGCGACATCACCACCAACCACTGCGGCGACGCCCACGAGTGGTTCACCGCCGCCGTCTCCGACGTGAACGCCCTCGAACGGGAGATGTTCTACTTCGACCCCGACACCGGCGACTACGAGTCGTGGTGGGGCGTCAAGTCGCTGCCCAAGCTCAACTGGGGCAGCGAGCTGGTGCGCTCCAGCATGCGCGCGGTGCTGAAGAAGTGGCTCGGCCCGCTGGACGGCTGGCGCGTGGACGTCGCCAACATGACCGCCAGGCTCGGCGCCGAGGACCGCAACCACGAGGTCGCCGCCATGCTGCGCCGGCAGCTCGGCCCCGAGGCCGCCTTCATCGCCGAGCACAACCACGACGCCTCGCTCGACCTCGACCGCGACGGCTGGCACGGCACCATGAACTACGGCGGCTTCACCCGTCCGGTCTGGGCCTGGCTGCGCGGCCCCGACGTGGACCTGCCGCACTTCCTCGGCGTGCCGGGCGGCGTGCCCGAGCGCGACGGCACCGACACCCTGGCCACGTTCAGGTCCTTCGCCTCGCACATGTCCTGGCGCTCGCTCACGCACTCCTGGCAGCTCCTGGACTCCCACGACTCGCCGCGCATCCGTACGGTGACCGGCTCGCGCGAACGCCACCTGCCGGCCCTCGGCCTGCAGGCCACGCTGCCCGGCACGCCCATGGTCTTCGCCGGCAGCGAGTTCGGCCTGACCGGGATCAACGGGGAGCACTCGCGCACCCCCATGCCCTGGAACCGGCCGCACGACCAGGACCTGGCGACCCTGTCGGCCTACCGCGAGCTGCTCGGGCTGCGCCGCGCCGAGCCCGCGCTGCGTCACGGAGGGTTGCGCTGGCTGCACTCCGACGCCGACTGCCTGGTCTTCGCGCGCGAGACGTTCGAGGAGTCGCTGCTGGTGGCCGTCCGCCGGGCGCCCGGCGCCGCGCTGCCCATCGGGGCGCAGGCCCAGGGCGTCTACAACGCCGAGGACGGCGACGTGATCCCGGGGGACGGTCCTTCGGTGTCAGTGTGGCGCATCACACGCTGATCACGCTACGGTATGGCCTGGCCCCGTACCGTCTTCAACTGGATAGTGGTGTGCCCGCATGAGGTTGCTCTCCGTAGCCGTCGCAGCTTCGCTCCTTACCGCCGTACCGACCGCCGCGGAAGCCAGGGCGGCCACCACCTACTACGTCGACTCCAGGGCCGGCGACGACTCCGCCGCCGGCACCAGCCCCGACAAGCCGTGGAAGTCGCTGGAGAAGGTCAACTCCGCCGACCTCAAGCCGGGTGACATCGTCAGCCTCAAGCGGGGCGGCAGCTTCACCGGCCCGCTCAGGCTCACCGCCGACGGCACCGCCGCCCGGCCCATCGTCGTCCGCTCCCACGGCACCGGCGCCCTGCCCCGCATCAGCGGCGACGAGCGCGACTGCGTGGTCGTCAAGGGCGCCTACTGGCAGATCAGCGGCGTGCGCGCGTCCCGCTGCCGGTTCGCCGGGTTCCAGCTCGGCGGCCACCACACCGAGCTGACCGGCGTCGCGGCCGACGGCAACGTCGCGGGCGTGTGGGTCACGCCGTCCGGCTCGCACAACACCGTCCGCGACAGCACGCTCACCGGCAACAACCGCATGAGCGTCGACGACGAGGGCGGCGACAACGACTCCGGCGCCTTCGGCGTGCTGCTCAACGGCGACGACAACCTGGTGACCCGCAACACCATCACCGGCAGCTACGCCAAGAGCCACGACTACGGCACCGACGGCGCCGCCGTCGAGATCTTCAACGGCGACCGCAACCGCATCACCCACAACCACGCGCGCGACAACGAGACCTTCACCGAGCTCGGCGCCCAGAAGGGCAAGACCGCCACCGGCAACGTCTTCGCCTTCAACGTCGTCACCTCCAGCCGCAGCCGCGGCTCCTTCCTCATCACCCGCGGCCCCGGCCACGTCGTGGGCCCGGTCAAGGGCACGATCGCGGTCCAGAACTCGGTCTACCTGCCGGCCAAGGACACCATCGGCTGGTCCTGCCACGACGGCTGCGGCCCCTCCATCCTGCGGCTGCGCAACAACGTGATCGCGGTCGGCGGCGAGGCGGGCTGGGCCGACGGCAAGGGTGTCGACGACGGCGGCAGCGTCTACTACGGCCGCAAGCTCACCTTCAAGCTGGGCCCGAAGTCGGTCAGGGCAGACCCGCTGTTCGTCTCCCGCACCGACCTGCGCCTGCGTCCGGGCTCCCCGGCGCTGGGCCGCGGCCTGCCGCTGTCGCCCACCTGGTACGGCGGCGCCGCCTTCGGCAAGGACATGCTGGGCCGGCCGCTGTCCGGGTCGCCCGACGCCGGGGCCTACCAGCGGTAGCGGTGTAGCCTACGGGGCATGGTCCCGGATCTTCGCCTGCCGCTGGTCAAGCAGCTCGCCGAGGCCGACGTGCCCCACCGCTTCTGGCACACCGCCGGCCCCGGCGGGCGCGTCTGGCTGTTCGAGAGCGTCGAGGGCGACGGCGAACACTGGGCGATCAGGCAGATCGAGGTCGACACCGACCGCGTCGCCCACCGCTACTGGTGGGGCCGGCTCCAGGACGATCGCGGCTTCCTCACCGACCAGCCGCTGGAGATCTGGGAGCTGACCGAGATCACCCAGGCGGCCTTCGAGGCCGTCTGGGCCGCCGCCTGAGCCCTAGCTCGCGCTTTCCAGAACGAGCGCGTTGGCCAGGCCGCCCGCCTCGCACATGGTCTGCAGGGCGTAGCGGGCGCCGCGCGAGCGCATGGCGTGCACGAGCGTGGTGGTGATGCGGGCGCCGCTGGCGCCGAGCGGATGGCCGAGGGCGATGGCGCCGCCGTTGACGTTGACCTTCGCCGGGTCGGCCCCCGTCTCCTGCAGCCAGGCCAGCACGACGCCGGCGAAGGCTTCGTTGACCTCGAACAAGTCGATGTCGGACAGCGCGAGCCCGGCGCGGCGCAGCACCTTCTCCGTGGCCGGGATCACGCCGGTGAGCATGAGCAGCGGGTCGGAGCCGGTGACGGCGAAGCTGTGCAGCCGGGCCAGCGGGCGCAGGCCGAGCCGCGCGGCGGTCTCGGAGCCGGCGATCAGGACGGCCGCCGCGCCGTCGTTGATCGGGCTGGCGTTGCCCGCGGTGACCGACCAGCTGATCTGCGGGAATCGCTCGGCGTAGCCGGGGTCGGCGTAGGCGGGCCGCAGCCCGGCCAGGATCTCGGGCGTGGTGGCGGGGCGGATCGACTCGTCGCGGTCCAGGCCGGCGATCGGGGCGAGCTCGGCGCCGAAGTCGGCGGCGGCGGCCTTGGCGTGGGAGGCGGCGGCGAAGACGTCCATCTGCTCGCGGCTCAGCGACCACTTGGCGGCGATCAGCTCGGCGCTGATGCCCTGCGGGACGAGCCCCTCGGGGAAGCGGGCGGCCACCGAGGGCCCGAAGGGGTCGGCGCCCGGCGGCACGTTCGACCACATGGGCACCCGGCTCATCGACTCCACGCCGCAGGCCACGACCAGGTCGTACGCGCCGGACATGACGCCCTGTGCGGCGAAGTGCACGGCCTGCTGGGACGAGCCGCACTGCCGGTCGACCGTGACCGCGGGCACCGAGTCGGGGAAGCCGGCGGCCAGCCAGGCGTAGCGGGTGGTGTTCATGGCCTGCTCGCCCACCTGGTCGACGCAGCCGCCGATCACGTCGTCGACCAGCGACGGGTCCACGCCGCTGCGCTCGATCAGGGCGCGCAGGGCGTGGGCGAGCAGGTCGACGGGGTGCGTCCCGTGCAGCCCGCCACCGGGCTTGCCCTTGCCGATCGGGGTGCGTACGGCTTGCACGATGACGGCGTCGCGCATCGCGGCCTCCTGTCCGTTGGAATTTCCAACTCACTCTAACGCGAGCGGGTTGGACTTTCCAACGCAGGCGTCACCGGGCGGCCAGGCCGTTGATGATCATGTGCAGGGCGACGTCGAAGCTGCGCTCGACCTCCTCGGGCTCGCCGCTCAGGTGCCCCCGCGTCTCGGCGAAGACGAACCCCGAGACGAACGCGTGCAGCACCTCGCTCGTCCGCCGCAGCTCCTCCTCGGGCACCCCGGAGGCGCGCAGGATGCGGTAGAGCGCCTGCCACAGTGGCAGCCGCCGGTCCTCGCTGAACTCGGGGTGGTTGTGCAGGTAGGTCCACATGGCCGGATGTTGCCGGGCGTGCCGGTGGTAGGCCAGGGCCAGGGCCCGGAGCTGGTCCTGCCACGGGGTGCCGTCGTCGGGCGGCAGCGGCAGCCGGGCGCTGACCGTCTCGCAGATGCGGGCCAGCAGCGCCTCCTTGCTCGCGACGTGGTGGTAGACCGACATGGGGTTGACGTCCAGCTCGGCGGCCAGTTTCCGCATCGACAACCCCTCGACGCCGGCCTCGTCGATCAGGCGAAGCGCCGTGGAACAGATCTCGTCAAGACTCAGGGGAGCTCCCCTGCGTGCGCTCACTGCCATACAGCGTATGGTAGCGTCAGCCATACGGTGTATGGCTACCCGAAGGGAGCACTCATGAGGCGTATCCCCGCCCCGCAGGGCCTGCCGATCCTGGGCAACACGCTGCAGATCCCGGCCCACTCGCCGGTGGAGCACTTCGTCAAGGTCGCCGAGCGGTACGAGGAGGGCATCTTCCGGCTGGAGGTCGCCGGCCGCACGATCGTGCTCGTCCACGACCCCGACCTGGTCGCGGAGGTGTGCGACGAGAGCAGGTTCGTCAAGCGCATCAAGCCGCCGCTGTCGATCGTGCGCGACTTCGGCGGCGACGGCCTGTTCACCGCCGAGCCGCACGAGCCGGTGTGGGGGCAGGCCCACCGCATCCTGCTGCCCGCCTTCAGCCAGCGCTCGATGAAGGCGTACTACCCGCAGATGCTGGAGGTCGCCGAGCAGCTCGTCGCCTCGTGGGCCGGCCGCCAGGGGCAGGACCTGCCCGTGGCCGACGACATGACCCGGCTCACGCTGGACACGATCTCGCTGACCGGCTTCGGCTTCCGGTTCGACTCCTTCGCCTCTCCCGAGCTGCACCCGTTCCTGAAGGCCATGGGCGGCGCGCTGACCGAGGCGATGCTGCGCAACCAGCAGCTCCCGTTCGTCACCAAGCTGAAGCGCGGCCACGAGGACGCCTACCGCCGCGACATCGAGACCATGCGCGCCCTGGTGGACGACGTGATCAGGCAGCGCCGCGCCGAGGGCGCCGGCGACGCCAAGGACCTGCTCGGCCTCATGCTGGCGGCCGCCGACCCGAAGACCGGCGGCCGCCTGTCCGACGAGAACATCCGCAACCAGGTGCTCACCTTCCTCATCGCCGGGCACGAGACCACCAGCGGCCTGCTCTCCTTCGCCCTGTACAACCTGCTGCGCGACCCGCACACCCTGGCCAGGGCCTACGACGAGGTCGACCGCCTGCTGCCCGGCGACGAGCCGCCCAGCTACGAGACGATCATGAAGCTCGACGTCATCCCCCGGATCCTGGAGGAGACGCTGCGGATCTGGTCGCCGATCCCCGCCTTCGCCGTCAGCGCCGTCGAGGCCACCACCATCGGCGGGTACGAGATCGAGGCCGACCAGAGCATCGCCGTGCTGCTGCCGTCGCTGCACCGCCACCCCAAGGCGTGGGAGCGGCCGGAGGAGTTCGACATCGACCGCTGGCTGCCGGAGAACAAGAAGGCCCACCACCCGGCGGCGTACAAGCCGTTCGGCAACGGCGAGCGGGCCTGCATCGGCCGCCAGTTCGCGCTGACCGAGGCCCGGCTCGCCCTGGCCATGATCCTGCGCCGCTTCGCCGTCTCCGACCCCGGCGCCTACCGGATGAAGATCAAGCAGACGCTGACCATCAAGCCCGACGGGTTCACCCTGCGGGTGCGCGAGCGCCGCGCCCACGAGCGCACCGCGCCCGCCGCCGACGTCCAGGCCGCCGGGGAGGGCGAGCGGCACGACCTCGCGGTCACCGGCGTGCCGCTCACCGTCGCCTACGGCTCCAACCTGGGTACCGCCGCCGACATCGCCGAGCGGCTTGCCGAGCGGGCCGGCCGGTCCGGCTTCGCCACCACCCTGACCACCCTGGACGACCTGACGCCGCCGTCGCAGGGCCTGCTCGTCGTGGTCGCCTCCTCCTACAACGGCAAGGCGCCCGACAACGCCCAGCGTTTCGACGCCCTGGAGGAGCTGCCCGACCTGTCGGGCGTGCGCCTGGCGGTGCTCGGCTGCGGCAACTCCCAGTGGCCGACGTACCAGGCCTTCCCGCGCCGGGCCGGCGAGAAGCTGACCGCCGCCGGGGCCGTGCCGCTCGTCGAGCGCGGCGAGGCCGACGCCGACGGCGACTTCGACGGCGACGTCTCGGCGTGGACGGCGCGGCTGTGGGCGGCGCTGGCCGAGGAGTACAGCGCCCCGGTGGGCGCGGCCGGGCCGCGCTACGAGATGGAGGTGCTCGGCGAGAGCGAGGTCAGGCCGGCCGTCGTCTCCGACCGGGCCGTGCCGATGACGGTCGTGTCCAACGAGGAGCTGACCGGCGACCCCGCCGGGCTGTGGGACTTCTCGGCCGAGGCCCCGAGGCCCGGCGTGCGCTCGATCGTGGCCCGCCTGCCCGAGGGAGTCACCTACACGGCGGGCGACCACGTCGCCGTCTTCGCCAAGAACGACCCCGAGCTGGTCGAGTGGGCCCTGCGCTGCCTGCGCGTGCCGCGCGAGCAGGTGGTGCGGCTGCGCGCCGCCGGCGCCACCCACCTGCCCGTGGACACGCCGGTGACGGCCGGCCTGCTGCTGACCGAGTTCGCCGAGCTGCAGGAGGTGGCCACCAGGGCCGACCTGGAGGCCCTGGCCGCGCACACCGGCTGCCCCTGGACGCGCGGCCGGCTCGCCGAGCTGACCGCGAACTACGCCGACGAGATCCTGGCCAAGCGGGTCTCGCCGCTGGCCCTGCTGGAGCGCTTCCCGGCCGTCGAGCTGCCGCTGCCGGTGTTCCTGGAGATGGCCGGGCCGATCCGGCCGCGCTACTACTCGGTCTCCTCCTCGCCGCTGGCCGACCCGGGCCTGGTGCGGCTCACCGTCGGGCTGGTCGAGGGGCCCGCCTGGTCCGGCAGCGGCACCTACCAGGGCATGTGCTCGGCGTACCTGGCCGGGCTGCGGCCCGGTGAGGTGTTCTACGGGTACGTACGGGTGCCCGCGCCGCCGTTCCGGCTGCCCGCCGATCCGGCCACACCGGTGATCCTGGTCGGCCCCGGCACGGGGTTCGCGCCGCTGCGCGGCTTCCTGGAGGAGCGGGCGCTGAGCGGCCCGGGCGGCCGGGCCGAGGTCTTCACCGGCTGCCGCCACCCCGGCCACGACTGGCTGTACCGGGACGAGGTGACCGCCTGGGCCGCCCGCGAGGAGGTGAACGTGCACACCGCGTTCTCGGCCGTGGCCGGGCATCCGTACCGGTACGTCCAGGAGGCCGTGGCCGATCACGCCGAGGAGGTGTGGGAGCTGCTGGAGCAGGGCGCGTACGTGTACGTCTGCGGCGACGGCCTGCGCATGGCCCCGGCGGTGCGCCAGGCGCTGCTGGACGTCCACCGGCGGCACACCGGTGAGGGCGGCGAAGGCGGCGCGGCCTGGCTGGCCGCCCTGGAGGCCGGCGGCCGCTACCAGCAGGACGTGTTCGCCTGATCCCCACGTGCGGGGATCGGTCTGCCTGATCCTTGAACGATCCTTGGTCGTTTTTGGGAAAACACCTGCTCAAACCGCCACCCAGGTTCGACAATCCGGACTTAGCGCCGGATCCTGGGATATAAGCGCAGCATGCGCGACATATCCGTGGAACATGCGCGAAACCTGTCCACGGCACTGTGAGAGCCTCTGGGAAAGGGGGCGGCCAATGCTGCTGCGACTGAGGGTGTCCCTGCCGGACCGGCCGGGCGGCCTCGGCCAGGTCGCGAAGGCGCTGGGGGCGCTCGGCGCCGACATCCTGCAGGTCACCGTGCTGGAACGGGAGACCGGCCGGGCGGTGGACGACTTCATCGTGTCCTGGCCGGGGCCGATCAGCGCGACGGAGGTCTGCGAGCGGATGTCGGCGACGCCGGGCGTACGCGTCGAGGGCGTCTGGCCCACCCGCGACGTGCCCGGCTCCGCCCCCGACTACGACCTGCTCATGCACGTGGCGACGGAACCGGCCCGCGGGCTGGCCACGCTGGTGGACGCCCTGCCCGCGCTGTGCGGCGCCGAGTGGTCGGTCGCGGTCGAGGACGGAGCCGTGCGGCATGCCTCGATGGCCGCCCCGGAGGTGCTGAACCTGCCCGACCCGCCGCCGCGCGCGATCACCCTGGACTCGGCGGACCTGCGGCTGATGTTGCTGCCCATCGTCTCGCAGGGCATGCACGTCGTCGTCGCCCGTGCCGGCGGGCCCGTCTTCCACCGGGCCGAGCTGGAACGCGCGGTCCGCATCGTGGACGTCGTCGCCAAGCTGGCCGCCCGCGCGCCCGGACGATTGACCGGCCAAACATCAGACGAATAACGTGAGCCTCGACCGTCCCTCCCGCGCAGAGGACCTGAGGCCATGGATTTCGAGCTGACCGACGAGCAGAAGGCCTTCCGCGAGACCCTGCGTGCCTTCGTGGAGAAGGAGATCCTGCCCGTGGCCACCGAGTGGGAGCACTCGGGCCGCTACCCCACCGAGATCGTCGAGAAGATGAAGCAGATGGGGCTGTTCGGGCTGACCGTCCCCGAGGAGTACGGCGGCCTCGGCGCCGACATGGTCTCCTTCGCGCTGGTCTTCGAGGAGATCGCGCGCGGCTGGATGGGCGTGGCCGGCACGATCGGCTCCCACTCGCTGGCCTGCTGGATGATCGCCAAACACGGCACCGACGAGCAGAAACGCCTCCACCTCGCCGACCTGGCGTCCGGCGTCCGGCGTACCGCCATCGCGCTCACCGAGCCGGGCGCCGGCACCGACCTGCAGGGCATCCAGACCCGCGCGGTCCGCGACGGCGACCATTACGTGGTGACCGGCACCAAGACGTGGATCACCAACGCCCGGCACGCCGACCCGCTGCCCGTCCTGGTCAAGACCTCGGTCACCGAGCCGGCCCACAAGGGCATGTCGGTGCTGCTGGTCGATCCGGCCTCGCCCGGCTTCGGCGTCAGCCGCGACCTGCCCAAGCTCGGCTACAAGGGCACCGAGACCTGCGAGGTCGTGCTCGACGAGGTGCGCGTGCCGGTCTCGGCGCTGCTCGGGGGCGTCGAAGGACGCGGCATGCAGCAGGTGCTGGGCGGGCTGGAGATCGGCCGGGTCAACATCGCCGCCCGCGCGGTAGGCGTCGCGCAGGCGGCCTACGACGCCGCCCTGGAGTACGCGCGGGAGCGCACCGCGTTCGGGCAGCCCATCGCCGACTTCCAGGCCGTCCAGCTCAAGCTCGCCGACCTGGCCACCGAGATCCAGGCCGCCCGGCTGCTCACGTACTGGGCCGCCGCCCAGGCCGACGGGGGCAAGCGGGTGGACATGGAGGCGGGCATGGCCAAGTACTTCGCCTCCGAGGTGGCGCTGAAGGCCTCGCTGGAGGCGATGCGCATCCACGGCGGCTACGGCTACTCCCAGGAGTTCGTGGTCGAACGGCTCTACCGGGACGCGCCCCTGATGGCGATCGGCGAGGGCACCAACGACGTGCAGCGGCTGGTGATCGCCCGTGCCCTCGTCTCCGGCAAGGGCCGGGTGGGCTGGTAGCTAGTCGTGCCGGGGCAGCCCTGAGACCTCGTGGTCGGCGTGGGACAGCGCCGCGGCGATGAGCGCCCGCACGTGCCCGTCGCGGGCGCGGTAGAGCACCCGTCGGCCGTCCCTGCGGGTGTCCACCAGACCGGCCAGCCGGAGCTTGGCCAGGTGCTGCGACACCGACGGGCGCGCCGCGCCGACCGCCTCGGCCAGGGAGCTCACGTCCAGCTCGCCGGCGGACAGTTCCCACATCAGCCGGAGCCGGGTGGCGTCGCCGAGCATGCGGAAGGCCTCCACGGCGGCGTTGACCTGGGCGGGAGTGGGTTGCTCCTGCGAATGGTCCGCACCTGAGACGTTGTCGCGTGCGTACATGACTACATATCCTGGTCGGAGCGGACGAGAAGCGCAAGCGAAGGGGTGCTCATGTCTGACTCCGATACCCACCCGCACGGCCACGGTCACGGGCACGGGCACGGTCACGGCCATAGGCATGGGCATGGGCACGGGCACGGGCCGGGGGAGCGGCGGGGGTTCAGGGCGCTGGCCGCCAAGGCGGCGCACGTGTTGACGCCGCACAGCCACGACAGCGCCGCCAGGACCGACAGCGCCCTGGAGGCCAGCAGCCGGGGCATGCGCGTGCTGGCCGTCTCCTTCGCGGTCCTCATGCTCACCGCCGTCGTCCAGGCCGTGATCGTCGTCGCGTCGGGGTCGGTCGCGCTGCTCGGCGACACCCTGCACAACCTGGCCGACGCGCTGACCGCCGTCCCGCTGGCCATCGCGTTCTCGCTCGGCCGCCGCGCCGCCACCCGCCGCTTCACCTACGGCTACGGCAGGGCCGAGGACCTCGCGGGCATCGTCATCGTCGTGCTCATCGCCGCCTCGGCCGCGCTCGCCGGGTACGAGGCGGTCCGGCGGCTGGTCGAGCCCCAGGACGTCCGGGCGCTCGGCTGGGTCGCCGCCGCCGCGCTGGCCGGGTTCGTCGGCAACGAGTGGGTGGCGCGCTACCGCATCACCGTGGGCCGCCAGATCGGCTCGGCCGCGCTCGTGGCCGACGGCCTGCACGCCAGGACCGACGGCTTCACCTCCCTCGCCGTGCTCCTCGGCGCGGGCGGCGCGGCGCTCGGGTTCCCGATCGCCGACCCGGTCGTGGGCCTGCTGATCACGGTCGCCATCTGCTTCGTCCTGCGCGACGCCGCCCGCGAGATCTACCACCGCCTCATGGACGCCGTCGACCCCGCCCTGCTGGACGAGGCCGAACGCATCCTGGCCGGCGTCCCCGGCGTCGAGCGCGCCGGCTCGGTGCGCCTGCGCTGGCTCGGCCACGCCCTGCACGCCGAGGTCGAGATCCTGGTCGACCACGCCATGTCGGTCGTGGACGCCCATGCCGTGGCGGTCGAGGCCGAGCACCGCCTGATCCACGACCTGCCGCGCCTGCGCGCCGCCACCGTCCACACCGACCCCTGCGGCCCCGACGGAGCCGACCACCACGCGTCCCTGGCGACCCACCGCGTCACCTAGCCCGCTGCGGGTAAGTTGGGGCGGGTGCCGACCGCCGCGACCCCCTACCCGACCACGCCCGGCGCGCCGTCCAGGCTCGCCTGGCTCGACGCCCTGCGCGGCATCGGCGCGCTCGCGGTGGTCGCCGAGCACCTGCTGCCGTGGTTCCTGCCCGCGCTGCGGCCCTACTGGTTCAGCCTCGGCGTCTACGGCATCCTGGTGTTCTTCCTGGTCAGTGGGTACATCATCCCGACGTCGCTGGAACGCCACGGCGACGTGCGGGCCTTCTGGACGAGCCGCGCCTTCCGCCTCTACCCGCTCTACCTGGCCGTGATCGCGCTGGTGCTGGCCGCGTCCTGGTGGGTGCCGGTGCGCGAGGGCGTCCCGCGCGACGGGAGCGCGGTGGCGGCCCACGCGACCATGCTGCTCGACGTCGTGAGCGTGGGCGGCGTGGCCGACACGATGTGGACGCTGTCGTACGAGATGGTGTTCTACCTGCTGGTCACGGCGCTGTTCCTGATCAGGGCGCACGAGCGCAGCGGGCTGGTGTCCGTGGCGTTCGCCGGGGCGTCCGTCGCGGTGGGGCTGGTGGTGTCGGGGGCGGTGCTGCGGGGCGGGTGGCCGGCGTACGTGTCGTGCCTGGTGTTCGCCGCGGGGCTCGCCTGCGTGGTCGGCGGCTGGTTCCGCAGGACCGCGGCGTGCGTGCTCGGGCTGATGGCGCTGGCGCTGCTGCTGCTGAGCAGCCGGGTGCCATGGCTGGGCGCGGCCGTGGTCGCGGTCATGTTCGCCGGCACGGCGATCCACCGCTGGGAGCGCGGGCGCGGCGGCCTGTGGCCGGTCGCGGTGACGACGGCGCTGGTCGCCGTGGCTCCGGTGTGGGCGATCGAGAGCGGCTGGTGGTGGGTCGAGGCCGACGTGTGGCTGACCACGATCGCGCTGGCGGCGGCCACCTTCGCGGGCGCGATGGCGCTGCGCGGGCGGCGGCTGCCCGCCGTGCTCACCTGGCTCGGGCTGATCAGTTACTCGCTCTACCTGGTGCACCATCCGCTGCTGAAGTACTTCGTGGAGGTCACCGGCGACCTGCGGCGGGCGCCGCTGCCCTACCAGCTCGCGATGGCCGCGCTGGCCCTGGCGCTGATCCTGGCCGTCAGCGCGCTCTCCTACCGCTACGTCGAACGCCCCATGCAGGCGCTGGGCCGGCGTGTCTCCCGGCAGGCCGCCGCCGCACGCGCCGGCGCCGCGCCGGGCGCGGTCCCCGTCACGGGCGCCTCGGCCGCGGGCGGCCAGGGCGACGGCTCGGGGCACACCGCGTAGGCCGGCACGATCCGGTCGCCGGGCTCGTGCCGCCGGCTCGTGGCGGGCAAGATGGTGTGCGGGTCATCGGCGCGGCCCCGCCGGGCCGTCGCGCGGCCTCCTCGGGGCTCTCGCCGGGGCCCGGGGCTGGTCAGGGCGCGTGCCGGGGCCCCCGCGGTCGCCGGCGGGTGGGAGAGGGGCCGAGGTCATGCCGGGTTCGCTGGTGCTCATGGGGTCGGGGGAGACGAGCCCGACCATGGTCGAGGTCCACCGGGCGGTGGCCCGCGGGCTGCGCGCGGGGGCCCGTGCCGTGCTGCTCGACACGCCCTACGCCTTCCAGGAGAACGCCGCCGACATCTCCGCCCGCGCCCGCCGCTACTTCGCCCGCAGCGTCGGGCTGGAGGTCGAGGTGGCCACCGGGGTCACGGGCGCCGACTGGGTGTTCTCCGGGCCGGGCAGCCCCACGTACGCGCTCGACCGGTGGGCCGCCTCCGGCGTGGCCGGTGACCTGCGTGCCCGGGTGCGCTCCCGGCGGGGGGTGACCGTGCTCGCCTCGGCCGCGGCCTGCACCGCGGGCCTGGCCACCGTGCCCGTCTACGAGATCTACAAGGTGGGCGCCGAGCCTCACTGGCGCGAGGGGATCGGCCTGCTGGAGCCGCTGGGCCTGCGGGCCGTGCTGATCCCGCACTTCGACAACGCCGAGGGTGGCACCCACGACACCCGCTACTGCTACCTGGGTGAGCGGCGGCTGTCGCGGATGGAGCGGGAGCTGCCGCCGGAGACCGCCGTCCTGGGGCTCGACGAGCACACGGCGCTGATCATCGACCTGGAGTCGGAGGCGGTGGAGGTGGCCGGGCGCGGCGGCCTGACCGTACGGCGTCCGGGGGCGGTGACCGTCCTGCCGGCCGGGACCCGGACGAGCCTGGCCGCCGTCCGCGACCTGGCGGCGGGCGCCACCTCCGGGACGTTCGCGCCGCCACGGCCCGCCGCCCCCGCCGCCGCGGGACCCACCGTCCCGCTGGAGGAGACGATCCGCTCCTGCGAGCAGCTGTTCAAGGACGCGGTCGGCAAGCCGGACCTGGTGGCGGCGGCGCGGCTCGTGCTCGATCTGGAGGCGGAGATCGTCACGTGGGTGGCCGACACCGAGGAGGACTTCGGCGGGGTCGACCAGGCCCGGGAGCTGATGCGGCTGCTGATCGCCCGGCTGGGCGACTCGGCCGCGACCGCCGGCCTGCGCCCCCTGGTCGAACCTCTGCTCGACCTGCGCGCGCAGCTGCGGGGGGAGGGGCGGTACGAGGTCGCGGACGCGTTACGGGCGGCGATGGCGCGCGGCGGCGTGACCGTGGAGGACACCCCGGCCGGCCCGCGCTGGAGCCCGGCGACGGTCTAGAAGGTTCTGGCGACGCGGCGGGCCTGCTCGTCGGCCTGCTTGCGCTCGGCGTCGTAGGAGCCGGTGAGCGTGGGGTGGTGGCGGATCTCCTGCACGTCGGCGATGCCCGTCCAGCGCAGCCAGTCGCCGAAGAACGTCGACTGGAAGTCGGCGCCGAACTCCGGGCCGAGCTGCGGCGCCCACACCGCGCTGGTGTAGACGACGGCCGCCCGCTTGCCGGTCAGCAGCGCGCGGTACCCCGTCTCCGGGTGGACGTCGAAGATCATCGCGGGCTGGCTGACCACGTCGATGAACTGCTTGAGCTTGTACGGCACGCCCGCGTTCCACATCGGCACGCTGAACAGGTAGCGGTCGTAGGCGTCGAACCGCTCGAACGTCCTGACCGCCGCGGCCCAGGCCTCGGCCTCCTCGCCCGCGGGGGTGCCGCCGCCGAACACCGTCATCTTGGCGCGGGCGGCGGCGGGGCCGAACTCGGGCAGGGTGCCGTCCCAGAGGTCGAACCGGTCCACGGTGTGGGCGGGGTGGGTGGCGAGGTACTCCTGGACGAACGTCTCGGCGATGGCGGCGGAGATCGATTCCGTGCCGCGGGGTGAGGCGGAGATGTGCAGCAACCTGGACATGGCGGACACCTTTCTGGACTGCGGTCCGTTTAGTGTCGCCAACAATACGGACCACAGTCCGGTTGGTCAAGGCTCGGCCGTGTCGGGGCATGACGAAGGCCGGACCCGCGCTGCACGGTGGGTGCGGCACGAGTCCGGCGAGGTGTCAGGTCGGCGCGTTCGACGCTGGTGACGGCGGTGTCGATCCCGCTGTGCTCTCGAGGCGCGCGGCGAGCCCGGAGGCGTGCGCCAGGGTTCAGCGGCGGGGCGGGTCGATGCGGGCGCCGTCCAGGGTGAAGATCATGAGGCGGGACAGGTCCACCGCGACCTTCGCCGCGTCCCCCGCCCGCCACATCGGCCGGTTCCCCAGCCGGACGATCAGGTCGGAGCGGCGGTGGAAGCCGCTGCCCACGTTCTGGCCGACCTGCTCCTGCTCCTCGTGCTCCTGCGGGCGCTGCGAGAAGAGTCGCCGCACCATCCCGGTCAGCCCGCCCCCGCCGGTGCGCTCGCCGTTGAGGCGGGTGCGCGGGTCCGGCGGCTCGGGCACCGGCACGGCCGGCATGCCGCACTCCAGGTACGCCAGCCACTCGTGCCCGTGGTACTCCAGGGCCCGCACCCGCCCGTAGAAGGACGGCCCGTCGTACGACTCCGGCACCGGCGCCAGCCCGTCGGGACGCATGCCGACCAGCACCTGCCCGCCCGTGTGCTGAGAGATCGCGTACGCTCTGGGATCGCTCCAGGGCATCGTGAGCCGGTGTGGGCCGAAGTCGAGCATGACATACTGGTTCTGCGGCGTTCTGACACCGGCCGCCAACAGGTTCAACTGCTGAGAGTTGAGGAAGGCCGCCACGAACGCCGTCGCTGGATCGTTGTAAATCTGGGCCGGAGTACCGACGTCCTGCAGGACGCCGCGATTCAGGATCGCGATCCGGTCGGCCAGGGTGAGCGCCTCGACCTGGTCGTGCGTGACGTAGATCGTGGTGACCCCGAGCGACCTGACCAGCGCGGAGATCTCCATCCGGAGTTCGGTGCGCATGCCGGCGTCGAGGTTCGACAGCGGCTCGTCCATGAGGAACAACTTCGGCTGCCGGACGATCGCCCGGCCCATCGCCACGCGCTGCCGCTGGCCGCCCGACAGGGTGCCGGGGCGGCGGTCGAGCGTCTCGTCGATGTGCAGCACCTTCGACAGCTCGGTGACGCGGTCGCGCACCATCGCCGGGTCCGACTTGGCGATCTCCAGAGGGAAGGCGATGTTCCCGCGCACCGTCCGGTGGGGGTAGAGCGCGCCGTTCTGGAACACCATGGCCACGTCGCGGTCGCGCGGCGGCAGGTGGTTGGCGAGCTGGCCGCCCAGCCAGAGGTCGCCTTCCGTGATCTCCTCCAGGCCGGCGATCATCCGCAACAGCGTGGACTTGCCGCAACCGGAAGGACCGAGGAGGACGAGGAACTCGCCATCCTCGGCCTGCAGGCTCAGCCGGTCGACTGCCAGGTAGTCGCCCGGATACACCTTGGTCACTTTGTCGAGAACGACCGAGCTCATGGGCCCACACCTTGCGCGCGTGTCACCTGTGACGAGGCTGATTGAAGGGGTAGTACATCGCGCCTTAACGCTGGATGTCCACCCTTGACATAAAGAATCTCATCCGCAGTGGTTTCGGCCAGGGGTTTTAGGCGGCCGTATACCTATAAATCCGGATACGAGGTGCATGGAAGGGCTTGCGTAAACTTGCGGCAAGGGCTTTCATGGTGCGGAACCCGGGGGGAGATCCATGAGCATGTGGTGGCGTGACGCCGTGATCTACCAGGTCTACGTGCGCAGTTTCGCCGACGGCAACGGCGACGGCGTCGGCGACCTGATCGGCGCGCGCGATCGCCTGCCGTACCTGGTCGAGCTGGGGGTGGACGCCATCTGGCTGACCCCCTTCTACACCTCGCCGATGGCCGACTTCGGCTACGACGTGGCCGACTACCGGGACGTCGACCCGCTGTTCGGCTCCCTGGCCGACGCCAAGGCGCTCATCGACGAGGCCCACGGCCACGGCCTGCGCGTCATCGTGGACGTCGTACCGAACCACACCTCGTCGGCGCACGCCTGGTTCCAGGCCGCGCTGCGCGGCGAGCGACGCGATCGTTACATCTTCCGCGACCAGCCCAACGACTGGGAATCGATCTTCGGCGGCCCGGCCTGGACCCAGGTCGAGGACGGCCAGTGGTACCTGCACCTGTTCGACCCCGCCCAGCCCGACCTCAACTGGGACGACGACGAGGTGCGCGGCGAGTTCGAGTCGATCCTGCGCTTCTGGCTCGACCTGGGCGTGGACGGCTTCCGCGTGGACGTGGCGCACGGCATGGTCAAACCGGCCGGCCTGCCCGACATCGGCCATGCGAACCAGACCAGGATGATCGGCCGCGAGCCGGTGCCGTACTTCGACAACGACGGCGTGCACGAGATCCACCGGGCCTGGCGGCGGGTGCTCGACTCCTACCCCGGCGAGCGCGTCGGCGTGGCCGAGGCGTGGGCGCCCACCGCCGAACGCCTGGCCATGTACGTCCGGCCCGACGAGCTCCACCAGGCCTTCAACTTCCACTACCTGTTCACCCCGTGGGACGCCGCCGAGCTGCGCGCGGTGATCGACTCCTCGCTCGCCACGGCCGGCTCCGTGGGCGCGCCCACCACCTGGGTGTTGTCGAACCACGACGTCAAGCGGCACGTCACCCGCTACGGCAGCCTGGCCAGAGCCCGCGCCGCCGCGCTGCTGACCCTCGCGCTGCCCGGCTCGGCCTACGTCTACCAGGGCGAGGAGCTGGGCCTTCCCGAGGTGCTCGACCTGCCGGCGGAGGTGTGCCAGGACCCGCAGCGGCTGCGCGACCCCGACAGCGGGCGGGACGGCTGCCGCGTGCCGCTGCCATGGACCCGCGAGCTCGGCTGGCGCGACCCGTGGCTGCCGATCCCGGCCGACTGGTCGCAGCTCAGCGTCCAGGCCCAGGACGGCGTCATGGGCTCCACCCTGGAGCTCTACCGCGCCGCGCTGCGCCTGCGCCGCACCCTGGACGGCGACCTGGTCTGGCACGACTCGCCCGAGGGCACGCTGGTCTTCTCCCGCGGCGACGTGCTGTGCACCGTCAACCTGACCGGCGCGCCCGTCGACTTCGGCGTCGGGGGAGAGCTGCTGCTCGCCTCCGATGTCCCCGGAGCAGCCGATTCGGCCGCCTGGTGGAAAGTAAAGTGTGTTCCATGAACGGTCACGCTCGCCTAGCCGACATCGCCGCCCAGGCCGGGGTGAGTGAGGCCACGGTCAGCCGGGTGCTCAACGGCAAGCCCGGCGTCTCGGCAGGCACCCGGCAGGCGGTGATGACGGCCCTCGACCTCATGGGTTACGAGCGGCCGCCCCGCCTCAGGCAGCGCAGCAACGGGCTCATCGGGCTCGTGACGCCCGAGCTGGACAACCCGATCTTCCCGGCGTTCGCGCAGGCCATCGAGAAGGCGCTGACCCAGCACGGCTACACGCCCGTGCTGTGCACCCAGCTGCCCGGCGGCGCCCCTGAGGACGAGTTCACCGAGCTGCTGGTCGACCGCGGTGTCAGCGGCATCGTCTTCGTCTCCGGCCTGCACGCCGACACCACCGCCCGGATGGACCGCTACACCCGCCTGATCGACCGCAGCCTGCCGATCGTGCTGGTCGACGGCTACAGCGAGCACATCGACGCGCCCTTCATCTCGCCCGACGACCGCCTCGCGGCGCGGCTGGCCGTCCAGCACCTGGTCGACCTCGGCCACGAACGTGTCGGGCTCGCGCTCGGGCCGCGCCGGTTCGTCCCGGTGATCAGGAAGATCGAGGGCTACAAGCAGGCGATGGCCCATCTGCTCGGCGCCACCGACGTCGACGACCTGATCTCCCACTCGCTGTTCTCGGTCGAGGGCGGGCAGGCCGCCGCCGCGCAGCTCCTGGCCCGGGGATGCACCGGGATCGTGTGCGCGAGCGACCTGATGGCGCTCGGGGCGATCCGCGCCTGCCGGCAGAAGGGGCTGGCGGTGCCGGGCGACGTGTCGGTGGTCGGGTTCGACGACTCTCCGCTGATCGCGTTCACCGACCCGCCGCTCACCACCGTGCGCAAGCCGATCGGGGCGATGGCCTCGGCCGCCGTGCAGACGCTGCTGGAGGAGGTCAGCGGCGCGCCGGCCAAGCACGTCGAGCTGATCTTCCAGCCGGAGCTGGTCGTGCGCGGCTCCACCGGTTCCGGGCCGCTGGTCAACCGCTGATCCCGGACGCCCTCTGTGAAAGGTCGGCCGACCCGATGACGCCTGACGTGCTGGTCCTCGGCGGCGCCGGGGTGGACACCACTGTCTACGTGCCCGCGCTGCCTCTGCCGTACCAGGACACCTACCACGTGTCGCCCGTCGTCGACCGCGTCGGGAACACCGGGGCCGGGGTCGCCCTCGGCTGCCACGCGCTCGGGCTCGGCGTCGCGTTCGCCGACCTCGTCGGCGACGACCCGCAGGGCGCGCTGATCAGGCACGCCCTGCGCGACATCGACTGCAGGTGGGGAGTGGCGCAGGCGGGCACCCGGCGCAGCGTGCTGCTCGTCGGCCCCGACGGGCGGCGCACCTCCCTGCACGATCCCAAGGTCACGCCGGGGGAGCGGCTGCCCCGCGAGCTGTACGCCGGTCCGCGACCCAGGCACGCGCACGTCTCGATCATGGACTTCTGCCGGCACGTCTACCCCGACCTCGACGGCGTCCCCATCTCCACCGACCTGCACGACTGGGACGGCGTCGCCGACTACCAGAAGGACTTCGCCTACCGCTCCGACCTGGTGTTCCTGTCGGCCACCGCCCTGGCCGACCCGGCGGCCACGATGCGCGACATCCTGGCCAGGGGGCGCGCCCACACGGTCGTCTGCACGCGGGGCGCGGACGGCTGCCTTCTCCTGACCCGCGACTCGGCCACCGTACGCGCCTTTCCCGCCGCGCCCCTGCCCGGCCCGGTGGCCGACAGCAACGGCGCGGGCGACGCCTTCGTCTCCGGCTTCCTGTACGGCTTCCTGAACGGCCGCCCGATCCCCGAGTGCGTCGGACTGGGCGCGGTCGCCGGTGCGCACGCGTGCACGGTCGAGGGCACCCACGAATCCCCGATCACCGAGAGTCTGCTGCTCGGCAGGGCGTCCCAGCTCTGAGCGAGCGTGGGCGCGCCGAAGGTTCGGTAGATTCGAGCCGAGAAGCCATGGATTGTGAGGCAAGAGTGTCGGACGAACGCGGCCCGCAGCAGACCAGCCGGGGAGGGCGGCCTCGGGCATGGATGATCGTGCTGGCCGCGGTGGTGCTCCTGGTCGATCAGGCGTCCAAGTTCTGGGCGATGTCGGCGTTGTCCGGCGGCGCGGAGATCACGGTGATTCCGCGGCTGCTCTCGTTGCGGCTGCTGCTCAACCCCGGCGCCGCGTTCTCCCTGGGGGAGGGCGTGACCTGGGTGTTCACGCTGGCCGCCGCCGGGGCGGTCGCCGGCATCCTGTACACGTCCCGGCGGCTGCGGTCGCCGGCCTGGGGGGTGGTGCTGGGCGCGCTGCTCGGCGGGGCCACCTCCCACCTGCTCGACCGCCTCTTCCGCCCGCCGGCGTTCGCCCAGGGGCACGTGGTGGACTTCATCGACTACGGCGGGTTGTTCGTCGGCAACGTCGCCGACATCGCCCTGACCGGCGGGTGCGCGCTGCTGTTCCTGCTCAGCATCCGCGGGATCCCGCTGGGGGACGCTCCCGGCGAGGAACACCTGCCCTCGACGGCTTCGACGTCCTCGGTAGAGGACCCTGCCTGATCGGCCATGCCTGATCGGCCCTGTCTGAGGCCGGGCGGCGGTGGGCCGCCGCCCGGCCTCAGGTGCGGGTCAGTTCCAGGGGCAGGGGTTGTTGCAGGCGGTGTAGGTCACCGTGCAGTCGGACCAGAAGAAGATCCGCTTGTAGTAGCTGCCGCCGCAGTGGTCGCACCAGGTCTGGTACGTGCAACCGGCGTCGGCGGTCGTCCGGGGGAGGACACGGGCGAGCACCCGCTCCGCGAGCTTGACCATGACAGTTGTCCTTTCCTCACCTTTCCTCACCGCCCGGCGGGACGCCGGCGCGGAGTCTTCGGCAGGTGGCCCACGACCACGCCCAGCAGCTGCCGGGCGGGCACGTAGCCGAACCTGCGGGAATCGAGGCTGATCGGCCGGTTGTCACCGAGCACGACCAGCTGTCCGAGCGGGACGACGTGCTCCGGCCGGGTCGCCAGCGCGGGCACCTCGGCCCGCGGCACCGGATCCCCCGGTACCGCCACCACCCGCTTCACCAGCCAGGACGCGCCCGGCTCCGCAGCCACCACCACGAGCCGCCCCGGACGCACCCCGTCCAGGGAGGCCCGGCGCACCAGCACCCGGTCGCCGTGCCACAGCGTGGGCTCCATGCTCCGCCCGCGCACGGTCACCGCGAGAAAACGCACCCGCAACACGAGCACCAGCACACCCCCGGCCACGACGACGCCCCCGGCGACGGCCGCGACGGCGGCGACGCCTCCGGTCACGACGACGGCCCCCCAGGCACAGCCGCAATGGCGTGGACGACCGTCGCCATCGGCACGGCGTCGAGGATCGTCGCCATCGGCACGGTGTTGAGGATCGCCGCCACCGGCGCAGCGGCCTGGGTGCTCAGCCCGGCGATCATCGGACGCCTGCCGGCGCGTAGCCGCGGGCCTGGGTCGCGAACAGCTCGGCGTACCGGCCGCCCGCACGCAGCAGCTCCTCGTGGGTGCCGCGCTCGACGACCTCCCCGTCGGCCAGCACGGCGATCGTGTCGGCGTCGCGTACCGTGCTCAGCCGGTGGGAGATCAGCAGCGTCGTCCGCCCTGCGCGGTGCTCACGCAGGACGGTGTGCACTTCGTGCTCGGCGGCCGGGTCGAGGCCGGCGTTCGGCTCGTCCAGGATCATCAGCTCGGGACGGTCCCGAAGCAGCCCCCTGGCCAGTGCTATCCGCTGCCACTGGCCGCCCGACAGGGTCACGCCGGACTGCTCGTCGTCGGAGAACATCCTGGTGAGCAGCGTGTCGTAGCCGCGTGGCAGCGCCCGTACCAGCGCGTCGGCGCCCGCACGCATGGCCGCCGCCTCGACCCGCGCCCGCCCGGCCCGCAGGTCGCCGACCGCGATGTTCTCGGCCGCGCTGAGGTCGTAGGCGGCGAAGTCCTGGAACACGGCGCCCAGGCGTTCGCGCAGCGCGGCCGGATCGAGCTCACGCAGGTCGACGCCGTCCCAGAAGATCGCGCCGCGGTCGGGGTCGTAGAACCGGCACAGCAGCTTGACCAGCGTGGACTTGCCCGCCCCGTTCAGCCCGACCAATGCCAGTGACCGTCCGGCGGGGATGTCGAGATCGACACCGCGCAACACCCACGGCTGATCGGCCCCGTACCGAAACCACACACCTCGCACCACAACGCCCCGCTCCAGCCCCCGATCCGGCACCGTGGCGTGCCGCTCTGGCCCCCGCTCTGGCCCCCACTCTGGCCCCCGCCCCGGCTCAGGCTTCGGCACCGTGATGCTCCGCTCCCGTACCCCCACCGTGACGCCCTGCTCCCGCTCGCGCACTGCGATGCCCTGCTCCGGCTCTCGCTCTCGCTCTCGCGGCGTCGGCCGCTGCCGCGTCAGGCCACGCCGTGCCCCGGTCGGGAGCGTCAGGTCGGGGACGGTGTTCAGCACCACTCGGTAGTGACCGAAGAGCAGTAGCGCCTCGTGCGCGGCGGCGAGGTTGCGCACGCCGGACGCCAGCCCGCCCTGCGTGCCCGCCACCGCCGCGACGAACACCGACAGATCGCCCACCGACGCCCGCCCGGCGACCGCCTCCGCCACGATCCACACCAGCCCCGCCCCCCAGATGACAGCGGCCAGCAGCGCCTGCCCGCCCTGCCCCCGAAGCTGCCGGACCGCCATCCGCCGCCGCTCGGCGTCGACCGCCCTCAGCTCGGTCAGCATCCGGTCGCGGAAGAAGTCCCCGAGCCCGAACAGGCGGATCTCCTTGGCCGCGTGCGGCATGCTCAGCAACCGGGCGAAGAACAGCTCCCTGCGCTGCCCGTGTCCCGTGCTCCGCATGACCTCGGCCTGCTCCCGTCCCAGCCGCAGGTGCACGCGGAGCAACGGCAACGCCGCGACGGCGACGAGGACCGCGACAGCCGGGCTCACCCCGCTCAGCGTGACCAGGAACCCTGCCGTCATGATTCCGGCCTGCGTCAGCCCGAGTGCGCTGGTCACCACCCGGCCGGGGCCCGAACTGCCGGCTCGCTCGGCCAGGTGCAGCCGGTCCTGGAACGCGGGATCCTCCAGCCGGGCGAGACCGGGCAGCGCGTTCACGGCCGTGTAGAGCCGGTCGCGGACGAGCAGCCCGACCCGCCGCTCGAACTCGGCCTCGGCGAAACCCGTCACGTACGGTCCCGTCCCGGCGACCGCGGCCAGCACCAGCAGCGCGGCGACGTTTGGAGCCAACCCCGCCATCGTCGTCGCCTGCCCAGCCACCTCGTCCAGGACGAGCTTGGTGCACCATGCGGTGAGCACCGGCGCAATGCCCGTCGCCGCGGTCAGCACAGCCTGCAGCAGGACGTACCACCGCCCCGCCTCCCAAGCCACCACCACCGCCTCCCCAAGCACCCCCAACCCCGCCCCCCACCCCGGCCTCGCCCCCGCCTCAGCCCCAGACCCAGACCTTGCCTCCGACCTCGCGCCTGCCCCTGACCTCGCCTCGACCCTTGGCGTCGCCTCGACCCCCGGCGTCGACTCGAGCCCTGACCTCGCCTTGAGCTCTGGGGGCGCCTCGACCTCTGGCGTTGTCCCGAGCCCCGGCGTTGTCCCGAGCCCCGGCGTTGCCCCGAGCCCCGGCGTTGCCTCGAGCCCCGGCGTTGTCCCGAGCCCCGGCGTTGTCCCGAGCCCCGGCCGTGTCTCCGCCCCAGGCTCGGGCCTTGCCTCTGGCTGTGCCTCCGGCCGCGTGTCCGGTCGCCCAAGGTTGCCGTCGCTCGGGCTCACACCGGCTCCGCGGTGGGCAGGGCGGCGGGCTCGGTACCCGAACCGCTGATCACGCCGCGGTCGTCCAGCAGGTAGAAGGCAGGCAGACCGCGCAACCCGAACGCGCGCCACACCGGCCCCTCCGCCTCCTCCTCGACCACCACCCTGGCCGCCGGCCGGAGCCTGGCGGCCAGCTCCTCGACCTCGCCGGGCGCGCCGATGAGCACCGCGAGCACCTCGTCCCTGCGGAACCGGCCCCGGCGTACGTAGTCCAGAAGGTCAGGCAGGCGCTCGCCGCACAGCGAGCACGCGGGACTGAAGAAGCCGACCAGGCGCACCCCGGCGGCGTCCACGACCTCGCCCTCCTGCGTCATGGCCGCGAACGTCGCGGGCACTGCTCCGGGCGGGAGCACCGGCAGCGGGATCCGTCCCGGCGCGGGCCCAGCGCCGTGGGCGTCCCCGCCGCCGCGTAGTCGGACGACGAGCGCCAACAGCAGCAGGAGGTTCAACACACTCAGCACGGTGACGAAAATGATCAAGTACGTCATCGGAACACGCTCCTGAGATCGTCGATCTTGATGAGCAACAGTGCTGCGACGGCTCCGGCGAGCCCCGCGACGACGCCCTGCGCCATCACCGGCGGCGCAGGTGGACCGCCAGTGGCAAGCCCGAGGACGCTCACACCGGTGAGCAGCGCATTTCTGACGAGGTGCACCGGCTCCAGGTCGCGCGGCGGGCCACCGAAGCAGAGGCAGGGTGCAGGCGTACGTCGGGCCACGGTGAGCGCGACGGCCCCCGTGAGGATCGCGCTCACCGCCGTCGCCAGGGCGAACCCGTACCAGGTCGTGCCCGGAGCCACCAGCAGCACGACGACCGCCGACTCGGCCACCACCACGCCACCCGCGACCCACGCCCGCCACTGCCGGCCGACGAGCCGGCTCCCCTCCAGTGACCGCGCGAAGGCGGGCAGGTCGCGCGCCTTGCCCACGACCGCGGCGCCGAACACCACGACCAGGGCGACGCCACATCCGACGGCGAGAACGTCCATGCGCCGAACCGTAGAAAACCGGCACCTCGGATTTACTGGCAAGCTTCTTAACTATTTGCCAGTATGTCCACCAGGCACACGAGGCGCCTGCGGCAGGCAACCGGCAGAAATCGCGGCAGGTCTGGCGGTGAAAGCACCGTGGGCACCAAGACAGCAACCAAGGCGGGCACCACGACAGGGGCCAACGCAGGACCGCAGTGGGAACCAAAGGCGGGGACCAAGGCGGGGATCGCAGTGGGGACCAAGCGGGGACCGCAGTGGGAATCACGGCAGGGATCACGGCGGAAATCACGGCATGGACCAAGGGGGACCATGGTGAGAACTCAGGTGGGGACCGCAGTGGGGATCGCGGTGGGAACCCAGGTGGGGACAGGGGCAGGAGTCCCGCCGAAGACCGAGGTGGAGACCAACGCGGGGACCACGGCAGGAACCACGCTGAGAGCCAAAGCAGGAGTCGCAACAAGTACCGCGGTGGGGACTACGGCAGGAATTGCGGCGGGATCCATATGAGCTCGGGCGGTGAGGCGCTCCGGCGCAGGCGGGTGGCGGCGGGATTGAGCCAGCGCGAACTGGCCGCCCGCGCGGGGATCGGCGTGCGCACCCTGCGCGACATCGAGCGCGGACACGTCAGCCGCCCGCAACGCGCCTCCCTGGAACGCCTGGTCGCCGCCCTGCCCCTGACGGATCCCGACCGGGCCGACCTGCTGGCCGCCTTCGAACGCGCTGCTCCGCGGCCACCGTGGATCGGCGTGCTCGGCCCGCTCGCCGTCCGCCGGGGCGGCATCGAGCTGGACGTGGGCGCGGCCATGCCCCGGGCCCTGCTCGGCCTTCTGGCACTGCAGGCCGGCCGGCCGGTCCCGGTCGACGAGATCGTGGACATCCTGTGGGAGGACCGCCCGCCACGCACGTACGACAACCTCATCCACGTGTACGCGGCCCGACTGCGCGCGGCGCTGGGCAAGGAGGCGATCCAGCGGACGCCCGCCGGCTACCTCCTTGCGCTCCCCACCTCCTCCCTCGACCTGACCACCTTCGAAGCGCTGACCACCCGCCCCGGCGCAGCCCTGGATGTCGCCACCTTGCAAGCGCTGACCGCCCACCGCGGTGCCGCTCTGAACTTCGCCGCCTTGGAGGCGCTAACCCTCCATCCCGATGCCCTTTCCACCACCTCCCAGGCCTTCACCGCGGGGGAGCCATCGCCGCCCCGCTTCGGTGGATCTCCCACCACCTCCCCGGATCCCGCAACCTGGGAGGCGTTGACCGCTGGGCCCGATGCGCTGTCCGACGCCTCTCCGGACCTTGCCGCCCTGGGTCCGCTGAGCCCGTCCCCTCACCCCACCTCATCGCCGGACCATGCCACCACGAACGCGCTCACCGCCCGCTCCGACGCGCTAACCACTGCTTCATCGGATCTGACGGCTTTGCAGGCCTTGGCGGCTCGTGTTGGTGCATTGCCCGGTACATCTTCGGATTCGGCGACATTGAAGGCCCTGATCGCCCGCACCGGTGCGCTTCCAGGCGCGTCCTTGGACCTGGCGACCTTGGAAGCGTTGACCGCCCGCCCCCCAGGTCCTCCGAACAGCACCACCCCCGAGGCGCTGACCGCCCGCCGCCGTGGCGACGGCGCTCCCGTCGGAGCCGACCGGCGGATCCCGCCCTGGGACGCCGCGGCGCTCGCGTGCTGGCGCGGCCCCGTGCTGGCCGGTTCTCCCAGTCGTCTGCGTGAGCACCCCGTCGCTGTCGCCGCCGCCAGGAAGCGGGTCGCCGCGGCACTGGCCTACGCCGATGCCGCCCCCGGCGCCGGGCCGGAGGTGGTGGCCGCCCTGTGGCGAGTGGTGCACGACGAGCCACTGCACGAGGGGCTGGCCGCCAGGCTGATGACCGCGCTGGCCGAGCAGGGCGAGCAGGCCGCGGCCCTTCGCCTGTACGGGGAGATGCGGGCCAGGCTGGCCGAGGAACTGGACGTGGAGCCGGGGGACGACCTTCGCAGAGCCCGCGAGCGCATCCTCACCCGCCCGCCCGAGGTCCCGGCAGGACGGCCGCCGGAACGAGTGGTGACCGTACCCGCGCAACTGCCCGCCGCCGTGGCGGCCTTCACCGGCCGTGCCACCGCGCTGCGCCGTCTGGACAGGCTCCTCGAAGGGCGGGACGAGGCGTCCGTGGTGGCCGTCCTCACCGGTACGGCGGGTGTCGGCAAGACGGCGCTGGCCGTGCACTGGGCGCACCGCGCCCGCGACCGGTTCCCCGACGGCCAGCTCTATGTCAACCTGCGCGGATACGCCGCCGCCCATCCCCTCGGCCCCCTCGACGCGCTCGCCCGCTTCCTGCACGCGCTCGGCGTGCCGCCCGAGCAGGTCCCGGGAGACCTCGACGAGGCCGCCGCCCTTTACCGCACGATGCTGGCGGGCAAGCGGGTGCTGGTTTTGTTGGACAACGCCTCGGACCCCCGTCAGGTGCGGCCGCTGCTGCCCGGCGGAGCGGGCCCGGCCACGCTGATCACGAGCAGGGACACCCTGGCCGGCCTGGTCGCGCTCGACGGCGCCCGGATGCTCCCGCTGCCGGCGCTCACCGAGGGTGAGTGCCGTGACCTGCTGGGCCGCCTGCTCGGACGCCCCCAGGTCAGGGCCGAGCCCGAAGCGGTGTCCGAGCTGGCGTCCCTGTGTGCCCACCTCCCGCTCGCCCTGCGCATCGCCGCCGCCAACCTCCTCGGCACGCTCGCCACCCACACCGCCCCCAGGCAGACCGCACGGCCCACCCGCCGCCCCCATGTCCAGCCCCACGCCGAACCCAGCGCCCAGCCACACGCCCAGCCCCGGGTCGAATCCCACGTCGAACTTCACGCCCAGTCCAATGCCGGGTCCCACGCCGGGTCCCACGCCGGGTCCCTCGCCGGGTCCCTCGCCGGGTCCCTCGCCGGGTCCCTCGCCGGGTCCCTCGCCGGGTCCCACGCCGGGCCCCACGCCGGGCCGAAGGTCGGGCCGAACATCGAACCTGACGCCGAGCGCAGCGCCCAACCCTCTGCCCGCCCAATGGCTGAGGGCAACGCCCAACGCACCGCGGAGCGCAATGCCGAACCCACAGCTCGACCCCTCGTTCCGCCTGATGCGCACCCGCTCGCCGGTCCCATGGCCCGGTACGTGCGGCGCTTGCGCGCAGGCAACCGGCTGGACGCGCTCCAGATCCCCGGCGACGTCGAATCGGCCGTGCGGACCGCGTTCCACTTCTCCTACGCCGCGCTCCCGCCTGCCGCGCAACGCCTGTTCCGGCTGCTCGGCCTGATCCCCGGCCCTGACATCACCGTCCCCGCCATGGCCGCGCTCCTGGCGACCACCGAGGAGGAGGCCGAGGCGCTGGCGGCCGTCCTGCGCGCGGCGAGCCTGTTGGAGGAGTACGTACCAGGCCGGTTCGCCCAGCACGACCTGCTGAGACTGTGCGCCGCCGAGTACGCGCGCGACGAGCACGCCGAGCTGCTCCGCCTGCACCGCCACTACCTCGACCAGGCCGACGCCGCGGCACGCACGCTCTACCCGCAGTTCCTGCGGTTGCCGGTCGCTCCCGCCGTCGAGCGCTTCCCTGACCACGCCGCCGCGTCCGGCTGGCTCGACGCCGAACTGCCCAACCTGCTCGCCACGGTGAGCCACACCGTCGAGCACGGCCCGTACGAGGCGGCCTGGCTCATCGCCGACACCCTGCGCGGCTATTTCTTCATGCGCCACCAGGTGGCGGAGTGGCGAACGATGGGCAGCACCGGCCTGGCGGCGGCCAGAGCGGCGGGCGAGCCGCGGGCGCAGGTCGCACTGCTGCTCAGTCTGGCCGGGCTGAACGGTTTCCAGGGTCGCCAGCAGCAGGCGCTCGACCACTACGCGGAGGCCATGCGCCTGGCGGAGCAGACCGGCTGGCACGAGGCGCTCACCGCAGCCCTGTGCAACGCCGGCGCCACGTATGCCGACCTGGGTATGCTTCGCGAGGCCGTCGCCCACCTCGAACGCGCCCTCATGCTGAACGAGGCCATCGCCCACACCCCGGCCCAGGCCGTCAACCTGGGCAACCTCGGCTGCCTCTACCTGGAGATGGGGCGCCTCCACGACGCCGAGACCAGCCTGCACCGCTCGCTGGCTCTGTGCCGAGAGTTGGAGCACCGGGCCAGCGAGGCGAACGGCCTGGCGATCATGGGCGAGGTCCTGCACGGCCTGGACCGGCTGCCCGAGGCCCGTGACACCCTCCTGTCCGCGCTGGACCTGCACCGGGAGGTGGGCAACCGTGGCAACGAGGCCGACACACTGCGCAACCTGGCGGCGGTCGAACGTGACGACGGCAACCTCGACCAAGCGCTCAAGCTGGCCGTCACGGCACTCGAGGCCTCCCACCAGACCGGACACCGCAGGCTCGTCGCCGACACCTTGCACACCCTCGGCCTCGTCCACCTCGCGCTCGGCGATGTGGACGCCGCGCTCGACCACCACCTGCGGGCGCTGGAGCTGGCCAGGGCGGCGGGCAATCGCTACCCGGAGACGAAGGCGTTGCTCGGCCTCGCCGCCGGCGAGAGCCTGCGCGGCGCGCGCGAACCGGCGCTCCGCCACGCCGGGCTGGCCTTGGCGCTGGCCCGCGCCGCCGGGTATCGCCTGCATGAGGGCCTGGCGTTGTCCCTGCGGGCCAGCATCAGCGACGATGCCGGCGACGCACGGAGAGCGGCGGAGCTCTTCACGGAACTCGGCCTCACAGCGAAGTGCTGGCAACGCGCTCTCCTCCCCTCGACCTGAACTCACCGCCCCCTCCTGCCTTTCGATCTGGCCTGGCCCGGTGTCACGGTCGTGGCGCGACGTGCCAGATCGTGTTTCCTGCGTCGTCCGCGACCAGTAGGCGGCCGTTCTTGCCGGTGATCACGCCGACCGGCCGGCCGTACGTGGTGCTCTCGTCCGGGGCCGGTTTGAAGCCGGTCAGGAAGTCCTGGGGCTTGGCACTGGGCATGCCGTTCTTGAAGGGGACATACACGATCTTGTAGCCGACCGGATCGCCGCGGTTCCAGGAGCCGTGTTCGGTGATGAAGGCGCCGCCGCGGTAGGCGTCGGGGAACGTGGGGCTATCGGAGAAGGCCAAACCGAGGGGAGCCGTGTGAGCGCCGAGGGCGTAGTCAGGGCGGAGAGCACGAGCCACCATCTCGGGACGCCGTGGCTGGACACGCTCGTCCACGTGCTGTCCCCAATAACTCCACGGCCAGCCGTAGAAGTCACCCGGGCGTACGCGTGTGAGGTAATCAGGTGCGGCGTCGTCGCCCAGAAGGTCGCGTTCGTTGACGACTGTCCAGAGTGTTCTGGATTGCGGTTCGAGGGCCAGGCCATTGGGGTTTCTGAGGCCGGAGGCGAGAATGCGCTCGCCGCTGCCGTCAGGGTTGATCTCCAGGATGGCGGCGCGCCGTTGCTCGGCCTCCAGGCCATGTTCGCCCGCGTTACTGGACGAGCCGACAGTGACGTAGAGCTTGGTACCGTCAAGGGCTGCGAAAAGGTTGCGGGTCCAGTGGTTGTTGTAGCCGCCGGCCGGCAGGTCGAGGATCTTCTTCCCGGGGGCGGTGACACGGGTTTCACCCAGCTTGTACGGAAAGCGCCAGACGCCGTCCGTGCCCGCGACGTAGAAGGCCGCCTGAGTGCCGTTCGGGGCCGCCGGCCCGAGTGTGTACGGCGCGGACGCGGCCAGCAGCGCCATCCCGAACGGCTGGCTGAGGTTCTCCAGGAACACGCCGCGGAAGTCGGCCACGCCGTCGCCGTCGGTGTCGCGCAGCAGCGTGATCCGGTTGGCGCTGCGTTCGGTGGTCGAGCCGTCATTGCGGCGCAGCCAATAGAACAGCCCCATGATCGGCGACTCCGGGTTTTTGGGCAGGGTGGCCGACTCGGCCACGAGCACGTCGCCGTTGGGCAATTCGTAGAGCCACCGAGGATGCTCCAACTCGCCCGCGAACCGGGTGACCGTGAACCCGGCCGGTGCCTTCGGCGCTCTGCCGGAGGGCCAGCCGACCACGTCGGGGGCGTTGACCTTCGGGATGGGGAACGTCTCGCGCTCCCCGAGCTCGGGCTCGGAGCCCAAGTGGGCGGCTGTCTGCGGGGCCCCGCCCCGGTTCACCGCGTAGGCCGCGCCGGCCACCGCGAGGACCATGAGCAGGAGCAGCACAAGCAGGGCTCGAAGCAGGATCCGGCGTCTCGGGCGGCGCGAGGCCGTCACCGGCGCTGTCACTTCGGAGGTCGTGGACACAGGTGTGTCTCCCCGTGAGCGGCTGATCGTTGATGGATGACTGGACGGCACGTAAGAACGGCAGCCAAGGATCCTCTCCCCTCGGATAAGCTGTCCGGAGTTAACGGCCGTTAGATTTCTAACATGTGTTAAGCGCGAGGTCAATTCTGATGCTCACCCGTCACAAGATCCTGGAAGCCGGCCTGGAGGTCCTCGAGGCGGACGGCGCCCACGGGATCAGTATGCGTAAGCTGGCCAAACGTCTCGATGTGACGGCGACGGCGATCTATCACTACTTCGACGGGCGCGAGTCGCTGCTGGAGGCCATAGTGGACGAGGTGTGCAGCAAGATCGTCTCTCAGGCTCCCCGTGAAGGGGGATGGAAGGATCAGCTGCGCGGGCTCATGGCCTCGATGGTCAGGCAGTCGCTGGAGCATCCCAGGGCCTCCGTCTGGTCCATCACCACGTACGCCCGACGCGCGCCCGTGATGAGCCTCCACGAGGCCATCTTCGGGATCCTCTTGGATGCCGGGTTCCCTCCTGACCAGGCGGATCACGTGAAGGGGGCGGTGCTGCGCGTGTGCGTCGGGCATCTCGTCCTGCACGAGGCCGCCGCGAGGGACTGGACCGAGCTGCCGGCTGACAGGTATCCGCACTATCACGCGGTCGAGGCCGCCCGGCTGCGGGCCGATCAGGTCGAACACTTCAAGTTCGCGCTCGACGCCGTCCTCGCAGGGTTGCCCGACCCGAGCCATGAAGGCGAATCCCCTGCTTGACCGCCCTTGAGTCATGCCCTCGCACGATGTGGCCGCCCAGTGAACCCGGTAGCCGGGCGGGTTAACGAGTGTTAGAGTTCTGCCTGGCTCCGCATCCAGCCGGGTGGAGTCGGGGGAGGGAAAGGGGGCGTCGCGATGAGGGGAGGCGTGGCCATGGCCGGAGTTTTCCCGCTGGGGGAGGAGGCCGGAGGCGGTTCGAGCCGCGGGCGCGGGGTAAGGCTGCCGTTGGCGCGGACGCGGCCCAGGAACGCCTTCGAGGTGCAGCGTGACCGAGAGCAGCAACGGATTAACGACCGCCGAACACAGAGCCCAGGTGCGCAAGGCCGCGACGGCCAGCGTGGTCGGCACCGCCATCGAGTGGTACGACTTCTTTCTCTACAACACGGCTGCCGCGGTGGTCTTCGCCGAGGTCTTCTTCCCGAAGTCAACGCCGTACGCGGGCACGCTCGCGGCCTTCGCGACCAACGCCGTGGGCTTCGCCGCCCGGCCCGTGGGGGCGGCGATCTTCGGACATTGGGGCGACCGCATCGGCAGGAAGGCGACACTCGTCGTCACCCTGCTGACGATGGGCGTGGCCAGTGCTCTCATCGGCGTGCTGCCGGGCACCGACAGCATCGGTGTCGCCGCGCCGATCATCCTGGTGGTCCTGCGCGTCCTGCAGGGCATCGCGGTGGGCGGCGAGTGGAGCGGGTCGGTGCTGCTGTCGATGGAGTGGGGCGACCAGCGCAGGCGCGGGCTCATGGCGAGCTGGCCGCAGGCGGGCGTGCCCATCGGGCTGATCCTCGGCACCGGCGCGATGTCGCTGCTGGCCGCCACGACGGGCGACACCTTCAAGGACTGGGGTTGGCGGGTGCCGTTCCTCGCCAGCTTGGTGCTGGTGGCGGTCGGGCTGTGGGTGCGGCTGAAGGTGCTGGAGACCCCGATGTTCGCGCGGGTGCTGGAACAGCGGCAGGTGGTCAGGCTCCCGGTCGTCGAGGTGCTGCGCAGGCATCCGAAGGAAGTGGTGCTCAGCGCGTTGCTGCGCGTGTCGGAGCAGATGCCGTTCTACCTCTACACGACGTTCGCCATCACGTACGTGACCCAGCAACTCGGCCTGTCCCGAACGGTCGCGCTGTCGGCGGTGACGTGCGCGGCGGCGGTGGAGCTGGTCGCGATCCCGTTCTTCGGGCACCTGAGCGACCGTGTCGGCCGCCGGCTCGTCTACGCGACCGGCGCAGCGTTGCTGGCGGTGGTGGCGTTCCCGTACTTCGTTCTGCTCAACACCGGCGTCGTGCTGGTGGTCTTCGTCACGATCATGATCACGCAGATCCAGCACGCAATGGAGTACGGTCCGCAGGCCTCGCTCATCGCCGAGAGCTTTCCGACCAGCCTCAGGTACGGCGGCGCGGGTCTCGGCTACCAGCTCGCCTCGATCATCGCCGGCGGCCCGGCGCCGCTGATCGCGACATGGTTGCTGCACGACTACGGCTGGCAGGCGATAGCGATCTTCATGATCGTCGGTGCGGTGGTCGGGTTTGCCGCCGTGCTGGCTCTGCCCGACCGATCCAGGATCGACATCTCCCAGCCTTCCGCCTACAAGACGACCTGATCGGTCCTTCTCTTGTCATTCATGACGTGATAGCACCGTTGACGGATCCAGAACGACAGGAGATGGGCGAGTCATGAGCGTCGTGGTGTGCGGTGAGGCCATGCTCCTGATGCTGGCCGAGCCCGGCATCCCGTTGGAGCGTGCCACGGTCTTCCGTCGCTCCATCGCGGGCGCGGAGTCGAACGTGGCCGCCGGGCTGGCCAGACTGGGCCATGACGTGCGCTGGCTCGGGCGGGTCGGCGCGGACCCGGCGGGTCGGGCGGTCCTGTCCATGCTCCGAGCGGAGGGGGTCGACACCCGGCACGCGGTCATCGACCCCGGCGCGCCGACCGGTCTGCTGGTCCGCGACAGTCATCCCTTCCGGGCCATCGACGTGCAGTACTACCGTTCGGAGGCCGCCGCGTCCAGGCTGAGGCCGGACGAGCTGACGCCGGACATGGTGAGCGGTGCGAAGATCGTCCACGTCACGGGCATCACTCCGATGTTGTCGGACTCCGCGCACCTGGCGACCCTGCGGCTGCTGGAACTGGCTGAACAGGCCGGAGCGCTCGTCTCCATCGACCCGAACATCCGATACAAGCTGGGCGAACCCGCGGCGTGGCGCGAGCGGGTGGCGCCGCTCCTGACCAGGGCGGACGTGGTGCTGGCCGGAGAGGACGAACTTGACCTGCTCCAAGTAGACCCGGCGACGCTGCCCGGCCTCACCGTGGTCAAGCACCGGGACAAGTCCGCCACGTGCGCGGGGCTGCGGCAGGAGGCGTTCACGGTGCCGGTGACCGATCCTGTGGGAGCGGGGGACGGCTTCGCCGCCGGGTTCCTGTCGGGGATGTTGCGCGGCGAGTCGTACGAGGTGTGCCTGCGTGAGGCGGCGGCGGTTGCGGCACTCGTCGTCCAGTGCGCCGCCGACACCGACGGCCTTCCGGACCGGCCGGGCCTGGATCGCGCCTTGGCCGCCTTCACCGGACACGCCGAAACGGTCCATCGATAGTCCGCGAACCAGCCGAAAATTCTCCGCCGTCAAGAGTGCGATCACTGTCGAAGAAGAGCCGCTGCTGATCACTGATTCATCGAAGTCGTTTGCTACCGAGCGCGAGCCTGTCGAAGACGGTCCAGTACGAAGATCGAGTCCGTCGCCGCCGGAGGTTCGTGACGCTGATGCCGGCCTGCTGATGATGTGCGCGGCGACGACGGCCCGCGCCAACTGGCCTCTCGCGCCGCAAGAGCCCGTCGAGGAGGAGCGAACGTGAATCGCGAGTCTGCTGGAGGGTCTGTCCGGATGGGGGGAGGCCGCCATGTCGGTCGCCTTGATGAACGGGGGATCCGAAGACGGTATGCCGAAGACGGTATGCCGAAGGCAGAGAGCCCGTGGAGGGCTGTTGGTTCGAAGAGCGTGCATGCGGAAAGCGGCCACCGAGGGACGCGAGCCTCGGGCGAAGGGACCTGTTCCAGGTTGACGTGACTGAAGGACATTTCGACGGCAGACCGGCAAGTGCGGTGCAGGCGGTTCGCCTGAAGGCGGGCATGCGAGAGATGGTTCGTCTGTGGGTCGACGAGTTCGGGGCTGAGATGGGCATGCGAGAGGTGAGTCCGTCCATGAGCTGACGAGGTGGGGCGAAGGCGGTTCGCGGGGAGGCAGGCAAAGGCGTTGGTGGGCAGGTGTGCACCGTGCGTCACCACTGCGAGGGCGGCTCGCCCTGGCCGTTCGCTGGTGAGGAAACCGGGGGAAGGAAGTCATGTACCGCTGGGAGATCGTCCAGGCTGTCACGGAGCAACGCGTGTTCGGCATCGTCAGGGCCGCCACGCCCGAGGCGGCGCTGACGTCGGCCGGGGCCGTGCTGGATGCCGGGTTGCGTGCCGTCGAGGTCGCCCTCACCACGCCCCGCGCCCTCAGCGCCGTGGCAAGGCTCACCGAGCAGCGGCCCGACGCGCTGGTCGGGGCGGGGACCGTCCTTGACCCGGCCGCCGCCAGGGCCGCCGTGGAGGCCGGCGCCCGCTTCCTGGTCTCGCCCAGCCTGCACCCTGAGGTGATCCGCGCCGGGCACCGCTACGGCGTGCCGGTCTTTCCGGGCGTGGCGACCCCGACCGAGATCGTTCGTGCCCTGGAAGAGGGGGCGGATGCGGTCAAGATCTTTCCAGCGTCGGGTGTTTCACCGTCCTGGCTGCGGGACGTGCGGGCTGCCCTTCCTCAGACGCCCGCGATTCCCACCGGCGGGGTGACCGTGGACGATGCCCCCGAGTGGATCGCGGCCGGCGCTGTGGCCTGCGGCATGGGGTCGGCGCTGACTTCGGGCGGCCCGGGTGCCGCGGGTGAAAGGGTCGCGGCGCTGCTGGCCGAGCTGGGGAGGGCCCGATGAGCGTGGAGACACTACGGGGCCTGCACGGGCAGGTGCTCGACGCGGTCGGCAGGTCGCTGGCGGGCGGGGAGATCCGTGCGGGGCAGGTGCTGCGCCTGGAGGACGTCCAGGAACGATACGGGGTTTCCCGGACCGTCGCGCGCGAGGCCGTCCGCGTGCTGGAGTCGAAGCGCGTGGTCACCAGCCGTCCTCGTGTCGGGGTCACCGTACGGCCGATGAGCGCCTGGAACCTTTATGATCCCCAGGTGATCCGCTGGCGGCTGGCCTCGCCGGGGCGGGAGGCGCAGCTGCGTGAGCTGGCCGAGCTGCGTGCCGCGGTCGAACCTGCCGCCGCCGCGCTGGCCGCGTCCAGGCCCGACCCCCGTGTGCGGGACGAGCTCGCCACTTACGCCCGTGCCATGGACGCCGCCGCTCGCGAGGGTGACAGCCAGGCCTACGTCACGGCAGACGCCGCCTTCCACCGGGTGTTGCTGACCGCATCGGGCAACGGCATGTTCGCCCAGCTCGCCGAGGTCACCGAGGTGCTGCTCGAAGCCAGGCGCGAGCTGCTGCTCCTGCCCGAACGCCTGGAGACGACCGCCATCGGGCTCCACCACGAGATCGCCGAAGCGGTCGCCGCCGGGCAGGCGGCCGAGGCGGCGCAGGCCGCCGCAGACATTGTCGGACGGGCCCGCGCCGAGGTCGAGCAGATCCTGGCAGACAGCCGAGAGCACGTCACGGAGGTTTCCCGATGAGCGTCGCCGTCCACGTCGGCCCTGAGCCGGTGCCCGTGCTGGTCGACGCCGTACGGCAGTCGGGCGGCAGCGTCGTGCCGCTGAAGGAAGCCGAGGCGATCGTCTACTACGGGCGCGGCGGCCCCGAGGAACTGCGGTCCATGATCCATGACGGCATCCGGTGGGTGCAGCTGCCCGCGGCGGGCGTCGAGCGGTACGCCGAGGCCGGAGTGATCACTGAGGAGCCCGTCTTCACCGCCGCCACCGGCTCCTACGGCGTGCCCGTCGCCGAGCACGCGCTCGCGCTCATGCTGGCCGCGGCCCGCAACCTGCCCCGGCTGGCCAGGGCCACCGAGTGGGGGAGGAACGAGTCGAGGGAGTTCGCCGGCTCGACCGTCGCGATCATCGGCTCCGGGGGCATCGGCCGGGCGCTCATCAGGATGCTGGAGCCGTTCGGCTGTCCGGTGATCGCGGTCACCGACAGCGGCCGGGCGCCCGGTGCGCACCGAATCCTGCCCCGTGCCCGTTATCGGGAGGCGTTGCCAGAGGCCGCGTACGTCGTCCTCGCCGCTGCGACCACGCCGAGCACCAAGGGCATGATCGGTGCTCCCGAGCTTCACCGGATGCGTACGGACGCCTGGCTGGTCAACATCGCCCGGGGTGCGCTCATCGTGACCGACGACCTGGTGACGGCGCTGCGCGAGGGGCGGATCGGTGGTGCCGCGCTGGACGTCACCGACCCGGAGCCGCTGCCGACCGGGCATCCGTTGTGGCACATGGAGAACGTGCTGATCACGCCGCATACGGCGAATCCACCGTCGTCCTACTGGCGTGGCCTGGCCGAACGTGTGGCCGCGAACGTGCGCCACTTCGCTGACGGCGCCCCGATGGAAGGGGTGGTGTCGCCGGAGCAGGGATTCTGAGGGAGCAGGGCTCTGGGCATCATCGGAACGGGGCAGTGCCCTTGTCGCGCGTCGTGCCGTCTTGTCCGGAGTCCTGCCCCTCGACTGACGCTGCCATCACGTCGTCAATGGACCGAGGCCCGATGGAGAGGGCTTGGCGTGGGGCGGGTGGTCGGCGCGGGGTGGTGATGGGTGGCGTGCAGAGGGGGGCCAATTTGCTGGGATGTGAGGGCTGGCTCTTGTTCAGCCCAGGGCTACTTGGGCTTCGGCGCTCTGGCCGATTGCTTGGGTTTCGGTGCTCAGGTATGTGTCGTTGGTTAGCCGAGGGTTACTTGGGCTTCGGCGCTTTTAGGGCTGAGCTGCTGGGTTAGTCCCAATGCCGGTTAGTTAGGGTGCTTGGGCGGTTGTCGATTCGGGGTCGGTAAGGACATCGATGGCGATGGCCGCTCGGTGGTTGGTCCGGTCGACC
>NZ_JBEXYK010000055.1:0-71865 GCF_040630865.1 Nonomuraea sp. NPDC005730
AACCAGTCGAACGACTCGGTCTGCAGAGCGAGAAGATCAGGAACTTCGAGGGGCTCCTGGATACGCGCGAAAGAAACGCGACGGGGACCAGCGGGTACGGCGGAGGCGTTGCGCGAGGCTGCCAACAGATGTCCTTCCGAGGGCTCGCGGCGGACTGACTACACGCACGCCAGACAACCTCGCAACGTGAGCAAGCATCACGGGTCGTCAAAGGGCAGCGCAAAGGGGCAGTGTAGCCGAACGGCACACGCCTGTCCACTTCGCTCTCGCTGCATGCTCCACGTTGGTCGCAGCATCGCCCGTTCAGCCGCAAACGTCAAGCCCGCGAGCCCGACTTTTAGCCGCCTAGAGGCCCGGACGCTGGGTTTTCTCCCCAGTGTGATCGGGCGCCTACCGCCAGGCCCAAGACGATACCCGCGATCGTGGGCGGTTAACGCTCCGTCACCCCGGGGGTCGAACCCATGCCGACCACCGATGTAGCTGTGACTGGAGTACCCCTATCAAGGGCTTCGCCAAACCTGATTTTTGGTAACAATTGAAGGTAGCGGCGCGCCCGGCGGCTCAGGCCGTTCCCAGCAGCGTGGACAGCCCCTCGACCAGCCAGCGCCCGTCTTGCCTGACCATGACGAACCGGGCGCGGTTCTGGGTCACCTGTTGCTGGGGCCTGTCCTGGTTCGGCACTACTTTTACCGTAACCATGTTCACGAACAACAGGACCTCGACCCTGTCGGGCGTGGCGCGCTCGACGCCGGCGTCCACCACGGCCGCGGTGCGGACGGTCTTCTCGGCCTTGGCCTTGGACACCAGCGACGTGGTGAGCTCCTTGTAATGCCTGGTCAGCTCGCCCGTCGTGTACGCCCCGGCCCTGGCCAGGTCGGCCTCCACCGAGCGGTAGTCGTAGGAGAACATGTCGGGGGCGACCTGCCGGGCCGTCGCCATCGCCTCGGCCCCGGCCCCTTCGGCCCCCCGCAGGTCGCGCAGGTCGAACCACATCCTGGGCACCAGCACGCCCGCGACGATCACCAGGACGCCGAGCAGCACCACAGTGACGGTTCTCACACCACCTGCACCACCTTCGACACCAGCCAGACGCCGCCGGCCTTGGTCACGTCCATCGTCCAGCGGTAGAAGCGCTCCTGGGGCGGGCTCTTGGAGCCGTCCCAGCGGATCTCGGCGTCGGCCACCACCAGCACCTTCGCCGTGCCGCCGGACATCGACACCAGGCCGGTCGCGCGCAGGACGCCGTGCTGGACGACCTTGTTGGCGACCGTGGTGCTCTTGAGCTTGCCCGCGATGGCCTGGTAGCCGGTTCTGGCCCCGCCCGTGCAGGTGTCGAGGATGCGCTGCACGTCGGCGTCGGCGGTCTTGTAGTCGAGCGAGACCAGGTTCTTGGCGTGGGTGCCGGCCGCCAGCAGCGCGGCCTGCCTGTCGTCGGCCAGGGCCTGCGCGTCACGTGCCTGGAGGGAGATCCACACACCGGCGGCGACGAGCGCCGCCAGCGTCACGCTGAGGGCGGCCACGAGGATGCGTGCCGGGCGTGCGGGAAGTGCTCCCACCTGTGCTCACCCCTTCCGGCCGGTCGCCGGATCATAACCCGCGAGCCACTCCTGAAGCCCTGGAATCGACGGAGGCGGTTGGGGAGCCGGGGCGTTGCGGGCGCCGCGCACCCCGGTCGCGCTGCCGCGCGGCTCCCTGCAGAACGCCTTGGGGTCGGGCGGCCGGGTGCTGAGGTCGTGGGGCTGCCGCCTGCGTACGCCCTCGTAGCCGCGGGTGCAGGGCCTGGGCACGTTGAGGTCGAGGTCGAGGCCGAAATGCAGGCCGTCCCGGTCGACCACGGAGAAGGCGCCCGCGACCGCGGCCGGGTAGCCGATCAGGAGCTGCCGGAGGGCGGTGACCCGGGCGGAGACCGTACGGCCGCCGATCACGAGGTGCGTCAGCAGCGGGCGCAGGTGGGGCGCGACGCCGTCGGTGAGGCGTTCGAGCGACTCGGCCGCGCGCGGGGTGCGGCCGATCACGTGGGCGAGGTCGCCGCGACCGTTCCGGAGCGAATCCGTCAAGCTCGCCAGATGTCCGGCGAATGCCTTCAGATGGCCCCCAGAGGCCCGCTGAGCGTCGAGCACGGTCTCCCCGTAGTGCAGGACCGCGACCGTCTCGGGAAGCACCCTCTCGGCCTGTCCGAGCAGCCTCTCGCCCGCGTCGGCCAGCCGTCGCAGGGCGGGCCCGTTGCCGCCGAGCCCCTTGTCCAGCTCGGTCACGACCGTCTCCAGGTCGCGCGGGTCGACCGAGGTCAGCAGGCGGTCGGTGTCGCCGAGCAGCTGGGCCGTGGGGACCGGCAGCCGCGTGTGCGCGCGGTCGATCACGTCCCCCTCCCGCAGGTACGGCCCCGCGCCCCCGGCGGGCCGCAGGTCCAGGTACTGCTCCCCCACACCCGACCGGTTGGCCACCACCGCCAGCAGGCCGCGGGCCGGGACGGGGGCGCCGGAGCCGAGCCTGACCACGGCCCGCGCGCCGTCGCCCGCCACCGCCAGCGACTCCACCCGGCCGACCGGCACCCCCCGGTAGGTCACCTCCGAGCCGTCGAACAGCCCGCCCGCGTCGGCCAGCTCGACCGTGACCCGGTAGGCGGGGTCGAACAGGTCGGCGCCGACCCGGGCGTACCTCACCAGCGTGTACGCCACCGCCACCACCCCGATCAGCGCGAACGCCAGCAGCCTGACGGTCATCGCGCACCGCCGAGCAGGTTGCGCAGCGTGGTGCCGGGCGAGGCGTCGACGGTCAGGTCGGCGTTGGCGTAGTCGCCGCGCAGCATGGACGAGGCCGACCCCGGGAACGGGAACGTGATCGCGGTCGCCAACCCCGAGGCGACGCTGTCGCGCGCCCGGTCGAGGTTGAGCAGGAGCTGGTGCAGGTGGCGGAGGTCGGCGAGGGTGTCGGCCTGGGAGCGCTCGACGACGCGGGTGGCGGTGCGGCCGAGCCGGTCGAGGGCGGCGAGCATGGCGGTCAGGCCGGCGCGCTGACCCTTGAGCAGGGTGACGGCCGGACCGATCTCGGTGGCGGTGGCCCTGATCGTGGCGCGCTGGGCGGCCAGGGTGCCGGTGAGGCCGTCGAGCGCGTCGATCAGCCGGACGATCTGCTTCTTGGAGCCGTCGAGCCCCGCGGCGAACGCGCCGAGCCTGCGCAGCAGGTCCTTCAGCCGGGCCGAGCGGCCGTCGAGCACGTCGGCCAGCTCCCGGTTGATGGTGGCGACCTGGTCGAGCCCACCGCCGTCGACCAGCAGCGAGGCGGCCGACAACACCTCCTCGACCTCGGCCGTCGTGCTCGTACGGGCCATCGGGATCGGGCCGCTCAGCCGTCCGCGTCCGGCGGGCAGCAGCTTGACGAACTTCTCCCCCAGCAGGCTCGTCTGCGAGATCGCCGCCGACGTGCGGTCGGGCAGGGCGACGTCGCCGCGTACCTGGCAGACCACGTCGGCCCGCCAGTCGTCACCCAGCTCCACGCCGGTGACCTCGCCCACGGTGACGTCGTCGACCTTGCACGGCGAGCGCGGCACCAGGTCGAGCGCGTCGGCGAACCGGATGGTCACCGCGTACGGCCGTTCGCCCAGGTCGGCGCCGCCGGGCAGCGGCAGCGAGGCCACCCCCTCGAAGCCGCAGCCGGCCACGGTCAGGAGCAGCAGCGCCAGGACGAGCGGGCCTCTCATCGCACGGGTCCTTCTGGCAGGGGGTCGGGCGGCCGGATGGAGGCGGGCAGCGGGACCAGGTTCTGGATGATCGTGTCGAACCAGCGCCCGTTGCCGGTCGCGTCGGCGAGCTGCCGGGCGAACGGGCCGAGCAGGGCCAGCGACCGGTCGAGGCTCTCCTCCTGGCGGCGCAGCACGGCGACGAACGAGCGCAGCCGTTCGAGGGCGGGTCGCAACGTGGTCCTGTTGTCGGCGACCAACCCGTCGATCTGCCCGGCCAGCGCCACCGTGTTGACCAGCAGCCCGTGGACGACGGCCCGCCGCGCGGAGACCTCGCGCAGCAGCAGGTCGCCGTCGGTGACCAGGCCGTGGAGGTCGGCGTTCCGGCGGGCCAGCAGGCCGGTGACGGTACGGGCGTGGCCGACCAGGTCGTGGAGGCGGGCGTCGCGGGCGGCGACGGTACGCGAGAGCCTGCCGAGCCCCCGGAGGGAGGCCCGGATCTCCGCCGAGGAGCCTTCCATGGTCTGCGACAACACGGTCATGGCCGCGGCCAGGGCCCGCTCGTCGACGCGTCCCGCGGCCGCGCCCAGGTCGGCGACGGCGGGCGCGACCTCGTAGGGGACGCTCGTGCGCGACAGCGGGATCTGCCCCTGGAGCCGGCCGGCGCCCTCGGGGACGAGCATGACGAAGTGGGCGCCGAGCAGGGTCTTGATCCGGATGTCCGCCCTGGTCAGCGAGCCGAGCCGGACGTCGTCGGCCACCCGCAGGTCGACGCGGACGTGGTCGCCTTCGAGATCGACCCCGGTGACCTCCCCGACCTTGACCCCGGCGATCATCACGTCGTCGTGCTCGCGCAGGCCCGCCGAGTCGGCGAACGCGGCCGAGTACGTGCGGCCGCGCGGCAGGCCGCCGACCACCAGGGCCGCCACGACCAGCGCGAGAGCCACGACGATGCCGCCGACGCCCAGCGGCACGGGGTCGCGTCTCCTGAAGGGGGTCAGTGGCATCGCGGGCTCCCGTTGACGATCTTCGGAGTGCGCACGCCGCCGCTCCTGACCGTGAGCGAGCAGAGGTAGAAGTTGAACCACGACCCGTAGGAGGAGGCCCGGACGAGCCGGCCGAGGCGGTCGGGCGCGCGGGCGAGGGTGTCCTCGACCAGGGCGCTCCTGGCGTTGAGCGCCTTGAGCAGCCCGTCCGCGTGCCGGACGCTCGCACGCAGGTCGGGCCGGGCCCGGCGGACGAGGTCGCCGGTGACGGCGGTGAGACGGTCGAGGGTGGCCAGCGAGTCGCCGATGGCCTCGCGGTCGCCGGCCAGGCCGCCGATCAGGGCGCGCAGGTCGATCAGCAGGCGGTCGTAGTCGTGCTCCCGGCCGGCGATCTCACCGAGCACCGCGCCGAGGTTGGTGATCACGCGGCCGATCACGGCGTCGCGGTCGGCGAGCGTGCCGGTGAGGGAGGCGATGTGGCCGAGCAGGGCCTCGACCGTGCCGCCCTCGCCCTGGAGCACCTGGACGATCTGCCAGCTCAGCTTGTTGACGTCCTGGGGGCGGATGGCGTTGAGCAGCGGTCTGAAGCCGTTGAACAGGGCCGTGACGTCGAGGGCCGGGCGGGTGTCGGTGACGCGGGCGCCCGGCGGGAGCAGGCCGGCGCCGCCGGGGCCGGTGGAGAGCGTCAGGTAGCGGTCGCCGACGAGGTTGCGCCAGCGGACGGCGGCCACGACCGCGCGGGGCAGCGCGGTGGTGCGCCGTACGGAGAAGGCGACCTCGGCCTGGACGCCCGCCAGCGTGACGCTCTCCACCCGGCCCACCCGCACGCCGGCGATGCGGACCTCGTCGCCCTCGCGCAGCCCCGAGGCGTCGGTGAACAGCGCGTGGTAGACGACCGCGGCGGTGAAGCGGGCGCCCGAGATCGTGATCGCGAGGGTGGCCACGCACAGGGTGGTGACGAGGGCGAAGACGGCCAGCTTGAGCGCCGGCCCGAGCGTGGTCATCGCAGCATCAGCCTCGCCAGGTCGGCCGTGCCGTCGTCGAAGCGCACCCCCGGGAAGGGCACGGGCGCGTGGTCGGGCAGGCCGTAGCAGGCCGGGGCCCTGCGGTCGGCGTAGCGCGGGGTGTCCTTGCCCGGTTCGTACGGGTGCGCCGGCCGGACGATCTCCAGCACCGCCTTCGCGCTGCCGTGCCCGAAGGCGTTGTCCAGCAGCGGCCGGAGGCGGTCGAGGCCGCGCAGGACGCACGGGATGACGGGCGCGTGATGGGCGGCCACGTCGAGGGCCGGGCGGACGACATGCGGGAGGCCGACCAACCCCGGCTCGTTGGTGCTCAGCAGGCGGTCGGTGGCGGTGGCGGCCCGGGTGACGGCCGCGGCGGCCGGGGCGATGGGGGCGGCGGTGAGGGTGCGGCTGATCGCGGCGCTGTTGGCGAGGGTGCGCAGCAGGTCGGGGGCGGCCTGGCCGTACCGGGCGGTGACGTCGGCGAGCTTGGCGATGTCCCGCCTCAGCGCCGGCAGGTGGGGCTGGAGGCGGCGCAGGTAGGCATCGGTTCTGTCCAGGGTCGTGCCGAGCCGGGCGCCGCGGCCGTCCAGGGCGGTGGCCAGGGCGTTCAGGGCGGCGTTCAGGCGTTCGGGGTGGACGGCGCGCAGGTGGGCCAGCAGGCGGTCGAGGATCTCGGTGATCTCGACCGCGGCCGCCGAGGACCTGAGCACGTCGCCGTCGCGCAGCGGGCCGCGCGGCGAGCCGGGCGGGATCAGGGCGACGTACTTCTCGCCGAACAGGGTCTTGGCGCGCAGCTCGGCGGTGGAGGCGCGGTCGACGTCGTGGTCGAGGGCCAGGGTGATGCGGGCGCCGTGTTCGGCGGGCGCCAGGTCGGCCACCTCGCCGACCACGACCCCGTTGACCTTGACGTCGGCCCGGCGGTCGAGCTGGAGCCCGGCGGCCGGGAGCAGCAGCGTGACGTGCCGGGCGGTGGAGAACGCCTTCGTGTAGACGGCCAGCGTCAGGGCCGTGAAGGCGGCGATGATCGCCAGGAGCGCGGCGCCGTGTCTCATCCGGCCAGCCTCACCGTCGTGGTCGTGCCCCAGATGGCCAGGCCGAGCAGGAGGTTCGCGACGTTCACCGTCACCAGCACCGCGCGTACGGCCCGCCCGACCGCCACCCCGACCCCGGCCGGCCCGCCGGTCGCGTGGAAGCCGTGGTAGCAGTGGATGAGGATCACCAGGACGGCGAAGACCATCGCCTTGCCGAAGGACCACAACACGTCGTAGGGCGACAGGAACAGCTCGAAGTAGTGGTCGTAGGTGCCCGTGGACTGGTCGTGCAGCACGGTGACGATCAGGCGGGTGGCGAGGTAGGAGGCGAGCAGGCCGAGCACGTACAGGGGCATGACGGCGGCGAAGCCGGCGATCAGGCGCGTGGTGACCAGGAACGGCACCGGCGGGATAGCCATGACCTCCAGCGCGTCGACCTCGTCGCCGACCCGCATCGCGCCGAGCTGGGCGGTGAACCCGCAGCCCACGGTGGCCGACAGGCCGATGGCGGCCACCAGCGGGGCGATCTCGCGGGTGTTGACGTAGCTGGACAGGAAGCCGGTGAAGGCCGAGCCGCCGATGCGGTCGAGGCCGGTGTAACCCTGCAGGCCGACCTCGGTGCCGGTGAAGAAGGTCATGAAGGCGACGATCGTCATCGTGCCGCCGATCACCGCCAGGCCGCCGCTGCCCAGCCCGACCTCGGCCAGCAGCCTGAGCACCTCCCGGCGGTAGCGCGCGCCGGCCGGGAGGGATCTGATCGCCCTGGCGTAGAACTCGCCCTGCCGGTCGAGCGCCCTCATGACCGCACCAGCTCGTTGTAGACCGCGCTGATCAGGAAGTTCTCGGCGAACAGCAGCAGGGCGGCGAACACCACGGCCTGGTTGACCGCCTCCCCCACGCCCTTGGGCCCGCCCGCAGCGCTCAGCCCCTTGTACGCGGCGACGAGCCCCGTCGTGACCCCGAAGACCAGCGCCTTGCCCTCCGAGACCCACAGGTCGGAGACCTCGGCCAAGGCGTTGAACGACTGGAGGTACGCGCCGGGCGAGCCGCCCTGGACGACCACGTCGAACAGGTAGCCGGCGACCAGCCCGACCGTGACGACCAGGCCGTTGAGCAGCGGCGCGACCAGCGCGCAGGCGGCCACCCTGGGCACGACGAGCCGGTGCAGCGGGTCGACCGCGAGCACCTCCATGGCGTCGATCTCGTCCCTGATCCGGCGGGCGCCGAGGTCGGCGCAGATCGCGCTGCCGGCCGCGCCCGCGATCATCAGCGCGGTCACCACCGGGCCCGCCTCGCGGACGATGCCGAGCACCGCGGTGGCCCCGGTGAAGGACTGGGCGCCGAACTGGCGGATGAGGTTGCCGGTCTGCATGGCGAGCACGGCCCCGAAGGGGATGGCGACCAGGGCGGTGGGCAGGGCGCTCACGCTGACGATGAACCACGCCTGCCGGACGAGTTCGCGCACCTGGAAGGGCCGTCGCGCGGCGGCCCTGGCGGTGTCGAGCGACATGGCGACGAACCGCCCGACCTCTACCGTCACCATGTGCGGCCGATCAAACGCGGACAGTCATTTTCGAAGGCCGCGAGGAGGTACTTCTCGGTCGGATTCATGATCTAGGCGACGCCGTCGGCGTGGGCGTTGATCAGCCGGGGGTACTCCTCCAGCCAGTCGCGGCCGCGTTCGTCCACGAACGAGCCCTGCGGCGGGATCACGCCGTGGGCCGCCAGCCACCGGCCGGGCGGCTGCTGCGACCGGCGGAGCACATTGCCGCTCGGCATGAGCTGCGGCGGGATCGGCGGCAGCCCGCCGGGGTCGTGGCCCATCTGGGCCTCGGCCTCCAGCTCGGAGATGTCCTTCTCCTCCGACATGCCGATCGGGCCGTGCCTGCGGGCGTTGAGGAACTGCCGCACCACCGGCTCGTCGCTGGACAGCAGCATCTCGCGCGGCCCGAACATGACCAGCTCGCGGCGGAACAGCAGCCCGATGTTGTCGGGGACCGTGCGGGCGGTGTTGATGTCGTGGGTGACGATCAGGAACGTGGCCTCGATGTCGGCGTTGATGTCGACGATCGTCTGGTTGAGGAAGGCGGTGCGGACCGGGTCGAGGCCGGAGTCGGGCTCGTCGAACAGGATGATCTCGGGGTCGAGCACCAGCGCCCTGGCCAGGCCGGCGCGTTTTCGCATGCCGCCGGAGATCTCGCCGGGCAGCTTGCCCTCCGCGCCGACCAGCCCGACCAGGTCGATCTTGGCCATCACGATCCGGCGGATCTCGGCCTCGGTCTTCCTGGTGTGCTCGCGCAGCGGGAAGGCGATGTTGTCGTAGAGGTTGAGCGAGCCGAACAGGGCGCCGTCCTGGAACAGCACGCCGAACAGCCGGCGCAGCTCGTAGAGCTTGCGCTCGGGGCAGCTCGCCAGGTCGTGGCCGTCGATCCAGATGTGGCCGCGGTCGGGACGCAGCAGGCCGACCAGCGTCTTGAGGAAGACGGACTTGCCGGTGCCCGACGGGCCGAGCAGCACCGAGATCTCACCCGCGGGCAGCGTGAGCGAGACATCTTCCCAGATGACCTGCCGACCGAACGACTTGGTCAGCCCCTCGACCACGACCTCGACGCCCACTGGCCACCTTCCCGATCACAGGGAGCACTCAGGGGATAACGTGCCGCACACTTTACTTCCAGGATGGACTCACGGTAGCGGCGTTCCGAGGAATTGGAACCGGTTCCAATAACTTGTTACCCGGCGGTTATGAGACGTCAGGTCCAGTAAGGGCGCGCAGGCTCGGGCGCAGCAGCCGGGCGATGCGGTCCGGCGGGGCGTCGCGCAGCTCGGGCAGTTCGAGCAGCTGGTGGCCGACGGTCACGCCGAGCAGGATCGCGGTCATCAGGGCCGCGCGCAGGCGGGCGTCCTCGCCGGGGATCGACGCGGCGAGTCTGTCGATCTGCCGGGCGAGCGCCTCGCGGGCCGCCGTGCCCGCCTCGGGGTGGGTGAGCATCGAACGCATCATCGCCAGCGAGCCCTGGGGCAGCTCGCCCATCTTCACGTCGAGGGTGCCGAGCAGGTGCTCGACCAGCTCCTCCGGGGTGACGGCGGCCTCGGGGGCGGGCGTGGCGCGCACGGCGGCCCTGAAGAGCTTCTGCTTGTTGCCGAAGTACTGCATGACCAGGGCCGGGTCCACCTCGGCGGACTTCGCGACCGCCCTGATGGTGGCGCGCTCGTAGCCGACTTCGGCGAACAGCGCCCTGGCCGCGTCGAGGATCCTTCCCTCGGTCCTGCGCCGCCGTTCGGCACGGGGAAGCACGCGCTCGCTCACGATCCGACTCTACCTGTGTTGACCGTTCGCCCGGATTCGCTCTACGCTCGTTGAGTCAACGACTGTTGAGCGAGATGCGAGGGGTTGTGGTCATGACCGTCGAGGAGATCGTCGGCGCCTTCCACGGCGCGATGCTGCGCAAGTCGGCCGACGAACTGGCCGACCTGTACGCGGAGGACGGGAGGCACGAGTTCCCGTTCGGCGGGCTGCCGCCGTACGAGGGGCGGGAGGCGGTGCGGGCGGGGTACCGGGCGTCCTGGGGCCTCTCCCCCGCCGTGCCGCAGGAGGTGGAGCGGGTCGCGTTGCACCGTACGGACGATCCCGAGGTGGTGGTCGTCGAGCAGAACGCGCACGTCAAGGTGGGCGAGCGGGCGATCACCGTCCCTGGGCTGCTGATGCTGCGGATCAGGGACGGCCGGATCGTCCACTGCAAGGACTTCATGGACGCGAGCGCCATCGCCAAGGTCCGGGAGGCGGCCCACGGCCCTGGGCTCAGTTCCGGCTGAGGTCGAAGACGGCGATGCCGCCGGCGGTCGTGGCGGTGAAGGTGTCCTGTACCCAGGCCGCGATCCGGGCCACCTCGTCGCTGCCGCCGGTGCCGGAACTGCCGAAGCCGCCCATGCCGGTGCCGATGAAGTAGTGGATCCGCCTTTGGGCGACGTACTGCTGAAGCGGTCGAGCGTGAGGGCGGGGTCGGTGCCGTTAAGACCGCCGACGGCCAGCACGGGCAGGCCGCTGGCGAGCCGGCAACCGGCGGCGTTGTTCGAGCGAACCGCCGATGTAGGGCCGCTCGGACGCCTGCACCAGCGCCACGGCCACCAGCCACCACCCGGCCGCCACCGCCACCGCCGCCCCGGCCGCCAGGAGCTGCCACACCCGCCGCCGGAGGCCGCCCGGCGCGGTGACGAGAAAGACCAGCGCGAACCCCTGGACCACCAGGAACGCGAACCCGATCACCGCCCCCGCTCCACGAGCCACCGCGTCGAGCCGTGTTCCCTGGCCCGCGTCACGCAGTACCCGGCGACGGTCAGCGACAACACCGGCAGGGCGTCGGGGTTGTTGAACCGGGACATCAGCACGGCCACGGGCGTGACCGCCATCGCGGCCCCGGCCAGCAGCGCCGCCCGGACGGGGAACAGTCGGCGCACGGTCGCGTACACCATGGCCACCGCGCCGACGCCCATGAGCGCCTGGGGCACGAGGACGGCCCAGGAGTTAGATCCGTACGCGGAGCTCCCTCGGCCAGAGCGAGGCGGGGTCTTGCCGACGGTGATCGCGTTCGCGGCGTCGGACGACCCGAAGAAGAACGCCTTCCAGCTCTGGCTCCCGGCCTGCACGGCCGCCGAACAGGAGGAGTTGGCCCACGCCGCCGCCCCGAGCCCCCACACGTAGAGGACTCCGGCGCCGAGGAGCAGCACGGCCGACGCCACCCGCGATCTCGCTTCGCTCAGCACACCTGCACGCCAGGCAGGCCCGTTGGCCGGGCGACGAGACCCGGATGAGGATCGCCTGAGCCGTCCCGTCACATGCGAAAAGAGGCGGCCACACCCGGCACCAGGGTGTGTCCGCCTCTTTCGAAGAGCTGTGTGAAGTGGGAAGTTACTTCACGGTCACGGTGGCGCCGGCGCCCTCGAGGGCAGCCTTGGCCTTCTCCGCCTGCTCCTTGTTGACCTTGCCGTCGAAGACCGGCTTGGGAGCGCCGTCCACCAGGTCCTTGGCCTCCTTGAGGCCCAGGGACGTGAGGGCGCGGATCTCCTTGATGACCTGGATCTTCTTGTCGCCGGCGGCCTCGAGGATGACGTCGAACTCGTCCTGCTCCTCAACGGCGGCGGCCTCGCCACCGCCACCGGCGGTGGGGGCGGCGGCGACCGCGACGGGGGCGGCGGCCTTGACGTCGAAGACCTCTTCGAAGTTCTTCACGAACGCGGACAGCTCGAGGAGGGTCATCTCCTTGAACGCGTCGAGCAGCTCGTCGTTGCTGAGCTTCGCCATGATGCTTTTCCTTACGTTTAGGACTTGCAGAAAACTAGGAACGGGACCGCGGAAGTTGCGGCAACCCCCGTGTTACTCGCCCGCTTCTTCGCGCTTGGCACGAAGGGCGTCGGCCAGCTGAGCCATCTGCGTGGGCAGCGCGGCGAAAACCGCGGCGGCAGCGCTCTGCTTCGCCTTGAGGGCACCGGCGAGCTTAGCGAGGAGGACCTCGCGGGACTCGAGGTCGGCGAGCTTGGTGATCTCGGTGGCGTCGAGCGTCTTACCGTCGAGCACACCACCCTTGATCACCAGAAGGGGATTGGCCTTGGCGAAGTCACGCAGACCCTTGGCCGCCTCGACAACGTCGCCGTTGACGAAGGCGATCGCGGTCGGGCCAGTGAGCAGGTCGTCGGGGAACGACAGACCGGCTTCGTTGGCCGCGATCTTGGTCAGGGTGTTCTTCGCCACGGCGAACTTCGCATTCTCACCAAGAGCAACGCGCAGCTGCTTGAGCTGAGCGACGGTGAGACCGCGGTACTCGGTCAGAACGGCGGCGCTGCTGCCTTCGAACTCGCTCTTGAGCTCGGCAACGGCTGTCGCCTTATCCGCCCTCGCCATGGGCCTCCTTCCAGGTGTGCCGCCGGCGAAGGCCCCTGGAAATGAGAACAGCCCCGGGCGCAGGGGCGCACGGGGCTCACATATGGAACTGCACCATATGGGAAACTCGCATCACACCTGCGCGGGCCGTCCACAGAACGTGGATCCTTCGGTCGCCAGGACTGATGCACCTGACGACGACCGGCGGTCTTCGGCAACGACCAGAGTACGTGCTGGTCGCCGAGTTTCCAAATCGGTTCTCAGTTGACGGTCGTCTTCGGCAGCTCACCGACCTGGTCCGCGGGCGGGGCCTCGACCTTCACGGGCTCGTTGAAGCCCTTGAAGAGCAGCGTGGCGTCCAGCGTCGCGCCCTCCTTGGAGCCGTTCAGGGTGAGCTTGCGGGGCAGGCCGTCGCCGGCCACCCAGATGTCGAACTTGACGTCCTTGAGCTCGGCGAGGTTCGTCCTGGCCTGCTGCTGCTTGTCGGCGGGCAGCTGGCCGACGGCGGCGTCCACGGGGAACGTGCCGCTGTAGTGGGTGGTGTCCGCGCCGTTGACGCTCTCGGTGCCGACCTGCTTCACGTCCTTGGAGACGGTGACCAGCTTGGTCACGTTGGCGAGGTCGAACTGCTGGATCTGGCTGAGGTACTGGTTGACCTGGTTCTGGTCGCCCACTTCGTTGAGCGCGACCTTGATCCACGGCTTGGTGGCGCCGACGAGTTGCTTGAGCGCCTCGACCTTCACGTAGACGGTGTCACCCTGCAGGACGGCGCGCACGCCGCCCGGCAGGTTCCGGCCGCCCATGTCGACGGTGTCGAGGGTCAGGTCGACGGCGAGCTGGGGCTTGCTCTGGTAGAGCATGCGTCCCTGCACCTTGCCGTTGCCTTCTTGGGGGTGCGTCACGTTCGCGACGGCGTCCACCGTGTAGCTGGTGACCTCTGCGGTCTTCTGCGCGGCCTGCGCAAGCACCTCTGAGGCGGCCAGGTTGACCTGGATGGGCTGCACGTTCGTACCGCACCCGGCGACCGTGGCCGCGATGAGAGCAGCTCCGGCCGCGGCGGTGGCGAGACTTATCCTGCGCTTCAGCATGTTTTGACCCTACGGTTGGCTTGTCCCGTCGTGGCGACTTCCCCGCATAATTCGGGGAAAACCCAGGGTTCTCCCCGACAAGCTGTGCACGATTTCTGCACAACCCCGCTCACCTGGAGAGATCATCCACGCCGGAAATCCTGGACGAAACGGTTCCGACCCGGCGCTCGGAGGCACCCGTACGAACCGAAAGGCCCCCGCCTGGCACAGGCGGGGGCCTTTCGAAGAACGTGCAGCCGTTACGCGTCGAGCTCGGCGGTCAGGCCACGGGTGAGGTTGGGGTCGACGGGGACGCCGGGGCCCATGGTGGTGGAGAAGGTGACCTTCTTCAGGTAACGCCCCTTGGCCGCCGACGGCTTGAGACGCAGCACCTCGTCAAGGGCGGCGGCGTAGTTCTCGATGAGCTGACGCTCGGGGAACGACGTCTTGCCGATGATGAAGTGCAGGTTCGCCTGCCGGTCGGTGCGGAACTCGATCTTGCCGCCCTTGATCTCCGTCACGGCCTTGGCGACGTCGGGCGTCACGGTGCCGGTCTTGGGGTTGGGCATGAGACCGCGCGGGCCGAGCACGCGGCCCAGACGGCCGACCTTGCCCATGAGGTCAGGGGTGGCGACCACGGCGTCGAACTCGTTGAGCCGGTTGCCCTTGGCGATCTCGTCGATCAGCTCGTCGGCGCCGACGATGTCGGCGCCCGCCTCGCGGGCTGCCTCGGCACGGTCACCGGTCGCGAAGACCAGGACCCGGGCGGTCTTACCGGTGCCGTGCGGGAGGTTGACCGTGCCGCGCACGATCTGGTCGGCCTTGCGAGGGTCGACACCCAGCCGCAGCGCCACTTCCACGGTGGCGTCGAACTTGGTGCTCGACGTCTCCTTGGCCAGCTTCGCGGCGTCGGCGGGCGTGTAGAGCTTGTCGCGGTCGACCTTGGCCGCCGCGTCCTTGTGCGCCTTGCTGCGCTTCATGTCTGTCTCCTTGTGGTACGCGGGCCGGGACCCGGCCCTCCCACGGATCTGGGAAAGGTCTTAGTCGGCGATCGTGATGCCCATCGACCGGGCGGTGCCGGCGATGATCTTCTCTGCAGCCTCGACGTCGTTGGCGTTGAGGTCGGGCATCTTGGTCTCGGCGATGCTGCGCAGCTGCTCGCGCGTCAGCCTGCCGACCTTCTCCTTGTGGGGGACGGCGCTGCCCTTGTCGAGACCCAGGGCCTTCTTGATCAGCTCAGGCGCCGGGGGCGTCTTCGTGATGAAGGTGAAGCTGCGGTCTTCGAAAATGGTGATCTCAACGGGGATGATGTTGCCCCGCTGGGCCTCCGTCGCAGCGTTGTACTGCTTGACGAAGTCCATGATGTTGACGCCGTGGGGACCGAGGGCGGTACCGACCGGCGGAGCGGGCGTGGCCTGGCCAGCGGGGAGCTGGACCTTGACGAGCGCCGCGATCTTCTTCTTCGGAGGCATGAGTCCTTCTCCGGGTCCTGATCGTGATGCTGTCCGGACGCGGATGCGCCCGGACATGTCGGAAGGCCACCCTTCGCGAAAGGCGGCCGACCGAACGTCTAAGTGTAGGTGATCGTCTTAGATCTTCGAGACCTGGTTGAACGAGAGCTCGACCGGGGTCTCACGACCGAAGATCGAGACGAGCACCTTGAGCTTCTGCGACTCGGGGCTGATCTCGCTGACCGAGGCGGGCAGGGTGGCGAAGGGACCGTCCATGACCGTGACGGACTCGCCGATCTCGAACTCGACCGTGGGGCCGCTGGCCGCCTTGGTGGTGGCCTTCTTGCTCTCCTCGGTCGGCTCGGGCGCCAGCAGCTTGGCGACCTCGTCGAGGCTGAGCGGGGACGGCTTGTTGGACAGGCCGACGAAACCGGTCACGCCGGGCGTGTTGCGCACGGCGGCCCAGGACTCGTCGGTCAGCTCCATGCGCACCAGGACGTAGCCGGGCAGCACGCGCTCCTTGACCGGGACCTTCTTGCCGCTCTTGAACTCCTGGACGGTGTGCGTGGGCACCTCGACCTGGTAGATGTAGTCCTCCATGTTGAGCGACACGTTGCGGCTCTCGATGTTGGACTTCACGCGGTTCTCGTAGCCGGCGTAGGAGTGGATCACGTACCACTCGCCGGGGAGCCCGCGCAGGGAGCTCTTGAACTCCTCGACCGGGTCGACGTCGGGCAGGATCTCGGCCTCCGCGTCGACGGGGGCCTCCTCCGACTCTTCGACCTCGTCGGTCTCGTCGGCCTCCTGGAGAGCCGCCTCGACGCCTTCGTCGCGAGCCTCACCCAGCTCGTCGCCCCATTCGTCGGTGGCCTCTCCCAGCTCGTCGTCGCCCCGCTCGTCGCGGGGTTCCTCGGCCGGAACAGAAGACTCGGACACGTGACCTTTCCTCATTTCCTCGAATCGAATGGTGTCGCCGTCAGTCGACACCACACGGTGTCGAGCTAGGCGGGATCACTCCCCGCCGAAGACGCGGAGGACGGCCCAGCCCAGAGCGGCGTCGAGCCCATAAACGATCGCCACCATGATCAGAACGAATACCAGAACGACCGTGGTGTAGGTGATGAGATCCTTGCGTGTCGGCCAGATGACCTTGCGGAGCTCGTTGACGACCTGCCGGTAGAAAAGGGCAGGTGAAGTGCGTGTCTTCTTTTCGCCACTGGGCTTGCCTGCGGTCTCGCCGCGCGTGTCGATCGCCACAGTCCTCACCTGAATCTGTCGTATCCAACGCAGTTTTGCGGCGCGCTTACACGCCATTATTGCGCGGACCGCACTCGCAGGGCACGAGGGACTCGAACCCCCAACCGCCGGTTTTGGAGACCGGTGCGCTACCAATTGCGCCAGTGCCCTATGTCGTCAACCACACTACCCTGATTGACTCACTGCCTGGACCGAACCGCTCGCCGACATGCGGCGGAAGGACCAGGCGAAAGCATACGGGGGATTGCCCGGTACGTCGAACCCAAACCTGATCGCCCAGGTCACGCCCGCGTGGGAGCATGGGAGGCATGTCCACGCGACCCCGTATCTCCGCAAGAATCTCCGCGATTTCCGAGTCCGCCACGCTCGCGGTGGACGCCAAGGCGAAGGCGATGAAGGCGGCCGGCCGCCCGGTCATCGGCTTCGGCGCCGGCGAGCCCGACTTCCCGACGCCCGGCTACATCGTCGAGGCGGCGGTCGAGGCGGCCCGCGACCCGCGCAACCACAAGTACACGCCGGCGGGCGGTCTTCCCGAGCTGAAGCAGGCCATCGCCGACAAGACGCGGCGCGACTCCGGCTACTCCGTGGAGCCGTCCCAGGTGCTCGTCACCAACGGCGGCAAGCAGGCCGTCTACGAGGCGTTCGCCACGCTGCTCGACCCGGGCGACGAGGTGGTCGTCGTCGCCCCCTACTGGACGACCTACCCCGAGGCGATCAAGCTGGCCGGGGGCGTGCAGGTCGACGTGGTGACCGACGAGTCCACGGGCTACCTGGCGAGCGTCGAGCAGCTCGAGGCGGCCCGTACCGAGCGCACGAAGGTGCTGCTGTTCGTCTCGCCGTCCAACCCGACGGGCGCGGTCTACTCGCGCGAGGAGACCGTGGCGATCGGCCGGTGGGCGGCCGAGCACGGGCTGTGGGTGGTCACCGACGAGATCTACGAGCACCTGGTCTACGGCGGCGCCGAGTTCACCAGCATCGCCACGGCCGTGCCCGAGCTGGGCGACCGGGTCGTGATCCTCAACGGCGTGGCCAAGACGTACGCGATGACCGGCTGGCGGGTGGGCTGGCTGATCGGCCCGTCCGACGTGGTCAAGGCCGCCTCCAACCTGCAGTCGCACGCCACCTCCAACGTGGCCAACGTGTCCCAGAGGGCCGCGCTGGCCGCGGTCTCCGGCGACCTGTCGGCCGTGGCCGAGATGCGGTCGGCCTTCGACCGGCGGCGCCAGACCATGGTGCGGATGCTCAACGAGATCCCGGGCGTGTTCTGCCCGGAACCGAAGGGGGCGTTCTACGCGTACCCGTCGGTCAAGGAGCTGCTGGGCAAGGAGCTGCGCGGCCGTCGGCCCGGGTCCTCGGCGGAGCTGGCCGAGCTGATCCTGGAGGAGGCCGAGGTGGCGGTCGTGCCGGGCGAGGCGTTCGGCACCCCCGGCTACTTCCGGCTGTCCTACGCCCTCGGTGACGACGATCTGGTCGAGGGCGTCAGCCGGATGGCCAAGCTGCTGTCCGAGGCCCACTGAGCGGCCTACGGGGCGCCCTGCCGACCTTCCGGGGCCCGGCGGGGCGCTTTCCTCGGTTCAGGAGGCGGCGTGCCTGACGGCGGCGGCGGTCTGGCGTAGCTGGGCGGTCATGCCGGGCGTGGCGGCGAGGTAGACGGCCGTGCCCGGGCTCTCCAGCCACATGAAGTTGCGCAGGCCGTCGCGGCTCGTCCAGCGCAGCGCGGGTTTGCCGCGGTAGGCGGTCAGGGTCGACCGGGCCACCAGCGTGGCGAACTGCTCGGCCGTCCGCACGCCGCACACCACGCCCACCCGCAGTTGCTCGTCCTCGTCGTCGCGCCACATCACGCCCCTGACCGTGAGCCGCCTGGCGAGCGCGGCCAGGCGGCCGAAGGTGCCGGCGCGGGCCATGGGCGGGGGCGCGCCGGGGATCTCCAGCCTGGTCGATCCGCAGGCCAGCGTGACGGGTTCCGCGGTCGCCGGCTCGCTCGCCGACGGCGGCGGCGGGGTGGTGCTGGGCGGTCGCGGCGTGTCGCCGCCGCACCCGCCCGTGCCCGCGGCCAGCGCGAACGTGATGAACACCGCTGCCGGGCGCCGCATCGTCCCCCCATGACTCGTGGGATCAACCAGGGAAAAGGCTCCTAGTCTCCTACAGGAGCACGGGCCGAGGCGGCAATAGGCAGCAGTTCGCCGCCGAGGGAGTCGCTGACCCGGATCCAGGCGCCCGTGCCGGGGCGTTCCAGCCAGGCGATCACCCTGCCGCCGCGCGGATGCGCGCCGACGACCGCGGGCCGGCCCCGGATCGTGGTCTCGCGGGGGTCCAGCACGCCGGCGTGCGCACGGTAGGTGTCCCAGTCGGCGGCCACCGTGCCGTGCTCGACCTGGGCCTCCACGTAGCGCTTCGCGGTGCCGTACCTGGCCCGGGCGCCGTCGGGGGCGACCGGGCCGCCGCCGCTGCGGCGCAGGCCGCGTGGCAGGTAGGTGAGCCAGAGGTCGTCGGAGACGACCGCGAGCGGGGACTCGGGCCGCGCCGCCGCCGCGCCGGGGCGGGGCGGCACCTTCAGGGGCGGCGCGGGCACGTACGACGAGCCCGCCGAAGGCGGGTGCGGACGGCCGAAACCCGAGTGGAACAGGGCGTAGATGGCGAGAGCGGTCATCGCGAACGCCAGGCCGGCGAGCAGCGCGCGCCGGCCCTGCCCCGCGACGCCCGCACCCTCAGGGATCATGGACGGTTGATCCCCCGATCCGGGCGATCTCTACCGTGCCGATGCCGGTCCCGCAGCCTTCGGCGACATGCGAATCCGCACCTGGGGCCAGTGGCAAAATATGGAAATGCACCGGCCCCTGCACACGCTGCCCAAAGCCCATCTCCACCTGCACTTCACCGGCTCCATGCGGCACTCGACGCTGATCGAGCTGGCCAGGGAGCAGGGGCTGCACCTGCCCGACGCGCTGGAGCAGGACTGGCCGCCGCGGCTGCGGGCCACCGACGAGCGCGGCTGGTTCAGGTTCCAGCGGCTGTACGACATCGCCAGGTCCGTGCTGAGCCGCCCCGAGCACGTCTACCGGCTGCTGCGCGAGACGGCCGAGGACGAGGCGGCGGCCGGTTCCCGGTGGCTGGAGATCCAGGTGGACCCGTCCGGGTTCGCCGCGCGGTTCGGCGGGCTCACGGCCACGCTGGAGCTGATGCTCGACGCGGCGCGGCAGGCCGCCGAGCACGCCGGGGTGCACATGCCGGTGATCGTGGCGGCCAACAGGACCAGGCATCCGCTCGACGCGAACACCCTGGCCAGGCTCGCCACCCAGTACGCCGACCGGGGCGTGGTGGGTTTCGGCCTGTCCAACGACGAGCGGCGCGGCGCGGCGCGCGACTTCGAGCGGGCCTTCCGCATCGCCAAGCGCGGCGGCCTGCTGGCCGTGCCGCACGGCGGCGAGCTGCTCGGGCCGCGCAGCGTGAGCCAGTGCATCGACGACCTGGGCGCCGACCGGGTCGGGCACGGCGTGCGGGCGGCCGAGGACCCGTGGCTGATGCAGCGGCTGGCCGACCGGCAGATCTGCTGCGAGGTGTGCCCGACGTCCAACGTGGGGCTGGGCGTGGCCGAGCGGGCGGCGGACGTGCCGCTGCGGCGGCTGTTCGACGCCGGGGTGCCGATCGCGCTGGGCGCCGACGACCCGTTGCTGTTCGGCACCCGGCTGCTGCGCCAGTACGAGCTGGCCAGGGAGGTCTACGAGTTCTCCGACGCCGAGATCGCCGAGCTGGCCCGGCAGTCGATCCGGTCCTCGACGGCGCCGGAGCCGGTGCGCAAGGAGCTGCTCAAGGGCGTGGACGACTGGCTGACCGGCTCACCGGAGTGACTCGGCGATCCGCACCGCCCGTTCCTTGGCGCCGGCGCCCTCCAGGCGGTAGGTGAGCGCGTCCCGCTGCCAGACGAGGGTGGGGGCGGCCTGGCGCAGGGGGATCTCGGTGCCGTCCTGGCGGCGGATGTAGCCGAGCGGGTGCTCGCCGGGGATCCACCAGGCCGTGGTCCCGGCCATCTCCACGTAGTCCGGCCAGGGCGGGCCGAGCTTCTTGAAGAAGAACGGGTCCACGCCACCCTGGAACTGGTCGAGCCGGACGCCGTCCGGCCAGAACATCGACACGAGCCGGCCCTGGTCGGCGACGGTGGCGCGGTCAGGGGGGCCGAGCTCGGACGGGGTTCTGACCCGGAACCTCACTAGGCCGGGCAGGTCGTCCGGGTCCGCTGGGTGTTCGCCGGGGAGGTTCGCGGTGGTCCGTACCGGGGTGGGTGGTGTGTCGCCGAGCTGCAGTTCGACGCCCGCGAGGCGGAGGATCCGGGCCACGGCGGCGCGGCCCTGGGGCGTGGCGGCCGTGACGGCGACGACGGCCAGCACGACGGCCGCCACGATCCGCCACCGCGCCCGCCGCGCCGGCCGCCGCCCATGCTTCTGAGGCTGGGGCTCCAGGCGGGCGCGCACGGCGGCGGCGACGTCGTCCGGCGGCGGGGACGGGGTGTCGAGGAGGGGGCCGAGGGCGGTCAGCTCGGCTTCCAGGTCGTCGAAGGGGTCATGCGAGTTCACCGCCCACCTCCTCCCTCAGCCGGGCCAGCCCCCGATGGGTGCTGGACTTGACGGTACCGACCGGCCAGCCGAGCACCTGGGCCGTCTCCGCCTCCGACAGTTGCAGGAAGTACCGGCAGACCACCGCCTGGCGTTCCCGCTCGGGCAGCCCGCGTACGGCCGCCACCAACCGGGCCCGCCGGTCGGTGGCGACGGCCGCGCCCGCCGGGTCGTCGGGGGCGACGGGGCCGCCGGGTCCGGCGGGATCGGCGGCGGTGAGCCGTACGGCGAGGTCGGAGCGGCGCCCGCGGGCCCGGGTCAGGTTGTGCGTCTCGTTGGCCACGATCCGCAACAACCAGGGACGGAAGGGCGCGTCCCGCCGGAACCCGGACAGATGCCGGAAAGCTTTGACGAACGCCTCCTGCACGACGTCCTCGGCCTCGTCGCCCGCGCCGAGCAGGGCGGCGGTGCGATGGGCGAGCGCGCTGTACCTGGCGACCAGGACCTCGTAGGCCCCCAGGTCACCGTCGAGCGAGCGGGCGATCGCCTCGTCGTCGTCCATGGCGTGTCAGATTCCATCGCATCCGCCCGCGCCGGGGGAAGGGTGTTTCACGCATCAGGTCATCCTCAGGGGCATTAGACTCGTGCAATCCGTCTGCCCCTCAAAGGAACGGGACTATGTCTTCTGGGTATGACCGTGTAGTGCAACCGGCGGCCGGTGACGAGGCCCTGGAGAACCACCTGGGTGGGGACGAGGCCAAGAACTATCGGCAGTACGAGTTCGACATGGTCGCCCCGCACGTCGGCCGTTCGATGCTGGAGATCGGCTCCGGGCTGGGCCACTTCGCCGAGCAGTTCCTGCCGCGGCTCGACCGCCTGGTCGTCAGCGACTTCGACCCCTACTGCGTCGAGCAGCTGGAGAAGCGCTTCGAGGGCCGCGACGACATCGACGTCCTGCAGTTCGGCCTGCCGACCGAGATCCCGCTGAAGGACAAGGTCGACACCGTCGTCATGATGAACGTGCTGGAGCACATCGAGGACGACGCCGAGGCGCTGCGTTCGCTGGCCCGCGTCACGCTGCCCGGTGGCCGGATCATCATCTGGGTGCCCGGCTACATGCAGCTTTACGGAGACTTCGACCGCAAGGTCGGCCACGTCCAGCGCTACACGCCCAAGACCCTGCGCGCCACGGTGGCCAAGGCGGGGCTCGACGTCGACGTGCTCAAGCCGATCAACTTCCTGGGCGGCATCGCCTGGTGGGCGGCGGTCCGGCGGGGCGGCGTGGGCTACCCCGACCCGCGCCTGGTCAAGATCTACGACCGCACGGTGGTCCCGGCCACGCGGCTGATCGAGCGGTTCATCACCCCGCCGTTCGGCCAGACGGTGTTCTGCGTGGCCCGCGTCCCGCAGAAGTGAGCCCTCAGAAGTGAGCCCGGCCGCCACCCGGTGGGTTGGTGGCGGCCGGACGTTTTCTACTTGATCGAGCCGGCGGTCAGTCCGCCGACGACCTTCCGCTCGATCAGCGCGAACAGGATGATCACCGGGATGGTGGCGATCACCGAGCCCGCGAAGAGGTTCTGCCAGTCCACCTGGTACTGGCCGATGAACGAGTTGAGCGCGACCGTGAGCGGCTGGTTGGCCGGGGTCGTGGTCAGGGTCAGGGCGACCACGAACTCGTTCCACGCCGCGATGAACGTGAAGATCAGCGCGGTGATCACGCCCGGCATGGCCAGCGGCAGCGTGATCCGGAACAGCGCGCCGAAGCGGCCGTTGCCGTCGATGAAGGCGGCCTCCTCCAGCTCACGCGGGATCGAGGCGAAGTAGGCGTTCAGGATCCACACCGCGAACGCCAGGTTGAACCCGCCGTTGACCAGGATCAGCGACCAGATCGAGTCCACCAGGCCGAACTGGTAGAACTCGCGGTAGATGCCGACGAGCATGGCCGTGGGCTGGAACATCTGGGTGATCAGCACCAGGATCAGGAACGCCGTGCGCCCCCGGAACTTGTGCCGGGCCGAGTAGTACGCGGCCGGCAGCGCCACGAGCAGCACCAGGATCGTCGAGCCGCCGGCGACCTTGAGCGTCACCCACAGGTTGCCGGCCAGGCCGCTGGTCCAGAAGTTGGCGAGGTTCGACCACACCCACTCGTCGGGCCAGAACGTCACCTCGCGCAGCGAGTCCTGCGACCGCAACGAGGTCAGCAGCATGACGAGGTACGGGAACAGGAAGACGAACGCGACGATGTAGGCCGCGGCCGCCACGATCACGGTCTTGAGCCGGGGCATGCGGCGCTGCGCCCGCCCGCGGTGGCCGGGCTGGTGGCGCGTACCGGCCTTGGACATGGTCTGCACGGCCATCACGCCACCTCCTTGTTCCAGCGCGACACCTTCAGGAAGAGCGCGGTCAGCACGATGACCATGCCGAAGTTCACGACGGACATCGCGGCCGACTCACCGATGTTCGAGTTCTTGAGGATGAACATGAGGATGGTCGAGGTGGCCGTCGAGTAGCCCGGCTGGCCGTGGGTCATCGCCCAGATGATCGGGAAGCTGTTGAAGACGTTCATGACGTTGATCAGCGCGGCGACGGTGAGCGCGGGGCGCAGCAGCGGCAGCGTGATCGACCAGTACGTCCGGAACTTGGTGGCGCCGTCCATCTTGGCCGCCTCGTAGACGTCGGCGGGGATGGTCGCGAGCCCGGCCAGCAACGCGTACGTCGTGAACGGCACCGAGACGAAGACCGCCACGAACACCAGCCACGGCATCGCGCTGGAGGCGTCACCGAGCTGGTCGGCGGAGGCGCCGCCCATCGCGTCGATGAGCCCCAGCTTCACCCTGATCTGGTTGATCACGCCGACCTCGGGGTCGAGCATCCACTTGAAGATGATCGCCGTCATCAGCACCGAGGCCGCCCAGGGCGCGATGAGCGCCCAGCGGGCGATCTTGCGGCCGGGGAAGCGCTGGTTGAACAGCTGGGCGAGGGCGAGCGAGATCAGCACGGTGAGCGCGACGACCGCGACCACCCAGATCACGCTGCGGATCATGATGTCGCCGAAGTCCTTCTCGCCGAACAGCTTCGTGTAGTTGGCCGGGAAGTTGTTTCCCTGGACCACTCCGAACCGGCTGATCTTGAGGAACGACGACCGGATCATCTCGATCACGGGCCAGAGCACGACCAGCGCGATCAGCACCACGGCCGGCCCGATCCAGGCCAGGGGTTCGAGGGCGCGCAACCTTCTCATGAGGAACCTTCCATGACGGTGAAGCCGGCGCGGGGACGCGACCCGCGCGCCGGCTTCACAGACCCCCGCTGGATCAGCTGGCTTCGGCGGTCTTCTGCAGCTCGCCGAGGACCTTGGCCGGGTCGTCCTTGACGGCACCGCCGATGGTCTGCTTGATCGCCGGGTTCACCTCGGCCCACTTCGGGTCCTGGAACGGGTAGAAGCTGGCGTTGGGCAGCGCGTCGAGGAACGGCTTGAGCTTCTCGTCACCCGACAGCTTCTGGATGCCGCCGTTGGTGACGGGCAGCAGCTTGTAGGTGTCGGAGATCTTCTGCGCCGCGTTGCCGGTGTAGAAGAAGTCGAAGAACTTCTTGATCTCGGCGGCGTGGCCGTTCTTGTTGAACGCCATGATCCAGTCCATGACGCCGAGGGTGGTGTCGAGCGGGCCGGACTTGCCGGGGATCGCCGCGACGCCGTAGTTCTTCAGGCCGGCCGCGTCGAAGATCGGGATGGACATGGGTCCGCCGTTGACCATGCCGACCTTGCCCGCGCCGAAGTCCTCCCAGACCGTCTTGCGGTCCTTGGTGCCCGGGTTCGGGCTGGTGAGGCCGGCGTCGACCAGGCCCTTCATGTAGGTGAAGGTCTCGACGTTCTGCGGGGAGTTGATGGCCCACTTGCCGGAGGCGTCCTTGTAGCCGCCGCCGTTGCCCAGCATCCACAGGAACGACTCGCCCTGGGCCTCCTCCTGGCCCAGCGGGAGGCCGAACGGCTGGCTCACGCCGGCCTTCTTCAGCTTCTCGGCGGCGGCCTTGAGCTCGTCCCAGGTCTTGGGCGGCTCGGCGATGCCGGCCTTGGTGAACAGGTCCTTGTTGTAGAACAGCGCGCGGGCGGAGGAGACGAACGGGATGCCGTAGCCGGTGCCGTCCACCTTGCCGAAGTCGGCGAACTTCTGCAGCATGTCGCCGGAGACGTTCGGGGACAGGACCTCGTCGACCTTGTAGAGCAGGCCGTCCTTGACGAAGCCGGAGTAGTCGCCGGTCTGCAGGATGTCGGGCACCTGGCCGTTCTGGACCATGGTGGCGACCTGCTTGTCGATGTCGTTCCAGTTGATGACCTGGACGTCGACCTTGATGTTGGGGTTGGCGGCCTGGAACTCGTCCACGACGCCCTTCCAGAACGTCTCGCCCGAGTTCGGCTTGCCGGGGCCGTCGCCGTAGTCGGCGGCGACCATCTTGAGGGTGACCTGGCCGCCGCCCGAGGCCTGGGTGTTGTTCCCGTCGCCACCCGAACCGCCGTCGGAGCCGCAGCTGGACAGGACCAGCATCGTGGCAAGGCCGAGAGCGGCGCCGCCCACAAGCTTCATGTTCACTGGTGATACCGCCTTCTCGTCGGACGGGCCGCTGGTCCGTACCAGCCACCTGACCCCGTCCAAGGGGATGAGGGGTGCGAGAGCCACAGCTCAACGCGTTTGCGCCAGAGTAAGCCCGTGTTCAGCAGCCGGTCTATACCGGCTGGTATCGGTTTGAAAACACTAAGGGCAGAAAAAGCTCACAACCGGTCTAGACCGGGCGTCACAGGATCTTTCTCCGCACGTTCTCGCCGCCGTCCGGCGTCCCGATCCACGGCCCCTCGATGGACGGGTCGAGGATGCCCTCCTCCAGGAACTCGTAACGGCCGTCGAGCACGTACCGGGCCAGGCGCACGTCCTGCTCGTCGCTGTTGTCCCAGAGCTCGTCGAACAGCGTGCGGACACGGCGCCGGGCCTGGTGGCAGAAGGTGTCGGCCAGCTCGTACGGCCGGCGCCCGAGGTCGTCGGCGTCCTCCTCGGCCTTCAGGCAGACGGCCGTCATGGCGAACAGCTCGGCCCCGATGTCGACGATCCGCCCGAGGAAGGACTGCTTGTGCTCCAGCCTCCCCTGCCACCGGGACATGCCGTAGAAGGTGGACCGGGCCAGCTTCCTACTGGTCCGCTCCACGAAACGCAGGTGCTGGGCCAGCGGGCCGAAGGCGGTGTAGCCCGTGGGCAGGTTGCCCGAGCCGGCCACCAGGGTCGGCAGCCATCCGGCGTAGAAGCGGCTCGCCCGGCCGAGCGCGCGGGCGCGTTCCTGGGGGGACGCCTCGGGGTTGATCAGCTCGCCGGCCGCGGTCAGGTGCGCGTCCACGGCCTCGCGGGTGATCATCAGGTGCATGATCTCGGAGGAGCCCTCGAAGATGCGGTTGATGCGGGCGTCGCGCAGCATCTGCTCGGCGGGCACGCCACGCTCGCCGCGGGCGGCCAGCGACTCGGCGGTCTCGTAACCGCGGCCGCCCCTGATCTGGACCAGTTCGTCCAGCGCCCGGTACGACAGCTCGGTGGCGTACAGCTTGGCGAGGGCGGCCTCGATCCTGATGTCGTTGCGCCGGTCGTCGGCCAGGCGGGCGGTGAGCTCGCTGACGGCCTCCAGCGCGTACGCGGTGGCCGCGATGAAGGCGATCTTGGTCGCCACGGCCTCGTGCCGGCCCACCTTGCGACCCCACTGCTCGCGGGCGTTGCCCCACTCACGGGCGATCTTCACGGCCCACTTGACGCTGCCCGCGCAGGTCGCCGGGAGGGACAGGCGGCCGGTGTTGAGGGTGGTGAGCGCGATCCGCAGCCCTTGGCCCTCCTTACCGATCAGGTTCTTGGCGGGCACCCGGACCTGGGAGAACTCGGTGACGCCGTTCTCGATGCCACGCAGGCCCATGAAGCTGTTGCGGCGCCTGACCGTGATGCCCGGGCTGTTCCCCTCGACCACGAACGCGCTGATCTTCTCGCCGGTCCTGGCCATGACCACGAGCAGGTCGGCGACGACGCCGTTCGTCGTCCAGAGCTTGACGCCGTCCAGCACGTAGTCGTCGCCGTCGCGCACGGCGGTCGTGGACAGCCGGGCGGGGTCGGAGCCCACGTCCGGCTCGGTGAGCAGGAAGGCCGAGATCTCGCCGGCCGCGCAGCGGGGCAGGAACTCCCGCTTCTGCTCCTCGGTGCCGAACTGCTTGAGCGGCTGCGGCACGCCGATCGACTGGTGCGCCGACAGCAGCGTGGCCAGGGCGGGGCAGTAGGAGCCGACCAGCGTGAGGGCGCGGCAGTAGTACAGGTAGGGCAGGCCGAGGCCGCCGTACTCGGTGCCGATCGTGATGCCGAACGCCCCGAGGTCGGCCAGGCCCTTGACCACCTCGTCGGGCACCTGCGCGGTGCGCTCGATCAGGGCCGGGTCGACGTGGGTCTCCAGGTAGCGCCGTACCGCCCGGACGAACTCCTCGCCCCGCTCGGCGGCCTCGGCCGGCGGCCTGGGCGCCGGATGCACCAGGTCCAGCCGGAGATCGCCGAGGAACAGCTGCTTGGCGAAGCTGGGCCGCGTCCATTCGCGCTCCCTGGCCTGCTCGCCGACCTGCCTGCTCTCCGCGTACGTGGTCTGCTCACTCATGGCACCCTCCCGACGGTGCGCCGTCATGTGCTGGGAGTACTGCCCGCCTGACGGCTTTAAGCACGCCCAGCGCGACGACGGCCAGCACGGCCGGCACCGCCAGGAAGGCCCCGCAGCAGGCCAGCGCGACCGCCGACATCCCGGTCGCCACGACGGCGGTGACCCGCAGCCGCCCGGCGGGCAGCACCCGCACCGCCGCCGCCACGCCCGCCGCCGTGACGGCCGCCAGGCACGCCGAGGTGGCCCGCATCAGCAGGTCCAGGTCCACCGCCCACACCACGACCGGCACCGTCAGCACGGCCAGCGCCCCGAGGCTCCGGTACGGCCCGCGTCCCCCGGCGAGCCAGGCGGGCATGGCCCCGTCCCTGGCCAGCGCCACCCCCAGCCGCGCCGCCCCCGCCAGGTAGGTGTTGACCGCCCCGAACGTCAGCAGCACCGCCAGTACCCCGGTCACCGGCCGGGCCACTCCCCCGAGGCCGGTCTCCAGCAGCGCGCTCAGCGGCACGCCCGGCATGTCCGCGCCGAGCACGCCGATCGAGGTGATGCTGACGCCCAGGTACAACACGCCGACCACGACGAGGGTGACCATGGTGGCCCTGGTCAGCCCGCGCCTCCCGGCGGCGAACTCGGCCGACAGGTGGCTGGCCGCCTCCCAGCCCACGAAGGCGAACATGAGCACCCCGGCCGCGCCGGCCACCCCGGCCGGCCCGTACGGGGCGAAGGGGGTGAATCGGTCGAGGTCGGCCCGCGGGGCGGCGGTGACCACGGCCAGCGCCAGCAGGGCGACGAGCAGCGCGACGGAGGCGAGCTGCAACCGCCCGGAGGTACGCAGCCCGGCGGCGTTGGCGGCGAACGCCGCGGCCAGGATCAGCACGCCGGCCAGGGTGCCGTCGATGCCCAGGCACGCCTCGACGTACCGGCCGCCCACGAGCGCGCCCGCCACGGTCCCGACCGGCACGGCCCCGTAGAACCACCAGCCGACCACGGCGGCGGCCCGCGGCCCGAAGGCCAGCCCCGCGAAGCTCGCCACCCCGCCCCCGTCGGGATGCCGGACGCCGAGCGCCGCGAACGTCAGCGCCACCGGCACGCTCAGCGCGATCAGCCCCGCCCAGGCCAGCACGGAGGCCGGCCCCGCCGCCGCGGCGGCGAGCTGCGGCAGCACCAGCATCCCCGGCCCCAGCACCGCGCCCACCAGCAACGCCGCGCCCTGCCCCGCACCCATCCGGCCCTGTTCAGTCATGCACGCGAAAGTAGCCCGATCGTTCGGCCCCACCCCGGCTCCACCGAACGTTCGATCGGAGAAAGGTGCAGAATCGCGTCATGGACGAACTTGATTCGGCGATCATCCGCCTGCTCCAAACGGATGCGCGGCAGTCCAACCGGGAGCTGGCCCGCCGGCTCGGCATCGCCCCCTCGACCTGCCTGGAACGGGTCAGGGCGCTCACCCGGCGCGGCGTGATCCGCGGCTACCACGCCGACATCGACCCCGCCGCGCTCAACCGGAGCACGCAGGCGATGGTCTCGGTCCAGGTCCGCCCGCTGAGCCGGGCCGTGATCAACGCGTTCAAGCAGTCGGCCGCCGAGCTGCCCGAGGTGCTGAGCGTGTTCGTGCTGGCCGGCGGCGACGACTTCCTGCTGCACGTCGCGGTCCAGGACCTCGACCACCTCCACTCCTTCCTGCTCGACCGGCTCAGCAAGCGCAAGGAGATCGTCGGCTTCCGCACCTCGGTGATCTTCCAGCAGGTGCACGAGACGGTGCCGGAGCGGCTGCCGTCCTCCACGCAGACCTGACTTTCGTCGGGGGTGCCACTAGACCGTCGGCAGATTCGGCGGTGGGGGCGTTCTCCGTACGTTTGCCGGCATGAGCTTGAAGATCGCCCTCGCCGGGCTGGCCGCGGCCCTGACCCTCACCCCCGCTTCCGCCCCGGCCCTTGCCTCGGCCCCCGTCGAGCCGACCCCCGCCGCCGTGGACTCCTACCTGCGCGAGGCGCTGGAGGCCACCGGCGTGCCCGGTCTGTCCGTCGTGGTGACCCGCGGCGACAAGGTCGTGCACGCCGCCGGGTACGGCAAGGACTCCGAAGGGCGTGCGATCACCGCGGCCACGCCGATGCGGGTGGCCTCGGTGAGCAAGTCGTTCACCGCGCTGGCCGTGATGACCCTGGTGGAGCAGGGGAAGATCGCGCTGGACGAGCCGGTGGCCGGGCAGCTTCCCGGTTTCCGGATGGCGGACCCACGCCACGCCAGGATCACCGTGCGCCAGTTGCTGAACCAGACCTCCGGGCTGTCCGACAGCTCGCTGGACATCGGCGACCTGGAGTCCGCGAGCTCGCTGGCCGACTACACCGCCCGCCTGGCCAAGGGCCGCCTGGCCGCCGACCCGGGCAGCCGGTACGCCTACTGCAACGTCAACTACGACCTGGCCGCCCGCCTGGTCGAGACCGCGAGCGGCCGCCCCTTCGACGCCTACATGAAGGAGCGCGTCTTCGGCCCGCTCGGCATGACCGGCAGCGCCGTGAGCGCCCAGGCCCTCCGGCCGGCGGACGGATTCGTCTCGGTCTACGGCATGTGGCTGCCCCGGCCGGAGGCGTCGGGGTTCCTCGACGGCAGCGGCTCGGGCGCGGTCATCACGACCGCCGCGGACATGGGCAAGTGGCTGATCGCCCAGAACGGCGCCGGCCGCCCGCTGGTCAAGAAGCAGAGCCTGGAGACCATGCACAAGCCCGGCCCGCACGGCTACGGCATGGGCTGGAGCCTGGAGGAGGAGTCCGGCCTGCTCGTGCACTCCGGCAACCTGTTCACCTACAACGCCGTCGAGGCCGTCTCGCCGAAGACCGGCTACGGCTTCGCCGTCATGACCAACGGCGCCTCGCTCTACGACCCCACCTACGACATCATGCGGGGCCTGGCCGCGATGAGCGAGGGCCGCGCACCGGCGGCCCTGGGCGGCGACCGGCAGCTCTACGACCTGGTGCTGGGCCTGCTCGCCGTCGTGGCGGCCGGCCTCGGGGTCATGGGCGTGCTGCGGGCGCGGCGGTGGGCGACCCGGCGGTCGGGGAAGCCGTGGTGGCGGATCGCCCTTCGGCTGGTGCCGGTGCTGCTGCCGGTCCTGCTGTTCGCGTTCTACCCGAATTGGGTCTCCGTGCTGCTCAACGGCCGGTACGTGACCTGGGAGCAGCTCACCTACTTCCCGGCGTCGTTGTCGATCACCCTGCTCGCCGCGGCTCTCGCCGGGCTCTTGACCGCCGCCGTCCGAATTTGTGTACTATGTAAGCTTACCAAGTAAGCAAATTCGAGGAGAACCCGATGATCGCGGTCGCCGTCACCGTCCCGCTCGTGTGGCTCGCCTGGCTCGTCGTCACCGACTGGGTGCCCATGTTCCCGCTCAACGACCTCAGCGGCGCGAACGTCAGAGGGCGGGCCCTGGCCGCCGCGATCAACTACCCGTTCCCGCTGCTCATCGCGGCCGGCATCGGGCTGCACCGCACGTGGTCGCTCATCGCCGCGACCGTCCTGTGCGTCCTGGTCATGGCCGGGCACGTACGGAGCTGGTGGCTGCCCTACTTCGGGACGGCCACGGCCGAGCAGCGTGAGCTCTACCAGCGCGAGTACAGCCGCACCTGCAAGATCCTGCCGACCGCGGGCCACGCCGTGGTCATCGACGTCCAGCACATGGTGGTGGGCGTGCTGTCCCTGCTCATGCTGGCGACCACGATCGTCGTTACGCTGACCGCATGACTCAGGCACCCAGGCGGCCGGGGCGACCGGCCGTGCTCACCGTCGAGCGCATCGTGGCCGCGGCCGTCGGCATCCTCGACGCCGAGGGCCCCGACGCGCTGACCATGCGCCGCCTGGGTGCCGACCTCGGAGTGGCCGCCATGTCGCTCTACCGCCACGTACCCAACCGGGACGCGCTCGTGTCCCTGGTCGTCGACCGGCTGTTCACCGAGGCCATGGCCGGTTACACGCCGGTCCCCGACTGGCCGCGGGCGCTGACCGGGTTCGCCGTGGCCTACCGTCGCTTCCTGCTCGCCCACCCCCGCGCCGTCCCGCTGCTGGCCACCCACCCGGTGGACGTACGGCTCGGCACCGAGCTGATCTCCGGCCTGCTGGCCCGCTTCGAGGCGGCGGGGGTGCCCTCCGGCGACACCGTCAACGCGGTGCAGTCGGTGGCCGTCTACGTGCTCGGCCACGCCCTGGCCCAGGTCGGCTCGACGGCCGAGACCCACGACATCGACGCCCTGCGCTTCTACGACCAGTGGTTCGACGCGGGCCTGCGGGCCATGGTGTCGGGCTTCGAGCAGCAGCTCGCGGCCACGGATTAATTCAGTTGCCCGGCGTTACGGACCCGCCGTAGCTTGTCGGTCATGCGCCTTTACCTGTGACAGCAGCCACCTCAGTCCATCGTCCGACAGACGCGGCCACGCTGTGCTCGTCGACGCCCGGCCCTCACCGAGCCGCGTCCTGAGTTCGCGTAAAGGAGCTTCGCATGCGAGTTCGCTCAGCCAAGAAGAAGACCGCCACGCCCGTGCCGCCCCGGCAACTGCCCAAGATGCCGCAGCGCCCGGTCGTGCCGCCCCGGCGGATCATCCCGCCCAAGGGCCGCTAGACAACTACCGGGATGGTAGTTAGCGAGCGCCGCCTCCCCTCGTACGCCCGGGAGGCGGCGCTCACCCTTTCCAGGACCGGTTTCTCCTAGAGCCGCTCGATGATGGTGACGTTGGCCTGGCCGCCGCCCTCGCACATCGTCTGCAGGCCGTAGCGGCCGCCCGTGCGCTCCAGCTCGTGCAGCAGCTTGGTCATCAGGATCGCTCCCGTGCCGCCCAGCGGGTGGCCGAGCGCGATGGCGCCGCCGTTGGGGTTGACCTTCGCGGGGTCGGCGTCCAGCTCCTTGATCCAGGCCAGCGGCACCGGGGCGAACGCCTCGTTGATCTCCACGACGTCGATCTCGTCGATCGACATGCCCGCCTTCCGCAGCGCCCGCTGCGTGGCCGGGATCGGCGCGGTCAGCATGTAGACCGGGTCGTCGCCCATGAGCGCGAGCTGGTGGATGCGGGCCCGCGGGGTCAGGTTGTGCTCGCGCACGGCCTGCTCGGAGGCGATCAGCACGGCCCCGGAGCCGTCGGAGATCTGCGAGGAGGTGGCCGCGGTGATCTGGCCGCCCTCCTTCAGGGTCTTGAGCCCGGCCATCTTCTCCAGCGTCGTGTCGGGACGCGGGCCCTCGTCGTCCTCGACTCCGTTGATCGGGGCAATCTGGTCCTTGAAGTAGCCGTTCGCGACGGCCTTGGCGGCACGCTGGTGGGACTCGTAGGCGAACTGCTCCAGCACGTCACGCTGGAGGCCCCACTTCTCGCACATCAGCTCGGCGCCGCGGAACTGCGAGATCTCCTGCTTGCCGTAGCGCTCGACCCACTTGTCGCCGAACGGGAACGGCATGCCCTTCTCCAGCGCGGCGGTGATCGACGCCCCCATCGGCACGATGCTCATCGACTCCACGCCCGCGGCCACCACCAGGTCCTGGGTGCCCGACAGGACGCCCTGGGCGGCGAAGTGGATCGACTGCTGGGACGACCCGCACTGCCGGTCGATCGTGACGCCGGCCGTCGTCTCGGGCAGCCCCGCCGACAACCAGGCGTTGCGCGCGATGTCCATGCTCTGGGGGCCGAACTGCATGACGCACCCCATGATGACGTCCTCGACCGCCGCCGGGTCGACGCCGGTGCGGTCGATGAGCGCCTTCAGCGTGTGGGCGGCGAGGTCGGTGGGATGGACGGTGGAAAGACCGCCCTTCTTCTTGCCGACCGGGGTACGGACCGCTCCGACGATGTACGCCTCTGCCACAGTGCCTCCTGGAAACCGAGCATTATTCGGTTATTAGGGAGAGACTACAACAGAACGTCGTTCTGTGGCTCGTCACTCCGGAGGCAGAAGCTCCTCCGCGGCGTCGACCCGGAACCGCCACCGGTCCACGACCAGGCCGTTCAGCGATTCTGCCAGCTCCAGCGCCAGGCTTCCGAGCTTGACGGGCTCCTCCCCGCGCAGCTCGATCGCGGTCAGCTCGGTGGCGAACGGCAGCAGCTCCCGCACCGCCGGCGGCTGCCCCTTCTGCGGTACCAGCGCGGCCCGGATGTCGCCCGACGTGTAGGTGAACTCGTCCTCCCCCTGCTCCAGCAGGGGCGCCAGGTCGTCGGCGGACGGGCGTACCGGCAGGATGACGGCGGGACCGCCCTCCTCGCCGTCGGCCGGATCGCTCACCTCGCCCCGGCACACCGCGAGCCCCTTGAGCCGGAAGGCCAGCCCCTCGGCCAGGTAGCGGTCGAAGAAGTCGAACGGCAGCGGCCCCTCCGCGGTGACCCGGCAGGCCCACGCCTTCTCCAGCACCCCGCCGGTCAGCTCGGCGTCGGCCTCGACCGGCGCGCACACCCGGACGTCCGCCGCCACGATGTCGTCGCCCTCGCGCCGCGCGTCGGGATCGGCCAGCTGGACGATCCGCAACAATTCGGCGGGGTCCGGTCTGGCGGGCAGGGCCGCCGTCGGGCCAGTACGCAGTTTCCGCTTCGCCAACCAGCCCATGCCCGCCTCCGCGAATCAGCTTCGATAGGAGCTCGTCATCGTCGCGTAGACGATGATGTTGTCGTTGTAGTGGCCGATGGTGCGATCGTAGGCACCACCGCAGGTGATGAGGTGGAGCTGGGCGTTCTCCCGGCTCCCGTAGACGCGCTCGGTCGGGAACGTCTTCTTGCTCGCCTGCTCCACGCCGCCGACCGTGAACACGGCGGTCGTCTTGTCCTGGCGCTTGACCTCGATGGTGTCGCCGTGCTTGAGCTCGCCGAGGCGGCTGAACACGGCGCTGCGCGTCCGGGTGTCCTTGTGTCCGAGCAGCACCGCCGGGCCCTCCTGGCCCGGCGTGGACATGTTCCGGTACCACCCGACCAGGTTGGGATCGTCGGACGGCGGCACCTCGATCGTCCCGTCCTTGGCCAGCCCCACGGACTTGATCGGCGCGTTGATGCCGAGCCGCTTGATCACGATCCGGATCGGCGTCGAGGGCAGCATCGGCGGCGCCGGCGTGATCTCCGGCAGCGGCGGCGGCTGGTCGGGCGGCGCCTGGAACAACGCCTGCTGCGGCTGCCCCGACGCCTGCGTCTGCACGGCCACGGGCAGGGCGTCCCTGTCCATGCCGTACTCCTCGGGCGACTGCAGCACGATCAGCATGCCCGCCACGACCGTGACGACCCCGGCGATGGCCGCGCCGATCAGCACGGTCCTGAGCGCGGTGCTCCCCCGGTCCCGCGGCGGCGGGCCGCCGTACGGATACTGCCCGGCCACGCCGCTCAGCCCCTGCCGGCGGTACGCCGGCGCAGCACCAGCCCACCGGCCGCCGCGGCCGCGATCAGGACGGTGCCGGTGAGGACGAACAGCCGCCCGTCGGGCCCAGCCTCACCACCGGCTCCCGTGTCGGCCCCCGCCTTGGGCGTCTTGGACTTGTTGGGCGGGGTGACGGTCACGGTCGCGGTGCTGGTCTTGGTCGGCTTGGGGGTGGTCGTCGTGGGGGTGGGGCTGGGACTGGGGCTGGGGCTGGGCGACGGGCTCGTCCCCGTGCCTGCCGCCACTTGGAAGGTGAAGTTCTTGAGGCCGGTCGTGGGGGCCGTGCACTTGATCGTGCTGCCGGTGGTCGCCGTGGCCGAGGTGCCGAGGACCAGGTCGCCGGGGACGAGCGTCACCGTGCCGGTCGTGGTGGGCTTGACCTTGACGGTGACGCTGGGCAGCGTGATGTCCTGCCCGACGACGACGCTGGTCAGCGTGCCCTCGGCCGCCGCGGGCTGGGTGACGCCCGCGCCGGTCGCCTTCACGTTGAGGAAGTACTTGGCGCCGGTCGCGGGGAAGCCGGTGGGGGCCTTCAGCTTGTCGAGGCTGCTGCTCTCGACGGTGCTGGTCCACGAGATGCTGGCTTCCTCGTTCGCCTTGGCGTTGGTGGGCAGGGTGGGGGTGAGCTTGATGTCCACGTCGGCCGGGTAGGCCGGGTCGTTGATCGTCGTGTCCACCAGATCACACTTGTACGCGACCACCTCAGTCCCGGTGCCACCGCCGGTCCCGATGGGGATGTCGAGGACCTCGGTGGAGACGGTCGTGCAGGTCGTCGCGCTGGTGGACCCGCTGGTCAGAGCGAGCTTCACCTCGCCGGGCTTGATGCTCACCTTGCTCGTCGTGGTGGTGGGCACCGACACCTTGTACTTCACCTCGCCTGCCGGCACGGCGGTGGAGGTGGCGGACACTGCGGCTCCGGGCTTCGCACCGGGGTCGCTGACCGTGCCGCCCGTCGGCGTCAGCGTGGCGGTCACCTGCACGGTCGTCGCCTGTGTGGGTGCGGTCGTGAGGGTCAGCGCGGGGATGCTCACCGACAGGTCGAAGGTGCCGCCTGCGGTCACCGAGTCGGGACCGCTCAGCCCGATGCTGATCGACGTGTTGCTGAACGGGCCACCAGCGGCGCACGTGTAGGCGAACTGCTTGGGCACGGCCGCCGAGACCGTCGCCGAAGCCGCGGTCGCGGTCGACACGGCGAAGACCGAGCCGGAGAAGGCGGCGAGCGTGCCCATCAATCCCAAGGCGGAGGTCTTGTGGGCGAGGCGGCGCCACGCCTGGGACGTAAGCACGGGTCCATCTCCGTTTCAGCGCAGTGTCAACAGTCGTGCCAGAATTCCAGCCGATGGTCACGGTTCGGTTGAGATCCTACGAACTGTCCCTGTCAACTTCCCGTAAAACCCAAAATTCGCCCCAAAAACCCCATCAGCCCTTCTTCTTCGACAACGTCGCGTACACCACGATGTTGTCCGTGTAGCTGTGCGCCTCCTTGTTGAAGACGCCGCCACACGTGATCAGCCGGAGCTGCGAGTCCTTGGTGTTCCCGTACACCCGGGACGTCGGGAACGCCGACTTGCTGACCTGCTCGATCCCGCTCACGGTGAACCGGGTGACCTTCCCGTCCGACCGGTACACGTAGATCGGGTCGCCCTTGGCCAGCTCGCGCAGGCGGTCGAAGACGGCGGGGCCCTTGCGGGTGCTGACGTGGCCGTTGATGATCGCGGGCCCGAGCTCGCCCGGCACCGGCGAGAAGCGGTACCAGCCGGTCTGGTTCGGCCTGGTCAGCGGAGGCGTGCCCAGGTTGCCCTTGATGTCCACGGTGACGCCGCCGATGGGGGCGTTCACCTTGATCTTGGGGATCTTGATCCGGCTGGGCTTCGCCTTGGCCTTGGCGGCCTTCGTCCTGGCCTTGGGGATCGGCGGCACGGTCGGGGCCGCGGCCAGCGGCGGCGGCGCGTCCGGCCGGGCCGGGGTCAGCGTCGCGCCCTTGCCGCCCGGTCCCACGGTCGCGGGCAGCACGAACGCGCCCGCGTTCTCGATCTGCACGGCGGTCGGCCGGTCGGCGGCGGCCAGCGTGCCGGAGCCGTCGTCCACCTTGGGCGCCACGGAGAGCAGGCCCACCATGATCGCACCGACGCCGGCCAGCGAACCGGCGATCAGCAACCCGGGCATCGCCCGCTGCATCGGAGTCTTCTGCTCGGCCATCACTTCGTTCCTCCCGCGTGCGCAGCCCTGCGGCGACGCAGGGCGAGCCCGCCGCCCGCGCTGCCCATGAGCAACATCGCCCCACTGGCCATCAGCCCGTACGGCCGGTCCGGCTCGTCGGGCGCCTCACCGGTGTCCACCCCGCCCTTGGGGACCTTGGCCACCTGCGCCCTGACGTACGTGGTCGCCGTCGGGCCGGTCGCGGTGGGCGTGGCCGTGCTCGTGCTCGTCCCCGTGACCGCCGGCACCACGACCACGTGCCCGAGCCCGTTGGTCGGGGTGGGCTGGGAGTGGTGCCGCGTGGGGGTGCTGGTCGCCGTGGACGTGCCCGTGTTGGTGGGAGTGTTCGTCGGCGTGTTGGTAGGGGTGTTCGTCGGCGTGTTGGTGGGGGTGTGCGTGATCGTCGGTCCCGACTTGTCCCGTACGGTCACCGTCACCGAGACCGGCCCGCCGACGAGCTTGCACTTCGCGCCGTGGTAACCCGTCGGGATCTTGGCGGTGTTGGTGGACACCTTGAACGCGTCGAGCCAGGCAGGCTTGCTGGAGGCGTTCACGATCCTGATGGTGTGCTTGCCGTACTTCAGCTCCGGCGACTTCCAGATCGTGAAGCCGCCGTCGAGGTCGTCGTTGACGGGCAGGTCGTCGTCGGAGCGCGAGGGGTCCTCCGTGGCCACCTTGCCGCCGTCGATGTAGATGTCCACCGGGCCGGCGTCCTTGTCGTGCGGCCCGATGTACTCCACGCCGGTGCCGGTGAAGCTCAGCTCGGCCCATGCGCCGAGGTCGTTGGTCTCGTGCAGGTCGTTGTGCACGTGGTTCTCGGAGCCCGGACGGTCGTCGATCGAGCTCCAGCCGGGGCCGTAGTTGATCTTCATGTCGGTCGGGTTGTCGGTCTCGTTGCCGTCGTTGGCGACGACCGTGCCGTCCGGCGGGGTGAAGTCGAGCTCGATGTCCTTCGGCGTGACCTTGATGGTTCCGACCTTGTCGATCAGGCCGGGGTCGTTCAGGGACTCGGGCAGCGACAGTTCGCCGTCGGGGCGCAGCTTGCCCTTCTGCTCGACCGAGCCCTTCGGCTGCAGGATGCCCTGCCAGCTGCTGGTCAACTCGACGTTGCCGGTGGCGTGCACATTGGCACCCGGAGCGAAGTAGCCGGGCGACTGGAGCCGTCCGTGGTCGGCGTAGTCGAGCTTCCAGGTGAAGTTGAGCGGGTCGCCGACCACCAGGTCGGTGGCGAAGGTGAGATGGGTGTTCAGGCGTACCGGCCCGTGCCGCACGATGCTGTCGGCCCCGGAGGGAACGCATTCGTACTGCACGTCCAGGTCGGCCGGTGCGGCCGAGGCCGGGACGCCGGGCAACGCGACGACCCCGACGGCCGCCACCGATGCGATCGACGCGGCGAGCAACGACTTGCGCCACCGACTCACGGGACACTCCGATCATCACAAATAGACCGAGGGTAGATCTTAGAGTCGAAAACACCCGCAACGCAGGCGGTTTCCCCCAAGTTCCAGCACTTGTGATGAAGCCGTGTCCCCCGCCGCCTCCCTCAGCGTGAAAGCGGGTATACCTCCGGGTAACAGAATCGTATTCTGTCGTGCACGACACCTGCTTGGAGGCGAATCGATGCAGCGAGACCTCTTCGACGAGGAGCACCTGCTCTTCCGGGAAACCGTGCGCGAGTTCATGGCCCGCGAGGTCGTGCCGCACCACGGCCAGTGGGAGAAGGACGGCATCGTGCCCCGCGAGGTCTGGAAGAAGGCCGGCGAGATCGGCATGTTCGGCTTCGGCGTCCCCGAGGAGTACGGCGGATCCGGCATCACCGACTTCCGCTACAACGCCGTGATCGTCGAGGAGATCATCAGGAGCGGCGCCTCCGGCCTCGGCTTCTCGCTGCACAACGACGTCATGGCCCCGTACGTCGTCGAACTCACCGACGACGAGCAGAAGCAGCGCTGGCTGCCCGGCTTCGCCTCCGGCGAGCTCATCACCGCGATCGCGATGACCGAGCCGGGCGCCGGCAGCGACCTGCAGGGCATCAGGACCACCGCCGTCCGCGCGGGCGACCACTACGTGGTCAACGGCCAGAAGACGTTCATCACGAACGGCGTCAACGCCGACCTCGTGGTCGTGGTCGCCAAGACCGACCCCGAGGCGGGCGCCAGGGGAACGACGCTGATCGTGGTCGAGCGCGGCATGGAGGGCTTCAACCGCGGCCGGAACCTGGACAAGGTCGGCATGAAGGCCCAGGACACCGCCGAGCTGTTCTTCGAGAACGTACGCGTGCCCGTCGCCAACCGCCTCGGCCCGAACGAGGGCGAGGGCTTCTTCCATCTGATGAACAACCTGCCCCAGGAACGCCTGTCGATCGCCGTGGGGGCGGTGGCCGCGGCGGAGACGGTGCTGGAGCAGACGATCGAGTACTGCAAGACCCGCCAGGCGTTCGGCCGCAACATCGGTTCGTTCCAGAACACCCGCTTCGTCCTGGCCGAGCTGGCGACCGAGACGGAGATCGCCCGCCACTACGTGGACAAGTGCATCCTGGCGCTCAACGCCCGGCAGCTCACCGTCGTGGACGCGGCCAAGGCCAAGTGGTGGACGACCGAGCTGCAGAACAAGGTCATCGACCGCTGCCTCCAGCTCCACGGAGGCTACGGCTACATGATGGAGTACCCGGTCGCCAAGGCGTGGCTGGACAGCCGCGTCCAGACCATCTACGGCGGCACCACCGAGATCATGAAGGAGATCATCGGCCGGTCCTTCGGATTCTGACGGCAGGCGCGCGCCCGGCCGGGCCGCGCCGCATACTGTCAGCATGGACGGCGGCCTGATCCTCCTCGTTTTCCTGGCATTACTGTTCGCCTGGGGGCTCAACCGCGTGCGCAGGGCGTTCCGGCTCGGCCCCGTCGGCTACGCGGGCGTGATGATCGTGTTCATCATCGCCATGCTGCTCGTCTGGGGCCAGACGATGCGCTGAGGCCGGGAAGGCTCACCCCGGCATCCCCCGCACGAACCGGGTCAGCAGCCGGGCGAGCCGCCCGCCGGCGCCCTCGATCACGTCGAGCACCTCGAACTCGGGGCCCGTCGCGCCGTGCTGCCGGGCCAGCGCCCGCCTGCTCCGCCTCAGGCCCTGGCCGCGTATGGCGCCTCGCGCAGGGAGTGGCAGCTTCTCCACGCCACCGCCCAAGGGGAGAACGCCGTCGCGCTCGCGCCGTTCGAGGGGGTGGAGGAGGCCGTACGGAGCCTGACGTCGAGGGGATGGCTGGCGGACGGGCGGCTGACCGACGAGGGCAGGGCCGTGCACACGGCCGTCTCCGAGCGTGTCACCCGCTTCCGACAGCAGGTCACGCAGAACGTGAGCCCGCAGGAGTACCAGACCGCCGTCGAGGTGTTGCGCCGCATGGCGGCCAACGCCGAACGCTAGGAGGCCGCCCGGTCGGCCGCAAGGACGACCCGGGCCACCAGCTCCGGATCATCGCTCATCGGCACGTGCCCGCAGCCCCTGAGCAGCTTGACCCGCTGCCCCGACCAGCGCGCCGCGCGCACGGCCTGGCGGCGCGGCAGCAACCGGTCGCGCTCGCCCCAGGCGATCGTGATGGGCGACTTCGGCGGGGCGGGCGGCATCAGCCCGCCGAACGACTCCAGCGTCTCGTCGAAGCCGGCCGCCCCCGCCAGCGCCTGCGTGGCCGCGACCAGCCCGGCGGGGTCGAGCCGGCTCGGACGGGCCACCAGCACGCCGCTGGACACCGCCCGCATGAACGGGTTGCCGGCCGCCCTGACCGCCTGCTCGGGCGACATCGCGCGCGCCGAGTTCCGCAGGCCCTTCAGCGTCGTCTGGCAGTAGAGCAGCTCGGACCGCGACCAGAAGCCGGCCGGCGACAGCGCGGTCGCCGCGCGCACGACGCCGCGCGAGGCCAGTTCGAGCGCGATGTAGCCGCCGAGCGAGTTGCCCACCACGTGCGGCTCCCGGATGCCGAGCAGCGCGCAGAACGACTCGACCGCGTCCGCCAGCGACTCCGCGGTGTACGGGATGCCCGCGGGCAGCCGCGGCGACACCCCGAAACCGGGCAGGTCGATGGCGATCACCGTGTGGTCGGCGGCCAGCCGGTCCATCACCGGCAACCATGCCTGCCAGTGGTGTCCGATGCCGTGGACGAGGATCAGCGGCTCGCCGGTGCCCCGGCGTTCGAAGGCCAGCTCCATGCGGCCCAGTGAACCACTCACCTGCTCCGGGTGGGAATCTCGAACCAGACCGCTTTGCCTTCCCTGGTGGGACGGGATCCCCAGCGCTTGGCGAGCTGGTCGACCAGGTAGAGGCCGCGGCCGCCCTCGTCGTTCTCCCCGGCGCTGCGGATGCGGGGCAGGCGGAGGTCCTGGTCGAACACCTCGACCCAGACCGACTCCTCGCCCCTGCGCAGCCTCAGCGTGAACTCCTTGTCGCCGATCGGCTCCTCCTCGAAGCCCGGCATGTCCCAGGAATCCTCGAACGGCAGCGGCGGCCCCTCGACGACCAGCTCCCGGCGCGGGGAGTTGGCGGTGGAGGCGTGCAGCACCACGTTGGTGACGACCTCGGAGACCAGCAGGCAGGCCAGCTCGGCGCGTTCCTCGGGCACGTTCCAGCCGGAGAAGGCCTCGGAGGCCATGCGGCGCGCCTCGCCGACCATGATCGGCTGGGCCGGGAAGGTGCGCTCCTCGACGTCGAGGTCGACGTCGCTGGAGCGGACGACCAGGATCGCCATGTCGTCGTCGATCTCGCCGGGCACCGCGATCGTGGCGGCGTCGGCGATGCGCTCGACGTCGGCGTCGGCCATCTTGGCGAGCTTCTCGCACAGCACGCCGAGCGTCTCCTCCTCGCTCGGCATCCGCCCGTCGCGGCCCGGACGCCGGTCGACCAGGCCATCGGTGTAGAGCAGCAGCGCCGCGCCCGGCGGGAGGGTGCGGGTCTCCTCCTTGTAGACCAGGTCGGCGTGCAGGCCCTTGGCCCGGACGCCGAGCGGCTGGCCGACCTCCTCGATGTCCATCTCCAGGCACTGGCCGTCGACCACCAGCAGCGGCGGCGCGTGCCCGGCGTTGGCGAAGGAGAGCTGCCGGGACCAGGCGTCGTAGACGAGGTACTGGCAGGTGACGATGGGCGGGATGCTGACGTCGGCGCCGTTGTCGTCCTGCTCGGGGGTGGCGATGATGCGGGTCCACTCGTCGAGCCTGGCCAGGATGTCGGCGGGCGACTTGTCGTCTTGTGCGAAGGCCCGCAGCGCAGCCCTGAGCTGGCCCATGATGGCCGCGGCCTTGGCGCCCCTGCCCTCGACGTCGCCGATCACGATGCCGACCCGGCCGGCCGAGAGCGGGATCACGTCGTACCAGTCGCCGCCGACCTGGGTCTGGATGCCCTGGCCGTGGGAGGCGAGCGGGGCCGCCGGGTAGTAGCGCACCGCGATGTCGAGGCCGTCGAGCTGGGGCAGCGCCCTGGGCAGCAGGTGTTTCTGGAACGACTCGGCGGTGTGGCGCTCCTCTTCGAACAGCAGCGCGTTGTCGATCGCGAGGGCCACGCGGGTGGCGATGGCGCCCACGAAGTCGCGGTCGAAGGCGTCGTAGTGGGGGCTGCGCCGGTCGGTCAGGTTGGACAGGCCGAGGTACATCAGGCCCAGCGTCTCGCCGCGCACCAGCAGGGGGGCGACGATGGCCGAGGTCATGCCGATCTCACTGGCCAGCCGCGCGCTGCCCTCGTGGGGCGACGGGTAGCTGGTGGTGGAGAAGTCTTCGACCAGGATGGTCTCCTGGCGGCGCAGCGCGGTGTCGGCGTAGTGGCCGGAGGGGTAGCGGATCTCCGCGCCCACCGGCTTCCACGTGCCCGCGGGCGGCGTCCAGCCCTGGACGTGCTCCGAGACCCGGCGGACCAGCCGGTCGCCCTCCATGAGCTCGATGAAGCAGTGGTCGGCGAACTGCGGCACGAGCATCTCGGCCACCCGCTTGAGCGTCTCCTCGACGTAGAGGGAGCCGGCCAGCCGCTCGCCGATGCGTTCGAGGAGCCCGAAACGGTCCTTCTCGCGTTCGTTGCTGCGCAGGGCCTCGCGGGCCAGGATGACGATGCCGGTGACCGAGCCGGACGGGTGGCGCAGCGGCACGGCCTGGGCGCGGACGTAGACGATCGTGCCGTCGCCGCGCCTGACGTCGAACGTGCCCTCCCACACGCCGCCCTTGAGCACGTGCTTGGCCAGCTCGATGGCCATCGGGTGGTCCTTCTCCATGATCCCGAGGGACAGGACGGACGCGTCACGCGCCGGCGCGTTGCCGGGCCGGCCGAACAGCTGCTCGGCGAAGGGATTCCAGTAGAGGAGATTGCTGAAGCGGTCTGTCACGACCACTGCCATTTCGGCATGGTCCAGAACGGACCCGGCACCAAGGTGATCAGCCGTTTCTTGTGACAGATCCCCCCATCGCTTCATCCGGAGACCACTCCTTGGGGTGGCTTGTGCGCACAGCGGACCACGGGTGCTCCTGCAACTGTCTTGGCCAGGGGAGAGTGGAGGGCCTCCCAAGAGGGATTCAACCAAGTGGCTGCGCGCGCGTCAGCGCTTGGAGACAAAAACGTGCGCGGCAACGTCACGCGGAAGCTCCGCGGGAGTGTCGTTCGCGTCACCGTCACCTGTCACCCGCACACCGTCGTCGCTCGCCGCGAGCGTCACCTCGCGTCCGGGTTGTATCCCAACTTGCTTGAGTTTAAGCATCACAGCAGGATCGCTTTGCACTTGTTCGCTGATCCGGCGCACCACGACCGGAATGTCACGCGGCCCGGCGGCCTCGGACATCGAGGTCAGGACGTTGGCCGCGCCGTCGGGCACCTCCTGCGCCCCCAGCTCGGCCAGCCCCGGGATGGGGTTTCCGTGCGGGCAGACCGTGGGGTTGTCGAGCAGCGTCACCAGCCGCGCCTCGACCGACTCGGACATGACGTGCTCCCACCGGCACGCCTCGATGTGCACCTCTTCCCAGGGAAGGCCGATGACCTGGGTGAGCAGGCATTCGGCCAGACGGTGCTTGCGCATCACGCGCGTGGCCAGCGTGCGGCCCAGGTCGGTCATCGACAGGTGCCGGTCGCCCTCGACGCGGACGAGGCCGTCGCGCTCCATGCGGGCGACGGTCTGGCTCACGGTGGGGCCGCTCTGCTGGAGGCGCTCCGCGATGCGGGCGCGAAGGGGGACGATGCCCTCCTCTTCGAGCTCGTAAATCGTGCGGAGATACATCTCCGTCGTGTCGATCAGGCCGTGTGCGGTCAAGGCTCCTCCCAACTGAAATGCTACGCCGGTCGTGGCGGGGACTGAGCCCGTCCGCTACGGGCACAGAAGTCATCAGGAACCCTATTGGGAGAACGACCGACGATGGTTAAGGACGGCAACAACGGAGCGGCCGAGTTCCTTCCCGACCGGCGCGACCTCGGCTCCCTGCGGACGGCGGCCGCCCGCTGCGAAGGCTGCGACCTGTATGCCAAGGCCACCCGGACGGTGTTCGGCGAGGGCCCCGAGCAGGCCCGTTTCATGCTGGTGGGCGAGCAGCCAGGAGATCGCGAGGACCGCGAGGGACATCCGTTCGTGGGGCCCTCCGGACGTGTGCTGGATCGGGGTCTGGAAGAAGCGGGAATCGACCGGGACGCGGTTTATTTGACCAACGCTGTCAAACATTTCTCCTTCACTCCCCGGGGGAAGAGAAGGATTCATCAGAAACCGACGGTCGCCGAGATCGAGGCGTGCCGGCCGTGGCTCGGCGCGGAGCTGGAGCTGGTGCGTCCCGACGTGGTCGTGGTGCTCGGCGCGACGGCGGCCAGGTCCCTGCTGGGCAGGGCGTTCCGGCTGACCGGGCACAGGGGCGAGCCGGTGCCGCTCGGCGACGCGCTCGCGGTGGCCACGATCCACCCCTCGGCGGTGCTGCGCGCGCCCGACAGGGACGCGGCCTACGCGGGCTTCGTCTCCGACCTCAAGGCCGCGGCGCGGGTGTCGGAGCGGTAATTGCGGAACCCGGCCACCGACAGGCCGACGACGAGCACGGTGACCGCGCACGCCAGTCCCCCGCCCACCCAGGCGCCGGTGAGCCCGAAGGCGGTCGCGGTCGCACCGGCGCGCAGGTCGCCGAGGCGCGGGCCGCCCGCCACGACCACCATGAACACGCCCTGCATCCGCCCGCGCATCTCGTCGGGGGCGTAGAGCTGCAGGATCGACTGCCGCCACACCGACGAGATCACGTCGGCCACGCCGCCGACCGCCATGAACGCCACGACGAGCCACAGCTCGCGCACCAGCCCCGCGGCCGCGACGGCGAGCCCCCACATGGCGATGGCCAGCACGAGCGCGATGCCCTGCCGCGAGATCCGCCCCAGCCAGCCGGAGAACAGCGCGCCGGCGACCGAGCCGATCGCCATGGCGGAGGTCACCCAGCCGAGCGCGGTCATCGAGCCGCCGAAGCGATCGGCGGCCAGCTCGGGGTAGAGGGCGCGCGGCATGGCGAACACCATCGCGATGATGTCCACGACGAACGACATCAGCAGCACCGGGCTCCTGGCGATGAAGCTGAGGCCCTCCCAGACCGCCCGTGCTCCTGGACGTGTCACCTCGCCCAGCGGGGGCAGGGCGGGCAGCCTGAGGGCCGCGTAGAGGCCGCCGCTGAACAGCAGGGCGTCCACCGTGTAGGCGGCGGCGTAGTTGGGGTGGTCGCCGCCGGTGGCCAGCAGCACGCCGCCGAGCATCGGGCCGACGACCGCGCCGAGGCTGTAGACCAGCGAGTTGAGCGCGTTGGCGGCCGGCACCAGCTCGGGGTCGAGGATACGCGGGATCACCGAGCCCCTGGTCGGGCCGGTGATCGCGAACCCGGTGGCGTTGACCGCCGTCGCCGCGAAGATCAGATACACGTTGCCCAGCCCGAGCAGGGCCTGCGCCAGGATGACCAGGGTGGCCGCCCAGGTGATGAGCGAGCCGATGACGAGCAGCCTGCGCCGGTCGAAGGCGTCGGCGACGGCCCCGCCCCACAGCCCGAAGACCAGCAGCGGGACGAGGTTGGCCATGCCGAGCAGGCCCACCCAGAGCGAGGAACGGGTCAGGTCGTAGACCTGCTGGCCGACCGCCACGACGGTGACGGCGACGCCCACGTTCGAGACGGCCTGGCCGGACCAGATCCGCCGGTACGCGGGCACGGCCAGCGGCCTTGTGTCCACAAGATGACGTTTGACCAGTTCCCCGAATGCCACCTAAGGCAATTTATGGTGCAAGTCTCTCCAAAGCCCAACCGGGTCGGGTGCGCCGGTAGCGCAGCCTGTCGTGCATCCGGTCGAGCTGTCCCTGCCAGAACTCCACCTCGGTCGGCGTCACCCGGAAGCCGCCCCAGAAGTCGGGCACCGGCGGATCCTCCGGCCAGCGGGCGGACAGCTCCTCGTAGCGCTCGTCGAGCTCCTCGCGCGAGCGCACGACCGCCGACTGCCGCGAGGCCCAGGCCCCGATGCGGGAGCCGTACGGGCGGGAGTTGTAGTAGTCGGCCGACTCCTGGTGGGAGATGCGGGCGACGGTGCCCTCGATGCGGATCTGGCGACGGATGGCGTGCCAGGGGAACAGCAGCGAGGCGCGTCCGTTCTCGGCCAGGTCGCGGCCTTTGCGGGACTCGTAGTTGGTGTAGAAGACGAAGCCGTTCTCGTCGTAGCCCTTGAGCAGGACCGTCCTGGCGCTCGGCCGGCCGCCCGCGGAGGCGGTGGCGAGGACCATGGCGTTCGGTTCGGGCAGGCCGGCTTCGAGCGCGTCCTGGAACCAGACGGTGAACTGCGCGACGGGGTCGGACGCGAGGTCGGTCTCGAGCAACGGCTCGCCCTCGTACGTTCGGCGTAGCGCCGCCAGCAGAGGCGGGCGCGGGGTGGCATCCACGAGACGGTATTCTTGCGCGCTCATGTGGCAGATCCCACGCTAGGGCGCGTTCGGCGGCCTGACGCAGGTCGCGGGGTACGTGTCCACAGCAGGCTCCCTACCAGCGGGTTTGGCGTTTCGGCGGGTCCCGAGACCGACCATGACCTGGGAGGGGGTTAAATTGACCCGCCGGTATCTCGACATCAAGGCATTGCCGTTACATGGCAAGAAAGGGAGGCGGCCGAGCATGTCCGACTTCAAACCCGGCCTCGAAGGCGTCGTAGCTTTCGAGACCGAGATCGCGGAACCGGACAAAGAAGGGGGCGCCCTTCGATACCGGGGCGTCGACATCGAGGAGCTGGTCGGCCGTGTCCCGTTCGGGCACGTTTGGGGCCTGCTGGTCGACAACAAGTTCCAGCCGGGCCTGCCCCCGGCGGAGCCGTACCCCATCCCTGTCCACTCCGGTGACATCCGCGTAGACGTGCAGAGCGCGCTGGCCATGCTGGCTCCGGCCTATGGCTTCAAGCCCCTGCTCGACATCAGTGACGAGGAGGCCCGCGACCAGCTGGCGCGCGCCTCCGTGATGGCACTCTCCTTCGTCGCGCAGTCCGCGCGCGGCCTCGGCCTGCCGATGGTGCCGCAGAGCCGGGTCGACGAGGCGAAGACCATCGTCGAACGCTTCATGATCCGCTGGCGCGGTGAGCCTGATCCCAAGCACGTCAAGGCCATCGACGCCTACTGGACCTCGGCCGCCGAGCACGGCATGAACGCGTCCACGTTCACCGCCCGCGTCATCGCCTCCACCGGCGCCGACGTGGCCGCGGCGCTCTCCGGCGCCGTGGGCGCGATGTCGGGCCCGCTGCACGGCGGCGCCCCCGCCCGCGTGCTCCACATGATCGAAGGCGTGGAGCAGCTCGGCGACGCCAAGAAGTACGTCCAGAGCGAGCTCGACAAGGGCAACAGGCTCATGGGCTTCGGCCACCGCGTCTACCGCGCGGAGGACCCGCGCGCCCGCGTGCTGCGCCGCACCGCCAAGGAGCTCGACGCGCCCCGCTACGAGGTCGCGGCGGCGCTGGAGCAGGCCGCCCTGGAGGAGCTGCACGCCCGCAAGCCCGACCGGGTGCTCGCCACGAACGTCGAGTACTGGGCGGCCGTGGTGCTGGACTTCGCCGAGGTGCCCTCGCACATGTTCACCTCGATGTTCACCTGCGCCCGCACGGCCGGCTGGGCCGCGCACATCCTGGAGCAGAAGCTCACGGGCCGGCTGGTGCGTCCGAGCGCCAACTACATCGGCCCGGCCTCGCGCCCGCTCAGCGACGTCCCCGGCGCCTCTGAGGTCGCCGGCACGATCTGACACGTTTTCGCCCGTGTCATGAACGGCCCGCCCACTCAAGGGCGGGCCGTTCCGCGTCTCATTCGGCGGACCCGTGCGACGTCACCCGGACGGCCTCAGTACGCTTGGCACGTGGCTGACATCGTGATTCCCGCTGACATCAAGCCCGCCGACGGCCGCTTCGGCTGCGGGCCCTCGAAGGTTCGCACCGAGCAACTGGCCGCGCTCGCCGCGTCCGGCGCGAGCCTCATGGGCACCTCGCACCGCCAGAAGCCGGTCAAGAACCTGGTCGGCCGCGTGCGCTCCGGGCTCGCCGACCTGTTCTCGCTGCCCGAGGGCTACCAGGTCGTGCTGGGCAACGGCGGCACCACCGCGTTCTGGGACATCGCGGCCTTCGGGCTGATCAGGGAGAAGTCCCAGCACCTGTCGTTCGGCGAGTTCTCCTCGAAGTTCGCCGCCGTCGCCAAGAAGGCGCCGTGGCTGGCCGACCCGAGCGTGATCAAGTCCGACGTCGGCACCTACCCCACCGCGGCCGCCGAGGACGGCGTCGACGTCTACGCCCTCACCCACAACGAGACCTCGACCGGCGTCGCCATGCCGATCTCCCGCGTGGGCGGCGACGACTCGCTGGTGCTGGTCGACGCCACCTCCGGCGCGGGCGGCCTGCCGGTCGACATCGCCGAGACCGACGTCTACTACTTCGCCCCGCAGAAGAGCTTCGCCTCCGACGGCGGCCTGTGGATCGCGATCATGTCGCCGCGCGCCCTGGCCAGGGTCGAGGAGATCGCCGCCTCCGGCCGGTACGTCCCCGAGTTCTTCAGCCTGCCGATCGCGATCGACAACTCGGGCAAGGACCAGACCTACAACACGCCCGCCGTGGCCACGCTGTTCCTGCTGGCCGACCAGCTCGACTGGATGAACGGCAACGGCGGCCTGGCCTGGACCACCGCCCGCACCGCCGAGTCCAGCCAGCGCCTGTACACCTGGGCCGAGAAGTCGTCCTACGCCACGCCGTTCGCCGCCCCGCAGTTCCGCTCGCAGGTGGTCGGCACGATCGACTTCAACGACGACGTCGACGCCGCCGAGGTGGCCAAGGTGCTGCGCGCCAACGGCATCGTCGACACCGAGCCCTACCGCAAGCTGGGCCGCAACCAGCTCCGCATCGCGATGTTCCCGGCCATCGAGCCGTCCGACGTCGAGGCGCTGACGGTCTGTGTCGACCACGTGGTCGAGCGTCTCTAGCCCATCGCGCGCCGGCTCGTCCGGCGGGTCAGCTCGTCCAGGAGCGCCAGGGCGTCCTCCTCCTCGACGCTCTGCGCGAACCTCGTCAGCACCGGCAGCCTGTCGGTGCTGACCGCGAGGGCCTCCAGCATCAGGCGGCTGACGTGCTCGGCCCTCGAGCAGGCGGCCGCGTAGCGGAAGGCGTTGCGCGCGGGCGTGCGCACCAGCAGGCCCTTGCGCACCAGCCGCTCGGCGACGGTCTGCACGGTCGTGTACGCGAGGTCACGGTCCTCGTTGAGCCTGTCCAGGAGCTCCCGCACGCGCATGGCCTTGCCGGCATCCCACAGCACGTTCATGATCGCGCGTTCCAGGGATCCCAGGTTCGCCAACTCACCAGTCCTCCGGCTCGATCAGTAGGAAACATTCTTGCCCGAACAGCCCCCGATCGGCCAGGGGCGAGCGCTGCCCCGCAGCCTCGGCTACCTCATGTTCGCCAGCCGCTGGCTGCAGGTCCCGCTCTACCTGGGCCTCATCGTGGCCCAGGCGGTGTACGTCTGGCAGTTCATGACCGAGCTGTGGCACCTGCTGAGCAGCGTCTTCCTGCACCCGGCGACCGGCGACGGCACGTCGGCCGAGGTCGTCGTCATGCTCACGGTCCTGGCGCTGATCGACGTCGTGATGATCTCCAACCTGCTGATCATGGTGATCATCGGCGGTTACGAGACGTTCGTCTCGCGCATCAACCTCAACGACCATCCCGACGAGCCCGAATGGCTCTCCCACGTCAACGCCAACGTGCTGAAGGTCAAGCTGGCCACGGCCATCGTGGGCATCTCGTCGGTGCACCTGCTGCAGACGTTCATCCGGGCGCGTGACGTGCCCAACGACAAGATCATGTGGCAGACGATCATCCACCTGGCGTTCGTGGCCTCGGCGATCGGCCTGGCGCTCATCGACCGCATGCTCTCCAGCTCGCCGGCCGAGCACACCAAGCCACACCTGTAGGGCTCAGAAGCGGGCCGGCAGCGTTCTCCTGCGCGGCAGCACCCCGGCGGCCACCACGCCGCCCACGAGGCCGAACAGGTGGCCCTGCCACGAGATGCCCTGCTGGTTGGGGAGCAGGCCCCACAGGATCGAGTAGTAGGCCACGCCCACGCCGATGCCGATCAGGATGTCCACCAGGCGGCGGTCGAACAGGCCCCGGGCCAGCACGAAGCCGAAGTAGCCGAAGACCAGGCCGCTCGCGCCGATCGTGATCACGCCGGGGCTGGACACCCACGTGCCGAAGCCGCCGATCACCACGATCACCAATGTGGCCCACAGGAACCTGCGGATGTCGCGCACCGCCGCCAGGAATCCCAGCACCAGCAGCGGCAGCGAGTTGGCCATGAGATGGCCGAAGCCGCCGTGCAGGAACGGCGCGAAGAAGATGCCCACCAGGCCGTCGGCGTCCCAGCCCGCGATGCCGTAGGAGTCGAGCGCGCCGCCCATCACGTAGTCGACGCCCTCCAGGACCCACATCACGGCGAGCATGGACCCGAGGATGACGATCGCCTTGATCGCGTTCGACAGGAAGGTGCCGGCGCCGCGCTTGGCCGACTCGAACCTGGAACCCGAATAGTCGCTCATGCGCTCTCCTGGTGGTCGTCTTCTCCCTTTACCGTACGTAGGAAAGCTCACGCACGCGCGTTGACGCGGCCCCTTCCGGTCGTGCGGAAGGGGCCGGCGTACGGGTGAGGGTTACTCGCCCTTCCACTGGGGGGCGCGCTTCTCGGCGAAGGCCGCCGCGCCCTCCATGGCGTCCTTGGAGCCGAACACCGGGTTGATGATCGCGCCCTGCCTCTTGAACATCTCCTCCAGGGGCCAGTCCTGGGACTCGATGATCACCTTCTTGGTCGCCGCGAGCGCCAGGGGGGCGTTGGCGGCGATCTTGCGGGCCAGCTCCAGCGCGCCCTCCAGGGCGGCCCCCGGCTCGGTGATCCGGTTGACCAGGCCCAGCTCGTACAGGCGGGAGGCGGGGTAGTGGTCGCCGGTCAGGGCGATCTCCATGGCCACGTGGTACGGGATCCGCCGCGGCAGCCGCATGATCCCGCCCGCGCCCGCCACCAGCCCGCGCTTCGGCTCGGGCAGCCCGAACGTGGACTCCGACGAGGCCACGATGACGTCGCACGACAGGGCCAGCTCGAAGCCGCCCGCCAGCGCGTACCCCTCGACCGCGGCCACCAGCGGCTTCTTGGGCGGCGCCTCGGCGATGCCGCCGAAGCCGCGGCCCTCGACCACCGGGAAGTCCCCGGACAGGAACCCCTTGAGGTCCATGCCCGCGCAGAACGTGCCCCCTGCGCCGGTCAGCACGTACGCCGAGATCTCGGCGCGGGCGTCGAAGGTGTCCAGCGCCTCGGCGATCCCCCGGGCCACCGCACCGTTGATCGCGTTACGCGCCTTCGGCCGGTTGATGGTGATGACCGCGACGTTGCCGGACTCCTCGACGAGCACTTCGTCAGACACGGGACCTCACTTGGGCTGGAAGCGGATGCCGCCGTCGAAGCGCACGACCTCGGCGTTCATGTAGTCGTTCTGGACGAGCGAGTGCACCAGGTGGGCGAACTCGTCGGCCCGGCCCATGCGCTTGGGGAAGACCACGGGGGCCACGAGCTTGGCCTTGAACTCCTCGGCGTTGCCCGAGAAGCCGTAGATGGGGGTGTCGATGATGCCGGGGCAGACCGTGTTCACGCGTACGCCGATGGCCGCCAGGTCGCGCGCGGCGGGGACCGTCATGCCCACGATGCCGCCCTTGGAGGCCGAGTAGGCGAGCTGGCCCGTCTGGCCCTCCAGGGCGGCGACGGAGGCCGTGTTGATGACCACGCCGCGCTGGCCGTCGGCGTCGACCGGCTCGGTGGCGGCGATGGCGGCCGCGGCGATGCGCATGAGGTTGAAGGTGCCGATCAGGTTGACCTCGATCACCTTGCGGTACGTGGCCGGGTTGTGCGGCTTGCCCTCGCGGTTGACCGTGCGCTCGGCCCAGCCGATGCCCGCGCTGTTGACCACGACGCGCAGCGGCTTGCCCGTGGCCACGGCCGCGTCGACGGCCGCCTGCACCTGATCGTCGTCCGACACGTCCGTCCTGACGAAGACGCCGCCGAGCTCGTCGGCGACGGCCTTGCCGCGCTCCTCGTTGAGGTCGGCGATGACCACGGTGGCGCCCGCGCGGGCGAGCTCGCGGGCCGTCGCCTCACCGAGCCCGCTGGCACCGCCGGAGATGATTGCTGCAGATCCGTTGACGTCCATATCCCGGACCTTAACGCGCCAACCGAATGAAGTTCTACTCGGGGCGGGTTAAATCTCCCCCACGGCGCTGTCGACATCGGAGTACACCTTGATCCGCCGGTCGAGCCCCGTGGTCCGCAGGATGCGCGCCACGGGCGCCTGGGGCGCGGCGAGGGACACCCCGCCTCCCTCTCCCGTGGCCAGCCGCCAGGCCTCGATCAGCACCGACAGACCGCTGGAGTCCATGAACGACAGCTGCTGCAGGTCGAGCACGAGCCTGGCGCTGTCCTGCTTGATGGCGTCGCGGACCTCGTCGCGGAGGAACGGTGCGGTGAACAGATCGAGCTCTCCCTCAACAGCCACCACCACGGCGTCACCCAGGGCGTGTCGCGCAAGCCGCAGCTTCATTTGGCCCCTCCTCGATGAGCCACTGTACTTCGACATCCCCGGATAGCGGGCATGCACAAACTACGAAGAGCCGGATACAGAAGGACTAGACCGGACGAATCATGCGCTAGACGCGGCGCTGAGGGTTCTTACCCAGTCGGCCGTCCGGCCCGCGACCTGGGCACCAGGTTGCTCACCCGGCCGGGACGGCGAAGCCGTACGGGAGCTCCAGACGGTGCCCGGCCAGCAGCTCGGCGTCGGCCAGCAGCTCGCGCGTGGGCCCGTCGGCGGCGATCACGCCGCCCGAGAGGATCAGTGAGCGCTCGCACAACTCCAGCGCGTACGGCAGGTCGTGGGTGACCATGAGCACCGTCACGTCCAGCGAACGCAGGATCTCGGCCAGCTCCCTGCGCGCGGCCGGGTCGAGGTTGGAGGAGGGCTCGTCGAGCACGAGGATCTCCGGCCGCATCGCCAGCACCGTGGCCACCGCCACCCGGCGCCGCTGCCCGAACGACAGGTGGTGCGGCGGCCGGTCGGCGGCCGCCAGCATGCCGACCCGGTCGAGCGCGTCGCGGACCACCCGGTCGAGCTCCGCGCCCTTGAGGCCGGCGTTGGCCGGGCCGAAGGCGACGTCGTCCCTGACCGTGGGCATGAAGAGCTGGTCGTCGGGGTCCTGGAAGACCAGGCCGACACGCTGCCTGATCTCCTTGAGCGTGTCCTTGCGCACCGGGACGCCGCCCACGGCCACGCTGCCGTGCCCGGTGGTGAGGATGCCGTTGAGGTGCATGACGAGGGTCGTCTTGCCGGCGCCGTTGGGGCCGAGCAGCGCCACCCGCTCACCGCGGCCGATCGCCAGGTTCACGCCGAACAGCGCCTGAGTGCCGTCGGGGTAGGCGTAGGCCAGGTCACTGACCTCCAGAGAGTTCACCATGAGAGCCCCAGAACCGCGAGTGCCACGACGGGCAGGACGAGCGCCGCCGCCCACTGCCCGATGGATGCCGAAATATCTTGAATTATCGGCATCCGTCCAGCGTAGCCGCGACTCAGCATCGCCAGATGCACCCGCTCGCCCCGCTCGTACGAACGGATGAACAGCGCCCCGGCCGAACGCGCGATCACCGGGATCTGGCGGAAGTTGCGCGCCTCGAACCCGCGCGACTCGCGCGCCACCCGCATCCGCCGCATCTCCTCCATGATCACGTCCATGTACCTGAGCATGAACATGGCGATCTGCACCAGCAGGCTCGGCAGCCGCAGCCGCTGCGCCCCGACGAGGATGACCCGCGGCTCGGTGGTGGCCGCGAGCAGGATCGAGGCGATCACCCCGAGCGTGGCCTTGACCAGGATGTTCCAGGCCGCCCACAATCCCTGCACGCTCAGCGAGACCCCGAGCACCGTCGTGCGCTCGCCCATCCCGATCACCGGGATCAGGAACGCGAACAACACGAACGGCAGCTCGATCACCATCCGCCGCAGCACGTGGCCGACCGGCACCCGCGCGGCCAGCGCGACGCCCCCGAGCAGCGCCGCGTAGACCGCGAACGCCCAGAAGCGCTCCCGCGGCGTGGCCACCACGACGACGGCGAAGGCGAAGACGGCGAGCAGCTTGCACTGCGGCGGCAGCCGGTGGACGGGGGAGTCACCCGGCAGGTAGAGATCGTGCCGATGCCCCGCGCCCACCGTCACTCACCGTCTCTCACAGATCAGACCCCCACGTTCGTACGGCTGCGCGCGGCGAACGCCACGGCACCGGCGATGAGCAGCACGAGCCCGACGCCGACGATCCCGGCCACGCCGACCGGGATGCCGCCCACATCACCGTAGTCGGCCAGCGCCCACGACCCGAACGCGTGGTCGGCCGCCTGGCCGCTGAAGCCCTTGTTCTCGGCCACGGCCTCCAGCCCGTCGGGGTCGGAGGCGGCGAAGAAGGACACCACGCCGGCCAGCACCAGGGTCAGCCCGATCCCGCCCAGCAGGAACGGCTTGAGCGGGCCCGGCCGGGCCGCCGGCGCCGGCTCGCCCACGGTCGTGGTGGCGCCTTCGGCCCCCTTGAGCACGAGCGGCTTGGCCAGCCCGCGGGCGCCGTACACCAGGTCGGGCCGTACGGCCAGCACGGCGGCGACGGTGGTGGCGGTGATCAGCGCCTCGCCGATGCCGATCAGCACGTGCACGCCGCCCATGGCCGCGGCCACGGCCGACACCTCGATGGGCGCGGTGCCGCCGATCCAGAACAGCCCGGAGAACACCAGCGCCGAGGCCGGCACCGAGATCAGCGCCCCGAGGAACGCCCCGAGCGTCACCCCGCCCCGGCCTCTGGCCATTGCGGTGACCAGCCTGAAGACGCCCCACCCGACCAGCACGGTGACGATGCCCATGATGGTGATGTTGACGCCCAGCGCGGTCAGCCCGCCGTCGGCGAAGAACACGGCCTGTACCAGCAGCACCACGGCCATGCAGAGCACGCCTGTGTAGGGCCCCACGAGTATCGCCGCCAGCGCGCCGCCCAGCAGGTGACCGCTGGTGCCCGCCGCGACGGGGAAGTTCAGCATCTGGACCGCGAAGATGAAGGCCGCCACGAGCCCCGCCATGGGCGCGGTGCGGTCGTCCAGCTCCCGGCGGGCGCCGCGCAGGCAGACCGCTACCCCGGCGGCCGCCACCGCTCCGGCGGAGACGGATGTAGCTGCGTTGAAGAAGCCATCGGGTACGTGCACGGCAACGCCTCCAGAAGGACGAACAAATCCTCCTCACTTTAGAGCATCGCCTTGCACCTGCACATAGGTGGCAATTACTGAAGGATCCTCCTGAGGATCGTTCGCGGCGTCAGCCGGTGCACGACCGTGCTCAGCCGCCCCTTCCCCGAGGTCGCGTACGGCCGCACGCTGCGCAGCAACGCCGCGCCCCGCCACCTGCGCGGGCCGGCGACCGTGTCGGCGTCGGTCTCGATCCTGAACAGCGCGGGCGGCCCGCCCAGGTCGAGCTCCAGGTAGGCGTCCCAGGTGCCGGGCGGGAGCCGGCCCACCGCCGGCCTGGCCGCGAACCCGCCCCCGGGCAGGGCCGTCACGCGCTCGGCGCGCTCGCGGCCGGTACGCCGTTCGCGCCAGACGATCTGCCTGATCGCCGCGCACTCGGGAACCTCTCCGGCCACGCTGACCTCGCCCTGCACGACGAGCCGGTGCCCCAGCCCCCACCTGGTCCGCTCCAGCCGGACGATGCCGGGCACGGCGACGACATGGCCGCCGACGTCGATGCTCAGATTGCCGTTGTCCCTGGTGAAGTACGGCAGGGTCACCACGCCGCCGATCAGGCGGGGCTGCGGCCGGGTGACGCCGTTGTCGCGGTCGGCGCCCAGCCTGCCGTGGCGCACCACCCCCTCCAGCTCGACCGCCACCCGCAGGTCCCAGACGCCGGAGGCGAGCGCGGCGGCCTCCACCCGGGCGGTGAACTCCGTGCCCTGCCGCTCGGCCGGGACGACGAGCTCGCCGTGCGGGTCGTTGCGGGCGCGCAGCACCAGGGCCACGCCGTCGTCCTGGCTGATGCCCTCCAGCCCGGCCGTGCCGCTCACCACCAGGTGATCGTCCTCCCAGCGCAGCCCGGTCAGCCGCCGCCGCACGGTGGCGCTCTCGATGCGGGCCAGCCGGACCAGGCGGTCGACGTCGCCGAGCGCGGCCACGCGCTGCTTGTCGATGGTGTTCAGCCGGGCGTGCACGCCGGGGGTGAACCACTCGTCGCACAGCGCCGCGACCTCCTGGGCGATCTCCTTGCGGCGCACGTCGTCGCTCTCCAGGAACACCGCGCCGAGCTGGGCGAAGGCGTCGAGCCTGAAGTGCCGGCGGAGCAGGTGGTCGCGCAGCGGGCCGGGCTCGACGTGCCGGGCCATGAGCCGGATGGGCCGCCGGATCATGGTCAGCCAGGCGATCGGGTCCCGGCTGCCCGCCTGCTGCATGATGCTGCTGCCGTCGGACCTGGAGACCAGGTGGTAGCAGTCGTGGTCGGCGACCACCGAGATCACGCCGGCGTGGCAGTAGGCGTGCACGGTGAACATGATGTCCTCGCCGACCAGCATGTCTTCTGCGAAGCGGATGCCGTGCCGCTCGACCATCTCCCGTCTGAACAGCTTGAAGCAGCTCAGGCTGTTGTAGACGTTGCTGTCGGCGAGGGTCAGGCGCTCGGCGTTCTGCTGGAACATCGAGGCGGGGGCCCGCCTTCCGTGGCCCACGATCTTGCCGAGCACGATGTCGGAGCCGTTCCTGTCGGCCATGGCGACCATGCGTTCCAGCGCCTCGGGGCCGAGGTGGTCGTCGGCGTCGCAGAAGAAGACGTACCGGCCGGTGGCGTGCGCGAGGCCGACGTTGCGCGGCCGGCCGGCGCCGCCCGACCCCTCGATGTGCACGACCTTGACGCTGGACTGGTGGTAGGTGGCGTAGAGGTCGAGGAGCTCGGCGCCGCCGTCGGTGGAGCCGTCGTCGACGACGACGATCTCCTTCTTCACCCGCTGCACGAGCGCCGAGGTGAGACACCTGTCCAGATAGGGACGGCAGTTGTGCACCGGGATGACGACGCTGACGTCGACCGTCTCGTCGTTGTTACCCGCCGCCGACATCGCCACCACTGCCGTCACCTCGGAGTCACGTTGCGCCGCCATGTCGTTTCAGTATGTGACGAACGCCCGTCGCCGCGGGGCCCGATCGGCCGTCTTGGAGTCACCTATTTGCCGACCCCGGCGATTCGTTGCATTCCTCGGATAGACCTCGCAGATGTCTCTAATCAGCACATTCACCAGGGACCGAATGAGTTTCAGGGGAAAATCCTCGACCTGCCAGAGGAAGAAAACTCTCCGCCGGGATCAGGGACCTACTCCGTGGGCGTCTCAGGTCATCCTCCGGCGGGGTACACACGTCTACAGTTAGGCAACCTTGACCGGGGAGGTGGCGGTAATGGCATCGAATCTTCGCTGGCATCGGGCGGGCGGCACGGCCATGGGCAAGGCCGAGTTCGCTCGTTCGTCAGCGCGCCTGACGGAGCTCTTCGAGTGCTCGGCGATGCTGCGACGTACGCGGATGCGGGCCGAGGAGATCGTCGACGAGGCCCGCACGCTGCTGGCCGAGGCCGAGGCCGAGGAGTTCGCCGACCCCGACCGCATCGAACGTCTGCGCGGCCAGCTGGAGGAGGCGCGGGCTTCGTACTCCAAGGTGCTGACCGCATATGTCACGCTGTGCCGCAGGATCAACCAGGAGCGGCAGGAGATTCTGGCGATGCAGATGGACATCGAGTTGAACCGCGATTCCGGTTTGTCGGGAGTGGCTTGATGATTTGTCCGGGACAATTCCCGGAACCCTCGACGGAATGACTCCCCTCTCCCTCCGGCCCGTGCCTCCCCTGAGAACGTTTCAGATAGATGTGAACCTATGTGACACCTGAGACGTCTTTTGTTCAGGGAGGCCCACCATGCGCGTCCTTGACGGTCTGGCGTCGCCGGACCTGGAGGAGCTCAACCTGGAGCTGATCCTGGTCGCGGCGCTGCACGACGAGGCGGAAAGGCTAGCCGCCGAATGAACGGGCTCCAGCTCCCCGGCCCCGCCGGGGAGCTGGAGCAGGGGGCCGCGGCGTAGGATCACGGATCATGCTGCGCTGCGCCGTCCTCGACGACTACCAGGGCGTGGCCCTCGGGCTGGCCGACTGGTCGCGAGTCCGGGCCACGAGCTTCCTGGCCCACTTCACCAGCCAGGACGAGCTGGTGGCGGCCCTGGCGGACTTCGAGATCGTGGTCGTCATGCGGGAGCGCACGCCGTTCGGCGCGGAGCTGTTCGAGCGGCTGCCCCGGCTGCGCCTGCTGATCACCACGGGCATGCGCAACGCCTCCGTCGACCTCGACGCCGCCCGCGCCCGCGGGGTCACCGTGTGCGGCACGGGCAGCGCCTCCACCCCGCCGGCCGAGCTGACCTGGGCGCTCATCCTCGGCCTCGCCCGCCACCTGGTGCCCGAGGCCACGGCGATGCGCTCCGACGGCCCGTGGCAGAGCACCGTCGGCATGGACCTGCACGGCGGCACGCTCGGGCTGCTCGGCCTCGGCAAGATCGGGGCGCAGATGGCGCGCATCGGGCAGGCGTTCGGCATGGACGTCATCGCCTGGAGCCAGAACCTGACCGCGGCGCGCGCCGGCGGGCTCGGTGTGCGGGCGGTCGCCAAGGAGGAGCTGTTCGCCGAGTCCGACGTCGTCTCCGTCCATCTCGTGCTGAGCGAGCGCACCCGCGGGCTCGTCGGCGCGCACGAGCTGGCGTTGATGCGGCCCAGCGCCTACCTGGTCAACACCTCGCGGGCGGCCATCGTCGACCAGGCCGCCCTGGCGTCGGCGCTGCGCGAGGGGCTGATCGCGGGGGCCGGGCTCGACGTGTTCGAGACCGAGCCGCTGCCTGCCGGGCACGAGCTGCGCAAACTGCCCAACGTGCTGGCCACCCCCCATCTCGGGTACGTCACCGGCGGCAACTACGAGACCTACTTCCGCGACGCCGTGCAGGACATCGACGCGTTCCTGGCCGGCGCGCCGATCCGCGTCCTGGCCTGATCCCGGCTCACTCCGCCCGCGTCCTGGCCCGGAAGGCGGCGGTCTTGACGCGGTTCTGGCAGGCCGTGGAGCAGAAGCGGCGGGTGCCGTTGCGGGAGACGTCCACGTAGACGCGGTCGCAGTGAGGGGCGGTGCAGACGCCGAGCCGGTCGCCGAACTCGCTGCCGAGCACGATCGCGAGCCCGGTCGAGCAGCTGGCCGCCCAGTCGCCCGCCACCGAGCCGCCGGGGCCGTGGAAGTGCAGGTGCCACGGCTCGCCGTCGTGGCGTTCGAGCATCGGCCTGGCCCTGCTCTCCTCCAGCAGCGCGTTCGTGGCCATGGCGGCGGTGTCGACGTCGCCGTCCGCCACCGCGCGGAACACCACGCGTAGCCGGGCCGCGACCTCGGCCAGCTCGGCGGCATCGGCCGCGCCGATGCCGCGGTGGCCGGAATAGACGCTGCCCAGCGCGCCGGAGGCGGCCGCGGCGAGGTCGTCGGGGACGGGGAACTCGCGCCCTCGCTGCTCACCCGGGGTCAGCGCGTTGACCAGCGCCACCGCGACCCGGACGATTGCATCTGTGTGACTGTTGTAATCCACTTGACCAGTTACACCTTCGCGTTCTAAGTTGTGACTGCTCAAATCTTAGACGACAGTTACAGGGAGATCTGATGCCCACTCAGGAAGCCGCGCTGGCATGGATCGAGCGTTGGGACCGTCAGCAGGAGGGCTATCTGCCCGACCGGGAGGCTCGCTTCACCGCGCTGATCGACGCGGTCGAGGCGCTGGGCCGGCCGGATCCCGTGGTCATCGACCTGGGGTGCGGGCCGGGGTCGTTGTCCGCCCGGCTGCTCGAACGCCTGCCCTCGGCCACCGTGATCGCCGTCGACGCCGACCCGCTGCTGCTGGGGCTCGGCCGGGCCGCCTACCCGGGGCTGCGGTTCGTCTCGGCCGACCTGCGTACCGGCGGGTGGACCAAGGAGCTCGGCCTCGACCGTCCCGCCGACGCCGCCGTCAGCACCACCGCGCTCCACTGGATCTCGCCCGAGGAGCTTCAGGAGACGTACGCCGAGCTGGCCGGCGTCCTGCGCCCCGGCGGGATCCTGCTCAACGGCGACCACATGGACTCCTCCTCCCCCACCCTGGCCCGGCTGGAGCACGCGGTGCACCAGCGCGAGACCGACCGCGTCTTCGGCGACCGCCGCCCCGAGGACTGGCGCGCCTGGTGGGACGCCATCGCCGCCGACCCCGCCTTCGCCGACCTCAACCAGGAGCGCAGCACGGCCGGCGCATCCCATCACGGCTCGGAGTCCCACCTGGTCGAGCAGCACGTAAGCGCGCTGACCAAGGCCGGGTTCGGCGAGATCGGCACGTTGTGGCAGCGCGGGAACAACCGCCTGCTGTGCGCCGTGCGAAGCTGACCCGCGACGCCATCCGGCGGGCGCAGGCAGGCGAGACGTGGTTTCCTGTAGGTCATGGACGAGTCGCAAGTCACCCGCTACCTGGACAGATTCGGAGCGTCCCGGCCGGTGCCGCCGGACGTCCACGGCCTGCGGGCCCTGCAGCTCGCGCACCTGAGGGCGGTGCCGTTCGAGAACCTGAGCATCCACCTCGGCGAGCCGATCTCCCTCGCTCCCGACGCCCTGTTCGACAAGCTCGTCACCCGCCGCCGCGGCGGCTTCTGTTACGAGCAGAACGGCCTGTTCGCCGCGCTGCTCACCGCGCTCGGCTACCGGGTGACCCTGCTCGCGGCGCGGGTGTTCGGCGGCGGCCGGCCGGGGCCGCTGTTCGACCACCTCGCGCTCCGCGTCGACCTCGACGAGCCCTGGCTGGTGGACGTCGGCTTCGGCGACTTCGCCGACGAGCCGCTGCGGATCGACGAGCGCGGTGAGCAGAAGGACGGGGCGGGGGTCTTCCAGATCGTGCCCGCTCCCGGGGAGCACGGCGATCTCGACGTGTCGCACAACGGCGAGCCCGCCTACCGGCTCACCGCGCGGCCGTACGAGCTGACCGACTTCGTACCGACCTGCTGGTGGCAGGCGACCTCGCCGGACTCGCACTTCACCAGGTCGCCGGTGTGCTCGATGCGTACGGCGGAGGGGCGTACCACGATCAGCGGGCGCAAGCTGATCGTCACCCGGCAGGGCGAACGCGCCGAGCGCATCCTGAACGAGAACGAGCTGCTTCCGGCGTACCGGGAGCACTTCGGCGTGACGCTCGACCGGGCGCCGGCGGCGGGAGCCTGACCCCGGGAACGTCACACCGGCTGGACTACGGTGGCCGACCATGGCCGACTACCTCTCTCCCGTCTTCTACGACCTGCTCGCCGTGCACAGCCACATACCGGACGTGCGCGAGAAGTTGCCGTCCCTCCTGACCGGAGTGCGCCGCAGCATCGTTGAGATAGGTGCCGGAACCGGCCTGATCACCACGTCCCTGGCCGACTGGACGCCCGCCGAGATCTTCGCCCTGGAACCCTCGGACACGATGCGGGCAGTACTGCTCTCCCGCCTGGCCGAACGGCCCGACCTGCTCGAACGGGTCACCGTGCTGCCCTGCGACGCCCTGAGCCTCGACCTCGACGAGCCGGTCGAGGCCATGGTGATGATCAACGTGTTGTACGCCCTGGAGCCCGGCTACCGCAGGCGGCTCTGGCCCGTCCTGGCCGACCGGCTGGAGCCCGGCGGTCTTCTCCTGTTCACCTGGCGCGACGGCGGCCCGCCGAAGCCGCGTCCCATGCGGCAACTGGACTCCCGGCGGGTGGGCCGCCACACGTACACGGTCTCGTCCGAGATCATCGAGTCGGACGACGAACGCGCCACATGCCGCTACCTCTACCGGATCACCCAGGGCGACGAAGTGCTCAGCGAGGAAGAACTCGTCGGCCACGCCTACCGTCCCGCCTGGGAAACACTTCGGGACGAACTCATGAGCGCGGGTTACGTCCGGACCGCCGCCCCCGACGGCCTCCTCGCCTGGCGACGCACCTGATCGACGTCAATGCCCGGCATATATGAAAATTACGGACGCAAACCAGCGTCCTCATCGACATCATCAGTCGGCACACGATCGTTACGAGATATCACTCATCCGGCCAACAGCGCTCTCTTACTCTATTCCCTGCTATATCCATCAAAATGAAGGACACTGATGAAGCTCTTCTTCGCGGGCCTCGCGACCACTGCGGCGATCGTGGGCGCGGCGGCCGTACCCGCTCAGGCCGCATCACCGGCAACCACGCAGGCCGCCCCGGCGGACGCGGTGAAAGCCCTGAAGGCCCAACTAGTACCGGGCAAGGGCGTGAAGATCGACCAATTAAACAGCATCACCGTCGATTTCTCCGTCGACGACCAGGACATGCAGGTACAGGTGAACACCCGAACCAACGGCACGCTGGCGTTCGGCAAGGGCAAGGTGGCGGCCGCCGACCTCCGCATCCGCATGTCGTCCCGCCAGAGGACCGACCCTCCCTACCGGGTCGTCGCCGAAGGCAGGAACGCCTACGTGACCAACCCCGGCATCGTCAAGGCGTTGCCCGCCGGCCGTTCCTGGATCGGATCGAGGACCGGTGAGCGCGAGAACGCCATCCTCGACATGGGCACCACGCCGGCGGACCTGAAGTTCATGCTGGACAACTCCTCCGAGGTGGCGACCGGCGAATACCAGGGCACCGCCACCCTCGCCGCCTACCGGCACGACAAGTCGGCCGGTGAAGGCAGCGTCGAGTTCCACCTGTACTTCGACAAGAACAACCTGCTCACCCGGTCAGTCGTCGACTCGACCTCCTCCTCCGACGGCGACGCCTACCGCCAGATGGCCTTCCACACCGACACCAAGTACTCCGGCTGGGGCGCCAAGGTGAAGATCACCGCACCGGCGGCCGGCAAGGTCGTCAGCGAGAAGAAGCTCACCCCGAAGACCCGCAGGGCCGTCATCAAGGCCGGCTACCCGGAGACCGGCCCCTTCTGACCACCTTCAGAAGGCCCGACCTCACCGACCTGCCGCCCGCACGCCGAGACGGGGCTGCCACTACAGCCCCGCCCTCAGCCGGCGTGGTCCTCGAACTCCCACGCCCCGATCCGGCCGATCTTCGCTGCCGGCTCGTCCCATGCCGGAGCCTCCAGTACGGCAATCCGTTCGCTCAGCCACTCGGCCACCTCTTCCGGACGAAGCTCGGCGACGAAGAGCCGGTGCCGGCCCATGAGAAAGGGCCGCCGTTCGAGTTGCTCCGCGAGAGCCGACGGGGTGCAGACGGTGAGCTGAAATTGTTCCTCGCCCGGTTCCCCTGAGGACCGACATACATTTCCAGTAGTTCGCAGGCATGGGCGGGGTCATCGATTCCCCGCCCCGTCTCCAGATCGACCAACGGACAGCTCTGCTCGCGCTCTCATCGTCGTGTATCAACTGAACATTGCCTGAGCCACGCGTTTCTGAAGTCACTCAGCGCTCCCCTGACGGTCGCTCTGGTGACATCCCCCGCCTTCAATGGCGCGCCCTTCGCGAACGGGAACCTGCTTATCGGGCCCGGCGTCTGAGAGTAGGTGAGACGTTCCGCATATTCAGGCTTGCTGGTTACCGCATTAGTGCTCACCGTCGGTGCAGGCGGCTGCGCGACACGTATGTCGCAATCGGCGTCGCGGCCGACTGCCCCGCCTCCGGTGCCGACCTTGCCGGCGGCCGAGGACGTCTGGCCGGAGGCGTTCTTCTCGGTGCCACGCTGGTTCAGCGACACCCGTGACGTTCAGCCGCTGGCGATGCTCAGCGAGCACGAGGTGCTGATGGCCGACCCCGACGAGCACCGGCCGATCCTGGTGAACTACGACCGACGGACCGGCAGGCACAAAGTCTTGGGCACCGTCCCCGAGAGCACGGCGCGTTACCACCGGATCGAGAACGTGACCGTCAGCGATTCGCAGATCGCATGGATCGCCGCAGTCCGCCATCCGGACCGCACGAGCCCCGAGCTGCAACTGTGGACGATGCCGATCACGGGCGGCCCTGTTCGCTTCGTGGCCCTCTTCTCGCCCGACCCCCACCGGCCCGGGGGCCGAGACGGCCGTATGTACCGCCTGGAAGTCGTGGGCGACCAGATCGTCTGGTGGGAGGACAGCGGAGGCTCCGTCTACCGCGTCCCTCTCACCGGCGGAACTCCGACCCTGATGGGATCCGGCTACATCTCCACCTGGCCTTGGGTGCACGACGGCAAGAACACCATCACCAACATCGTCACCGGCGAGAAACGCTCCGCCGAAAAGGTCGACGGCACCGACCGGCGCTGCGGACCCGAATGGTGTGTCAGCGGCGTCGCCCGCGCCGCCAACCAGCTGACGCAGGTGATCGTGCAACGCCGGGACGGCTCACGACGCGGCATCGTCCCCGGCGGGTTCCGCAGGACGCCTCTCTTCCACGAGAGGTTCGGGTTCTTCGATCCGCCGAAGGTCATCGGCGAGGGTTCCTCCATATCCACCGCCCGTGTCGGAAGGTTGGAGAACGGCAGCGTGATCTACGACCGCTGCGGCGACACGTCCGCTGCGCTGCAACTGAAAGAGGGCAAGGCGGCCGAGTACGAGTTGACCATTCAGGTCGGCGGCTCCATCCCCGGCGGCCCGTTGTTGTTCTGGCGGAACGACGTCCGCAAGCGATACACGGTCATGGACCTGGCCGCCATCCCCGAGCAGGGCTGCTGACCTCCCGACGACGCGAGCTGTTCCTGTCGGTGCCGACTGGCAGCATGACGGCATGTCCTTGCAGCCCCCCGATGCCTCCTGGCTCTGCGGCGAATACGCCGATGAGTGCTACAGCTTCACCTACGTGCGCGCCACGCCCGAACAGGTGGTCGCACGCCTCGGCGGCCGATGGGAGGACTTCACGCCGGGCCCCTTCCCCGAAGGCCCGGACCCCGGGGGCCTTGTCGGCGTCACCTCCATCGGCGAGTGGACGTTCGTCTCCGATCCCGACTGGCTCGGCACCTGCGAAGACCTGATCATCGAGCTGTCCAGGGGCACCCGCCTCGTCTCCCAGGCCGCACTCGGCGTCAAGGGCCTCGACTACTTCTACTGGTGCGAGGACGGCGAGATCAGATTGGGCTGGGGCGGCGACGACGGCTTCCTGACGGAAACGCCCGCCGAACTCGTGGACACGATGGCGGAGATCGACCGGCTCTACCCGTCGCGTCCCCGGCTCTACAAAGGACCGGCCTTCCTGCTCGTCGAGCACCTGACCGGCATCAGGGCGACGGAGCACCTGCTGAAGGGTTCCACGTTCAGATGGGGCGTCATCTCGCCGGCGACCAAGCCCTGACGCCGGCAAGCCCGATACGCCGTCGAAGCCGAGTGCCAGGCTGGAGAAGTCCCATGGCTGCTACCGACGACCTCCGACGGTGGATCGTCGGCTGGGACGAATTGACGGACCTCGACCTGATCCGCGCTCGGCTCGCCGCGGGCGCTGATCCGAACTCCGGCGTGCGTCTCTTCGACAAGGTGGGCGGCTGCTGTTGCGGCTGGGACGGCCGGTGCGGCCCCAACCTGGCCTGCGCCAGATGCGACCGCCCGGTGGCGACCCGCGTCGACGACTGCGGGTTCTGGCAGGTGGTGTGGCTGGAACCGGACGCCGTGCGTCCCGTCGCCGTCGCCGGCCCCGTCCAGCGGATGATGGACTGGACGGAGCTGCCGAGCACCGCCGCGTCGTCGGTAGTGGCCAGTCAGGGCACGCGTCTGGAAAGCCGACGGAAGTCCGACTGGGCCAGGACGTGGTCGACGGCGATGGCCCTCAGCGGGGCCGGTCCAGGTCGAACGCCACACCGGCCAGGCGGATCGTCCGCACCCTCGGGTCCTTGAGCAGCTCCCGCAGCTCGCGGACCGAGCTGAGCTGGTCCACATAGCCGTAGGCGAGCCCGGCCTCGGCTGCCTTGCGCAGCCGATCCAAGGACAGGTCGAAGGAGCGCAGGTTGGCGTTGTCGTGGTCACGCAGCAGGGCGACCCAGTCGCGGAACTGCGGCAGGTTGCCACCGCACATGTCCTCGGTCTTGTCGCCGCCCTTGCCGAGGTCCATCGCGTCGTTCCAGTAGTCGAAGCCCCAGGTGACAGGGAGGGAGCCGGGTCTGCGCTCGTACACGATCCGTTCGGCGCAGGTGCCGTACTGCTTCACGACCGACTTCATCTCGGCCTCGCCGAGCGGCTGCTCGAACTCCACCACCGCCAGCGAGCTGAGGTCGGCGGGCAGCCGGGCGAGCACCGCGCGCACGTTGTCCTTGGTCGCCAGCGTGGTGCCGATGTCGAACAGAGACTGGGAAAGCCTGGTGTGGGCGGTGCTGCCCAACGGCAGGCGGCCCACGCGGCCGAAGAAGTCCTGACTGATCGCGTACGACTCGCTCCCGGCCGGCCAGTCTCCGGTCGGCGCGATGGGACGCGCGGCCACCTCGAACGACATCGAGACGGGCGTGGTCTGGCAACAGGAGCCGATCGTCACCGTATACGCCGGGTTGTAGATCTTGAACGCGGTGCCGAGCACGGCCTGCATACGGCGTTCCCGGTCGCCGCGGGTCTGCACCAGGGACGAGCCCTCGGTCGCGGCTACCGCGAGCAGCGCCAGCACGGCCAGGACGATGGCGACCGTCCTGAACAACCCCCGCCGGACCGCGCGCCGGGTGCGCTTGGGGTCGAAGTCCGGCAGGTCTGGCATTTCAGGCATGTTCATTGCTCTCCTCGTAAAGGTCGGCGAAGGCGGCCCTCGCCCGCCACACCGCGGTCTTGATCGAGTTGTGCGACCTGCCGGTCATCGCGGCCACCTCCACCATCGAGAAGCCCTCGAAGTAGACCAGCGCGAGCAGCCGGCGTTGCTGCTCGGGCAGCCGCTCGAGCGCGTCGCGCACGTCCAGCGACTCCACGTGCAGCGGCGGCACACCCAACTCGTCGGGGTTCGGGAGGGCCGGCTCGCGGCGGCTCCTACGTACGTGATCGACCAGGACATTGCGCGCGATCGTGAGCAGCCACGCCGCCGCGTTGTCCCCCCGCCAGCCGAGCAGCGCTCTGGTCGCCTTGACGAACGTCTCCTGCGCCAGGTCCTCGGCGAGATGCGGATCGCGGGTCCTGCGCAGGAGGAACCCGCACACGAGCCGCCAGTGCTCGCGATACAGCTCCTCGATGATGTCGCCCCCCGAACGGTTTCGATTGTCACGTCACATACAGACGCCGCCGCGGCGAGAATGGTCACACGGGTTGCCGATCAATGTGCCGGAAGCATGACATCGCAGCGGAACCAGGGCCGCCCCCTTGACCGAGTACCGGCAAGAGCGCCGTCAACGGTGCATCAGGTGAACGGACATGCTGTGGGCGGATTCCAGGGCCTTTCTCATCGCGTGCCATGCTGAGGCCGCGGGATGAACGAAGCCGATCGCGCTGCGGTGCTCGCCTCGCAGAACCTCTTCGCGACGCTGGGCGCCGATGACCCTCAGGAGTGGGCCGCATCAGAGATCTCAGAGGACATACCTCAGCTGGCTGGCTTCTTGGCGCTGCGGCGCATATGGCCAGACTTGATCAATGGCTGGGCCACGCCGGAAGCGCTGGAAGGCATTCCCGCGGCTGCCCGACTACTCGCCGACGGCGCGGACCCCACCGACCTTGCACGGGTCGCCCAGGTGGCCGCCTACGAAAAAGCGTTCAGTCTCCTTCACAGCCTCACTGCCCACGGCCGCGACGACGACGCACCCACGGACACCCCTGGCTGGCGCCTCATGAAAACCACACCGTCAAGCGAACTCACTGGCAGGGCCGTACAGAGTCTTCATGAGAGCCTGCTCACCATGGCCCCCTCACGCCGCGAAGGGCAGGACATCTTCGGCTAGAGAGGCTGTACAACCCTGCTGCACGAGATCGAAAAGGCCCTCTCCCGATCACGGGAAAGGGCCTTCTACGTGCAGAGCCGACGAGGGGAATCGAACCCCTGACCTTCTGTTTACAAGGGACTTCGAGACTGTCCACCGACGTCCGCCGCCGTCACGAACACCTGCTCAGAGCCCTTCCTGGAGCGTTCCCAGTCCAGAAGTATCCGGGGTTGTCCAGAACGGTTGTTAGCATCCGCGTTAGCAAGATCACCAACCTCCGCGCCGCGCCATCAGATCACGCGTCAGAGCAAGGTCTCCGGCCGAAGTACATCACTGCGCAGGATGCGATGGATCTCGCCGACATCGGCATTATGGTTCGTCTGATGTCGCAGTTCCTTGCGTACGGCGTCTGTCACCACGTCGGAGAGAAGCACCTGAGCCAGGGACTTCGGGGACGTTGCCGCGCGAGCCCTCCACAGGTCATCGATCAGGCGGCGCTTGAACGCCTCCTTGGTCAAGTAAAAGAGTGCGTCCGTCTTGACGCTCAAGCTGACGTCACTGAGCAGGTCCACTTCGAGAGCCAGGTCGATCACCACGGGGAGGCCTGCGGTCATGTGGTACGCCTGCCACACTTGCCCGTTGGACAGGACCATCCATTCAACGCCCTCGTTCACGGCGTACATCTGCACCTGCCGAAGGTGTTTGACGTTGAGCTTCTGACTGCAACGCTTCACCTCTATGAAGGCGATCAGCTGCTTGTCGATGCGGATGCCATAGTCAGCGAATTCACCCTTGACTTGGTACTCCGTGGTGAGATCGTCATATTTGTCGTAGCCGAGTCCTGCGCACAGGAAGTCGGTGATAAGCAGACGCGTGTCCCCCTCGTTGGCATCACGCGCTATAAGATCGGTTAGCGGCTTGGAGTAGCGCCGTATCGCTGCTCGAACGCGATCCCGCGCTTCTGCCTCCCACTTCGGAACTGCTCGCGCCCCCGCCGGCTTCCTCGCTGGGGAGCTTACGGGCAGCAGGCGTCGGATCGGTGCGAGGCCGTTGCTGTACAGCGCTGCTGTACGGAGAGGCCCCTTCCGAATCCTGGAAGGGGCCTCTGAGCTGCGAGCCGACGAGGGGAATCGAACCCCTGACCTCTGTTACAAGGTCCCTCAACGATCTTCAGGGTCGTCTAGCATCCTTCGTTCTGCTGGTCGCCAAAGGCCTGGCCGTTCAGATTCGTTCAGCCCCGTTCATGATCGTCCATTCGGGTGGCTCCCAAGGTGGCTCCCAGCAAGGCCAAGAAACCACCTCGCCGACTTACCATGCCTTAGCGAGCACTTGGGCGCCCGAGACGGACGAATCGTCTATCAGTCGTCGATCCAGATGTACCACTGGCCGTCGAAGTGGCGGTAGTAGCCTGGCGCGTCGATGTCCGGCTCGCCATTCGGACTCCAGGCGAAGCCATAACTTCCGAAGAAGCCCGTGTCCTCGATCATGAAGCCGAAGGCCCGGCGGGATCCTTCAAGGTACTCGACGGGATACAGGCCGACCCAATTCCGCTTCCCCGGCGGCGTCCCCTCTGACACCGTCTTCGCGAAGTGGTCGAGGCTGCTGCGTGACAACTCGAAACGCATCCTGACCGGCGCACCAACGTAGACCAGTGCGCCGACCAACGCCACGACCAGAGGCGGCACGGCCCAGAACATCCAGTTACGACGCAATGCGACTAGCCTCCCCCGCCTGAGAAGGACGACACCGAGCACGATCAGCCAGGTGACGCCAAACAACAGCCAACCGACGCCGACGAGCATGAGCCACATGAAATGCCAACCGGGAACACTCGTCGCGTAAATCGTTCCGAGCCCCAGCAATACGGCGAACGTCGCCCAGTCCCTGCCGCTGACGTTCATGGGAGCGCGCTGGCGAGACGCCTCAGGAAGATCGCTGGTTGTGTCCACCGCGTGATCCTAACTTCCGCTGGTGGCGATTCCCCCGGGCTGGTGTGTACGTATTGTGCAGAAATCCCCGATCCATGTCGGGGCTTCGTTCATGGCACTCATGCGCGCGCTCCTGTGGCTCGGGAGCGTGATCGCGACCCTGGCCCGTGACAGGTTATGGCTACAGAGATGCGCGTGGAAGTACGGCGAGCAGACCACCGGATCGTCGATCGCCCCCGACCAACTACGGAGGCCAGCCGGCACGTGGCGATCGTAGGGCTGTATCCGTGCGGCGGCGTGACGCCGGGGTCGGCGAGATCGCTTGGGTCGGCGGGGGCGGCGGTCGGCGTGGCGGCCCGTGCTGCTGCCGGCCGGGACCGGCCCCCAGGCCGCATGCCCGGGCGGCGGGCAAGCGGCGGGCAAGCGGCGGGCCGCCGGACGGCGGCGCGGCGCACCGCCGCTTGACGACTACGAGGACACGGTACGGCTGCACCTGAAGCCGGGACTGGGCCGTCACAAGCTGACCAAGCTCACCGTGACCCAAGTCGATGCCCTGTGGCAGGCCAAGCGCGCGGCGGGATACAAGGCGAACAGCATCCGCAACATGCGTGCCGTGCTGCGCAAGGCCATGGGCCAGGCTGAGCGGGAGGGGCTGGTCATGCGGAACGTCGCGGCCCTGTCCATGCTTCCACGCGTCCCGATCGAGGAGGGCCGGACGCTCACGGTCGAGGACGGCAAGATGCTCCTCGGCACAGCAGCAGGTCACCGCATGGGCGTTCTCGTCCTCCTGGCCCTCGTCTTCGGACTGCGTCGCGCCGAAGCACTCGGCCTCATGTGGAACGCCTTCGACCCGGACGCCCGCACCCTCCGCGTCACCCACTCCGTCAAGCGACTCAAGAACCGCGACCCGAACACCACGCCCAAGACCCGCATCGTGATCAGTGAGCTCAAGACCAAGCGGTCACGCCGTATCCTCTGCCTCGCTCCTGAGCTGATCGAGGCGATCAAACGGCACAAGGTCATGCACAACCAGGAACGTCTCAAGGCCGGCGAGGGCTGGACGGAGCACGGGCTGATGTTCCCGACAGCTTTCGGCAATCCGTCCGCCCCGGACGCCTTCTCGTACCTGTTCTCCCGCCTGGCCAAGAAGGCGGGCCTCGGCCACTGGCACCCCCTCGAACTCGGCCACTCAGGCGCATCGCTCATGCTCGCCCAAGGCACGCCGCTGCACGTAGTGTCCGAAGCCCTCGGCCACGCCAGCATCTCGATCATCAAGGACGTCTAGTACTGCAGCGAGGTTTTGTGATCTGTAGCGTGGAGGCATGCCAGATGACTTAACCGCTGCTGATCTGCAGGAGTGGGTCACGGGGCTGGAT